>JAAYUS010000025.1 GCA_012517605.1 Bacteroidales bacterium
CCTAAAATTCCGTATAATAAGAAAATCTGAACCAACATATATATACATGAACATTGAACTAGTTTTTGAGACCAGCTGGGAAGTTTGTAATAAAGTAGGAGGAATTCACACTGTAATCTCAACAAAGGCGCTGAATTTGGTTAATGAATTTGGTGATAATTATATCCTTATCGGCCCCGATGCCTGGAGAGAGGAAGTTACAAATCCCGAATTCATTCCTGACGAGAACATGTTCTCGGAATGGAAGATCCTGGCCTCAAACGAGGGACTAAGAGTCAGGACAGGAAGATGGAACATAGCGGGAAAACCCATTGTTTTTCTCATTGATTTTACACCATATTTTGGCCAGCAGAATGAAATATTTGCCAAATTCTGGGAAACATATAAGCTTGACAGCATAACCGGGCAGTGGGATTATGTTGAACCTGCCCTGTTTGGATATGCGGCAGGCAAAGTGATCGAAAGCTTCACATCATTTTACCACGACCGCCAGAATATAGTTGCACAGTTCCATGAATGGATGACAGGGACGGGCATTCTATATCTCGAAAAATATGTGCCCTGGATTGCAACTTCGTTTACAACGCATGCGACAGTGCTTGGCCGTTGCATTGCCGGAAACAACAGGCCCCTTTACGGCAAAATGAAAGAATATAATCCTGGTCTTGTTGCCCGTGAGTTCAATGTTGTGGCAAAACAATCGCTCGAGAAATTGTCGGCAATGGAAGCTGATGTTTTTACAACAGTCAGCGAAATAACCTCAAAGGAATGTTCTCATTTTCTGGGAAAAGATGTCGACCTGGTAACTCCCAACGGATTTGAGGATTCTTTTGTCCCTCCTAAGGAGATATTTGAGGAAAAAAGACAAAATGCAAGAATAAAGCTCAGAAAAGTTGCTGAGGCAGTATTGGGTTATGAGCTTCCTGATGATTGCATGTACATTGCAAACAGCGGCAGGTATGAATTCCGCAATAAAGGTGTCGACATATTCATTAATTCGCTGGGCGAACTTAATAAAAATCAACTGGCAAGACAATGCGTCGCATTTATTCTGATGCCGGCCTATCATAAGGGCCCAAGGCAGGATCTGGTCGAATTTCTGTATAATAATGGTCCTGTCAACGGGATCGACAAATACCTTACACATTGTCTTCATTATCCGGAAAGCGATCCGGTTTTACAGAGTATTAATACAAACGGGCTTGGCAACCGCAAGGAAGATATTGTCAAGATTATTTTTGTCCCGTCTTATCTTAACGGTAATGATGGCATCTTCAATTTGTCATATTATGATCTGCTGATTGGCTTCGACCTGTCGGTCTTCCCTTCATACTATGAGCCATGGGGATATACTCCGCTGGAAAGCCTCATGTTCTCCATACCGACTGTCACTACCTCCCTTTCAGGCTTCGGCTTATGGGTGAAGGAATATTTCAGGGATCCGGGGAACGGGATTGCAATAATCGAAAGAACAGATGACAATGAAGCCAACGTTGTCCAGGAGATCAGAAATTTCATTAATAATTTTATTGGCCTCACCGACGAGGATATCAGACAGGCAAGGATAAAAGCACATGAGATCTCCCGGATAGCCATGTGGGATAATCTTGTACAGCATTATTTTAAGGCCTACGAGATTGCCCTTGAACAAAGTAAGGTTAGAAGGGAAGAGCCAAGGGAATTTGCACAGTTAATAGAGGCTCCTGAATTATTGAATATAAGGAAACCTCATCAGATACCTGTCTGGAAGGATATTTATGTTCAGAGCGATGTTCCCGACCGGCTTGGATCATTAAAGGAAATAGCAAATAACCTCTGGTGGTCGTGGCATTCAGAGGCCGAATCGTTGTTCAGAAGGATGGATCCTTCGCTTTGGGAGGAGGTTCAGCACAATCCAAAACTTCTTCTTGAGAAAATAGACTATAAAAGGCAGCTTGTGCTTGAAGATGACGACGAATTTGTTTCAGACCTGCAGAGAGTCTATGGTGAGTTTAAGAGTTATCTTGACAGGCCTGATGATAAAGAAAAGCCTGCCGTAGCATATTTCAGCATGGAATTTGGCATTCATCCATGCCTTAAAATATATTCCGGCGGTCTCGGTATACTTGCCGGCGATTATCTGAAGGAAGCAAGCGACTCAAATTTAACAATTTACGGGATAGGTCTGCTTTACAGGTTTGGTTATTTCAGGCAGAAGCTTGGGCCAAGAGGAGAACAACTTACTGTTTATGAGGCTGAGGAATTTTCACGCCTGCCTATCCTTCCTGTGAAAGATCATGAAGGGAAACATCTGATTGTTAGTGTAGTATGGCCGGGCCGGACTGTTAAGATCCGTATCTGGGAAGCAAAGATAGGAAAGGTATCCCTTTATCTTCTCGATACTGATTTTGAGGATAATTCACCGGAGGACCGTTCAATAACACATTATCTGTATGGCGGTGATCATGAAAACAGGCTGAAACAGGAGCTTATCCTTGGAATAGGAGGAATAAGGGCAATTAATGCCCTTGGACTAAAACCGGACCTCTATCATAGCAATGAAGGCCATTCTGCATTTATAAGCCTTGAGCGTTTAAGAAATCTTATTGAAGATCATCATCTTACTTTTGATCAGGCCTCAGAAGCCGTCAGATCGTCAACACTGTTCACAACACATACTCCAGTACCTGCCGGTCATGATGCTTTTGAAGAAGATCTCCTTAGAAAATACATATCGCATTATCATTCGCGCCTCAATATCACATGGGATGAGCTTATGGCCCTGGGAAGATGTCCGGGCGAGGCAGACAGAAAATTCAATATGAGCTACCTTGCCACTCATATGTCGCAGGAACTGAATGGTGTGAGCAAGCTCCACGGACAGGTTACGCAGGGATTGTTCAACAAATTGTGGCCCGGATATCTGAAGGAGGAACTCTATATTGGTTACGTTACAAACGGAGTCCATCATCCTACATGGATAGCACCCGAATGGCAGCAGGTTTACAAGGAAATTACAGGCACCGTTAATTTCGACCAGACCGACAGGAGCCTGTGGGAAAAACTTTACAGCCTTGATGACAGAAAGATCTATAAAGTAAAAACAGGTCTCAAAAAGAAGCTTTTTGTCAATATCAGAAAACGGCTGCAGGGGGATATGATTGAAAGACATGTAAGTCCCCGTACCCTTCTGAATATAAGCACTCATCTTAATGAAAAGGCGCTGACTATCGGATTTGCCCGCAGGTTTGCAACATATAAGAGAGCTTCCCTGCTTTTCAGGGATCTTGACAGGCTCGCAAGGATCGTTAATGATCCCGACAGGCCGGTGCAGTTCATTTATGCAGGTAAAGCACATCCTCACGACGGAGGAGGGCAGGACCTTATAAAAAGGGTATTTGAGATTTCCCAGATGCCTCAGTTTGCAGGGAAGGTGATCTTTCTTGAAAATTATGATATAGAGCTTGCAAAACTGCTTGTTCAGGGTGTTGATATATGGCTGAATACCCCCACCCGCCCACTCGAAGCTTCAGGCACAAGCGGTGAAAAGGCTGTGATGAACGGAACCCTCCATTTCAGCGTGCTCGACGGCTGGTGGGTTGAAGGCTATCGTGCTTTCGCAGGATGGGCCCTTCCCAAAAAACGAACGTTTAACAACCAGGACCTTCAGGATGATGTGGATGCCGAGACAATTTACAATATGCTTGAATATGAAATAACGCCTGCTTTTTATTCCTACAATCAGGAAGGCATACCTGTTGAATGGATCAGTTATATAAAGAATACGATGGTAAAGATAGCTCCCGAGTTCACGATGAAAAGGATGCTTGATGATTATATCAACAAATATTATCTGAAGCTGTGGGAGAGAAACAAATATCTCACATCCAACGATTTTGCAATGGCCAGGGAAATTGCGGCATGGAAGAAAAACATGAGGGATGAGTGGGATAATATTGAGGTGCTTAATTATCATTTCGAGAGTCCCGATGAAGGGCATTATCATTCCGGGCACGAATACAAGGCCGAAATAGCTCTCGATATAAAGAAAATACCAAAAGACAACGTCGGAGTTGAATTTGTTTTTACCTTCCTTAACAAGCAGGGAGAATATGAATTTGTTGACAGCCAGGAGTTCAAGCTGATAAGCTGCAAAAACGGGAAGTGCCTGTACAGGGCGAACCTGGTGCCTGAAAAAGCTGGCACCTTCTTCTATGGAATAAGGATCTATCCAAAGCACAAGGATCTTCCGCACAAACAGGATTTCTACCTTCTCAGATGGATTGATTAAATATCAATTGCCCTTTTAACCGGCTCTTTTTTGAGAACGAGGGCACAACGTGCTGGCAGGTATAAATAAAGATAGAAAGGCTGATCGAGTGTCGGCCTTTCTGTTTTTTTGGTCGACATATATACTGTTGACCTGTTTATCCTGTCGAAACCTCCGAAAACAGGATCATCACTGTCGAGAATTATTCTGAATTTTCCCTTTATTGGTATTCCATAATCAGTGAATGACCGTGTCGGGTGGAAATTGAAGACAAATAACAGTTCACCCCTCGAATATGCAATTACCTTGTCAAAATCATTTTCATAGATTTTGGCTACAAAAAGGTCATCGAGAATTTTATGCTCATGATGCAACCTTATCATGGCATTGTCGAACTTAAGCAGGAATGAATATTTAAGCTCCTCATTCATGGCAAGATGCCACTGACGGCGTGCATATTTATAGCTCCAGTTGTTTCCTTCGCGCGGGAAATCAATCCATTCAGGATGTCCGAATTCATTTCCCATAAAGTTCAGATAACCTCCTCCTGCCGTACTGAATGTTATCAGCCTTATCATTTTATGAAGGGCAATGCCTCGGTCGAGGGCAAGGCTGTGATAGGCTTTATTCATCCCGGTGTACATCTCGGCATCTATCATCCTGAAAATGAGTGTCTTGTCGCCAACCAGGGCCTGGTCGTGCGATTCGCAGTATGATATTATCCTCTCTTCCGGGCGATGCTGGGTAAGTTCATGGAACAGCTGACCGACGTTCCAGTTCTCATCAGGGGTATCCTTTACAAGCTTAATCCAGAAATCGGGAACTCCCATCGATAACCTGAAATCAAATCCAAATCCTCCTCTTGCAGTGTCGCAGGCGATACCGGGCATTCCGCTCATTTCTTCTGCGATTGTAACTGCTTCCGGCCTGTAATCATGGATCATCCTGTTGGCAAGGTAAAGGTAAACAAGCGCGTCTTCATCCTGTCCGCCGTCAAAATAGTCATCATAGGAGGTAAAGTTCTTTTCAAGACCATGATTGTAATAGATCATGCTTGTAACACCGTCAAACCTGAAGCCGTCAAATTTATATTCCTCAAGCCAGTATCTGCAGTTTGAGAGAAGGAAATGCAGGACATTATCCTTCCCGTAATCAAAACAAAGCGAATCCCATGCGACATGGTTTCTCCTGCTTCCGGTATGAAAATACTGACCAGGCGTTCCGTCAAAAAGCCCGAGGCCTTCTATGATGTTTTTTACGGAATGAGAATGAACAAGGTCCATGATAACGCGGATACCTGAGGCATGTGCCTTATCTATGAGTTCCTTAAGGTCTTCGGGTGGGCCGAATCGCGAAGATGCGGCAAAAAAACTTGACACATGATATCCGAATGACCCATAGAAGGGATGTTCCTGTATTGCCATTAACTGGATCGTATTATAACCCGATTTTATGATCTGGGGAAGGACATAAGTGGTGAATTCGCGATATGTGCCTGTTTTTTCCTCGGGAGTGGCCATTCCCACGTGAGCCTCATAAATCACAGGTACGGTTCCGGCCGGCCTGAAATCAGTGACCTTCCACATATATGGTTGTCCGGGATCCCACACCTGTGCCGAGAAAATTTTTGTCGTTTCATCCTGGAAGAGACGAGTTGCATAGGAAGGTATCCTTTCCCCTTTTCCCCCCTTCCAGTTGACAGAGAGTTTATACAGGTCGCCGTGTTTTAAGCCTTCAAGCGGGAGTTTTATCTCCCAGTCGCCGTATTTGTTTATTCTTGTAAGCCGGCCGCCGGGGGTCTCCTTCCAGTTATTGAACGTTCCCACAAGAAAAATGCTTTCAGCATTAGGGGCCCATTCCCTGAATACCCACCCGTCATCAGTACGGTGAAGTCCATAGTAAAAATGACCCATTGCAAATTCTGTCAACTTTCCGTTTCCTGCAAGCTGGCGTTCCTTTGCGATACACTTGTTTATGCGGCCTTCGATTATACCTTTGTACGGATCCAGCCATGGATCAGATAAATAATACTTGTCTTGATTCATGACAACAATTTATAGGATAGTTCCATAAAAGTACAAAATCTAAATCACCCGGTAATCAGGTTTTCGCAGGCTTTGTTATTTTTACAGTTCAATGTTAAGGATTCATGATAATCCATAAAGATTACAGAAATCTGAGGATCCCCGATCCTTTCGTGACCATCGGTGTTTTCGATGGTGTCCATCTTGGGCATCAGGCACTTCTTCGGCAGCTTGTGGCGGCTGCACGGGAGAAAGGCAGTGAATCGGTGGTTATAACTTTTGATCCGCATCCAAAACATGTTCTCAGCCAGGATAATGAGAACCTGTTATTCCTGACAACATTGACGGAGAAGGGAAAGCTGCTTGAAAAATTGATGGTTGATCATCTTATTGTTATTAATTTCACAAAAGATCTCGGAAATATTGAAGCCCGCGATTTCATAAGGGATGTACTTGTTAAAAGCATTGGCATAAAACACCTTCTGGTTGGATACAACAACCAGTTCGGTAAAGCCAGGGGAGGGGATATTTCAAAAATCCGTGAATATGCCAGGGTTTATGGATTTACAGTGGATCAGGCAGAAGGTGTTTCAGGAGAGGAAGGGATAATTAGTTCGACAGCAATCCGTGAGGCACTTCTTTCAGGAGATCTGGCAAATGCAAATAAATGGCTTGGATACAGCTATCAGGTTACAGGTAAGGTTGTTGAAGGTAAAAAACTGGGCAGGTCGTTAGGCTTTCCCACGGCAAACATTAAGCCTGATGAAGATCTTAAACTCATACCTGCTAATGGTGTTTATGCAGTTGAGGTATTGATTGAAAATGAACTCCGCCAAGGAGTATTAAGCATTGGTTATAACCCGACTGTGGATCCCGGAAGAAAGACCAGGTCGATCGAAGTGAATATTTTTGATTTTGAAGATGACCTGTATGGCAAATCCGTGACAGTCTTTTTCAGATACAGGCTTCGTGACGAAAAGAGGTTCGAAAACACTGATCAGCTCAGAAAACAGATGGCTCACGACAGGGATGAAGCACTGAAGCTGCTTGTATGAACATAACCTTAAGATTTTTGTTTAACTTTGCATCCTGAAAATATAAATGCTTTAATGATGAATGTAATGACAGTTTCGAAACAATATGCAGTAAAAGATATTTCACTTGCATCCTTCGGAAGGAAGGAGATAGATATAGCAGAGAAAGAGATGCCGGGACTTCTGGCAATAAGAAAAAAATATTCAGCGGAAAAACCGCTGAAAGGAGCCAGGATAACAGGATCGCTTCATATGACCATTCAGACGGCAGTTTTGATTGAGACACTTGTTGAACTGGGAGCTGATGTCAGATGGGCAAGCTGCAATATTTTCTCAACCCAGGATCATGCCGCTGCAGCAATTGCTGAAAGAGGCATTCCCGTCTTTGCATGGAAGGGGGAAACACTTGAAGAATACTGGTGGTGCACTGCACAGGCACTTTCATTCCCTGATGGAAAGGGCCCCAACCTTATCGTTGACGACGGAGGAGATGCATCACTTCTTGTGCATCTTGGCTATAAGGCAGAAAAAGACCCGAAGGTACTCGACAAGGAGCCCGGAAGCCATGAAGAAGCTGTCATCTTTAAGACCCTGAAAGACCTGCTTGTTCAGGAACCAGGTAAATGGCACAGAGCTGTAAGCGAACTTAAGGGAATTTCTGAGGAAACCACGACCGGCGTTCACAGGCTATATCAGATGATGGAAAACGGAGAACTGCTTGTTCCCGCCATAAACGTCAACGATTCTGTTACAAAATCGAAGTTTGACAATCTTTACGGTTGCCGCGAATCGCTGGCTGACGGACTGAAACGGGCCCTGGATGTAATGATCGCAGGAAAGGTCGTTGTTGTATGCGGTTATGGCGATGTGGGGAAAGGATGCGCCAGATCAATGCGGGCATACGGTGCAAGGGTCATTGTCACCGAGATTGACCCGATCTGTGCACTGCAGGCTTCCATGGAAGGTTTTGAAGTAAAAACAGTAGAGGACTGCCTTGATGAAGGAAATATTTATGTAACAGCAACCGGCAACAGGGATATAATTACTCTTGAGCATATGCTTAAGATGAAAGATCAGGCCATTGTATGCAATATTGGTCATTTCGATAATGAAATACAGGTGGATAAACTCAATGCTGCACCCGGTACCAGAAAGGTAAATATCAAACCGCAGGTCGATAAATATGTGTTTCCCGACGGACATGCAATATTCCTGCTCGCTGAAGGACGTCTTGTAAACCTTGGCTGTGCCACAGGCCATCCTTCATTTGTGATGAGCAATTCGTTCAGCAACCAGACTTTGGCCCAGATCGAACTCTGGAAGAATACGTACAAGACGGATGTTTACAGACTGCCGAAACAACTTGACGAAGAGGTCGCAAGGCTGCATCTCGACCAGCTCGGTGTTAAGCTTACCAGGCTTACAAGCGAACAGGCCGGATACATCGGAGTCAGCCAGGACGGCCCGTTCAAGCCTGATCATTACCGTTATTAATAAAAAGAATTGCCGCAACCGCTATTGATTCCAGACACGGATGAACCTCTCTCCGTCGAAACTGGTTTTGTAATTCTTCAATGTAAATTTACCAGGGCCTGAAATAGGAGTCCCATATGTCGACAGTGAATATTTTGTTCCGCATACTGGACATACGGCATAAATGTTGTCCTTGATCTTTATTTTTACAGCCGATCCTGTTTCTGAGAAATCATAGGGGCAGGTCCTGTCATATGCATAATAGTTATCCGGTCCGCTGAAAATTATTATCCCGTTGTTGCTGAAGCCTGCCGAACGGTAACCCCAGCTATTAGTGGCGGCATCGACAGTATCAGAGACATTTATTACAGTAAGATTTACGAATTCAGGATCCAGAAGGTCGATCGTGAAATCGACATAAACATCAGGAATCACATCATTACTGGCTTTTCCGCATGAAATAAGGAAAACAGATGAATGGAAAAACAGAAAAAAAACGATAAGTCCTGAAAATCTTGTCATATAATTCAGCGTTATTAAATTTGAACAAAAATAGTATTAGCCTTAACAATACGGCAATTTAGCAGATTAATATTTAAGCAAGGAGATGATGAAGAGTTTTCCGGTAAAAAGGGCAATAATACTTCTTATATCTTTCTTTGTTGTACTTAAGATTTGTGATGCTCAGCAATACAAGCGAAGCATAAGGAATCCGGAAAGACAGCTTTTTGGAAAATCCCTGAACAACAAAACCGTTAAATACAGGGAATCGAGGGAAGTGGTCAGGGCAAAGAAGAAACAGGCTGCAAACCAGAAAAGGCTTGATAAGGAATATTATGCTTATGTAAAAAAGCAGCGGAAACATAATATTGACATTCAGTCTCCCGAAGTAAAAGCAAGGATGATTGAAAACAGGAAGGATTCAGATCAGAGATTCAGGGATAAAAAGAAAAACATTAAGGAAAAGTCGCGGAAGGCAGGCAGAAAATATGATTAGCATCTGAATTTTGACAGATAATTACTTGTATTATACCTGTTTTCAGTTCATTTTTTTTGTATTTAATCAAAGAAATATTATATTTGTTACTGAAGAGTTCCGGATTCTCCGGGATTCTTCTTGTTTTTTAACTGTTTTATAGAAAAAATGGCAGATGTCATTTACATAACTGAGGAAGGGCTTCAGAAGCTAAGGGAAGAGCTTGATCAGCTAAGGCTGGTTGAACGTCCGGCTATATCAAAGCTGATAGCTGAAGCAAGGGACAAGGGAGATCTGAGCGAGAATGCTGAATATTCTGCAGCAAAGGAAGCACAGGGTATGCTTGAAATGAAAATTTCCAAGCTCGAAGATATCATTGCCCGGTCGAGGATAATCGATGAGTCTAAAATTGATACTACGACCGTCAGGATTCTCAATAAGGTTAAGATCAAAAACAAGTCAAACAATATTGTGATGGAATATCAGATCGTTCCTGAAAGCGAAGCCAACTTTAAGCTCGGGAAGATCGCCGTTAATTCCCCCATTGCCATGGGGCTTATTGGCAGGAAGGTCGGGGATACAGTGCAGATCAAGGTTCCCTCCGGAGTTATTCCATTCGAAATCCTTTCAATATCAACATAAAAAATTTCAGGCGCAATGGCCACAATATTTACAAAAATCATTAAAGGCGAAATACCTTGTTATAAGATCGCTGAAAATGACAAATACTTTGCATTTCTTGATATCAATCCCCTGAAAATCGGACATACTCTTGTTGTTCCGAAAATAGAGAAGGATTATATTTTTGACCTGGGAGATGAAGATCTGTCGGGACTGATATTGTTCTCAAAAAAAGTCGCCATTGCCATTGAAAAAGCTATCCCCTGCGGAAGGATCGGAGTGGCAGTTATCGGACTCGAGGTGCCTCATGTGCATATACATCTTGTACCGATGGATACAATGGAAGACTTAAACTTCCATAATCCCAAAATGAAACTTTCACAGGAAGAATTTACCAGAATTGCAAAGAAGATCAGCGAAAAAGTTGTTCTCTGATTTGCATAGCCGTTTCTTGGATCGGAATCCAACCTTTTATATCTTTACAGTAATAATTCAGTCCGCTCGCTGCATGAATTATCTGTATGATCTGTGGGACGACTTCATCAGTCTCCTTTTTCCGCGCATATGCCATGGCTGCGGTAATCCATTGATGAGAAATGAATATCTCATTTGCACTGAATGTTATATACAGATTCCGAGGACAGGCTATCATCTGAAAAACGATAATCCTGTGGCCAGGCTTTTCTGGGGCAGATGCCTTATCGATAAAGCTGCAGCATTTTCATTCTATACAAGAGACAGCAGAATAAGGAGACTCATCCATCAGCTGAAATATAAGGGAGTGAAGGAATTAGGCCCGGAACTGGGAAGGATCTATGGCAATAATCTAAAATCTGCAGGATTTTTTGATGATATTGACCTTATTGTCCCTGTTCCTTTGCATCTTTCGAAAAAACGTCAGAGAGGATATAACCAGAGTGATCTGATTTCTGAAGGACTTTCAGAAGTCTCCGGACTGCCACTGAACAAGGAACTGCTTGTCCGTAAAACCGGGACTAAAACCCAGACAAAGAAATCGAGATATGACAGATGGACAAATGTGGAAGACATATTCACTGTAACAGACAGTGCCGGTATTTCAGGATCTCATATCCTGCTCGTGGACGATGTTATTACCACCGGATCGACACTGGAGGCCTGTGCAAATGAGCTTCTGAAATCTGAGAACGTCAGAGTGAGCGTGGTTGCACTGGCGTTCTCAGTTTTATAGTCTCACTGTTTTCTTATCCTTTTAGGATTTTTATTGATGAAATCTTTCCAGCTGTTGTAATCTTTTTCCAGCCTGGGATTATTAGTCTGATAGAAATGGCAAAGTGCAGCGGCAAGCCCGTCGGTTGCATCGAGTTTAACCTCGATTTTGCTGAACTTAAGGATACGCATAAGCATCGAAGCCACCTGTTCCTTGGAAGCTGCCCCGCGACCTGTTATTGACATTTTTATTTTTCGCGGCGCATATTCAAAAATAGGGATTGAACGGCTGAGGGCAGCAGCTATTGCGGCGCCCTGAGCCCTTCCAAGCTTTAGCATCGATTGCACGTTCTTGCCATAGAAAGGCGCCTCAATTGCCAGTTCATCAGGGTGGTATTCGTCAATAATACCTGTAGTCCGGTCGAAAATATGCTTCAGTTTTTTGTAATGGTCGTTATACTTTGTCAGGTCAATGGATCCTATTGTAATAAGCTCGGGCTCCTGTCCAAGGATTCTGATTATCCCATACCCGGTAATGCTTGTCCCCGGATCGATGCCAAGGATAATCCTTTCTTTCTGGAGTTTTTTCAAATGACCTGATTATTGTATTATCTTATGATTGCAAGTCCGTTCTGCATCCAGGCCGGTTTCTCTGAATACTGAGGATGACGATAGAAAACAGAAAAACCCTTGGATGAAAAAGAACCCGTTTCAAGATACCTGATTGCTTCTTTCAGGCACTCCTCATTCCTGCTGGAAAAGTCATGGGTGATGTCATCAGGCGCTGTCTTCTGAGGCGGTATGCCATCAAAATATTCTCCCTCGTTGTTTTTATTCACCATCTTGAAGGTTATGGGCCAGAAGAAATATTTCTCTCCTACCTCCCAGCCGTTCATGCCCATCGGCTTGCCGAGAGTTGTATCACCTACAGCTACGACGTTCATATATGGTTTGAGTCCGTTCATGACAGCTTCGCTTGCCGATGCTGTCATCCTTGAAGTTATTACCACAACCCTGCTCAGACCAAGAGGTGAATTCATGGTTTTAAATGGATATGACTCATTCCATCTCTGGTTCTTATCGTTATATGTCAGTATTGCAAATGTTGATTTTGAAGAAGCAAGGTCATTACCGGCAATATAGCTTGCAAGTTCCTGTGCAACATAAAGATATCCGCCTGAATTGTATCTAAGGTCGAGAATGAGATCGGTAACGTTGCATGATTTGAAATATGCAAAAGCTGTCGCAAGTTCCTCTGACGATGGCTGGATGAAGGATTCGAAAACCAGATGTCCTGCAACCTTATCACCGGCAAGATGAAGAGTATCAGCAACCAGTACTGTATTAACCGTAAAGGATGTCTTTGTTGATGAAATTGCTGTTTCTGTTCCGTCAGGCTTAATAAATACAAAATTATTGGTTATGCCCTGTGTGGAGGGACCCATGACGTTGTTGTACTCGGTGGAATTTCCGCTTATGATAATCTGGGCAATATCCGAGCCATTGACGGTTTTCACTATCCATCCCCTCCTTACGCCGCTTGCATAAAGCGGAGATTTGGAATATATCATTGCAATCCTGGCCTTTTTGGAATCGTCAATGCCGATCCTGATGCCATGGCCTACAAAATCACCCTGCATTTCAGAAATGAATTCATTGTAATCGGCAACGAAGCTCCACCTGTCAAGTTCCTTATACCTCATCGCCTCAAGAAGTTCGTACGGATCAGCGTAGTTTTCCTTTACCACCGAAGGCATCAGGTTGTACCAGTAATACCACTGCTTCATGAGAAAATAAAGGCTGTCCCTTGCCATTGCGGCTGTAACTTCCTTGTCGACGATGACTGGTTCATTCTCATCTTTTTTACATGATGAAAACAGGGACAGAAGAATTATGGCTAAAGAAATCAGTTTTTTCATATGTAATGAATTTTTGTGATCATATTGCTACCAGACAATTCAAACATTTTATTCACAGCAATATATGGTTTGCAAATATAATAAATTATACGTTTGCCCGCTTCCGGTTCTGAATCATAATACCTGTTATTATCAGCAATAATCCTGCCGGAGTTGTATAAAAAACAGGTTCATGGAGAATAAAATGAACCAGGATCAATGACAGGAAAGGTGCCAGATAGACCAGGTTGCTAATTTTGTCGGTTGTTGGTGCAAGCTGTAATGCCTTGAGCCATAAGTAGAAGGTAATCCCCATTTCAAATAACCCTATGTATATTGCAGGAGCAACTGCAGATGCTTCAATATTTTCAGGCCAGCTTCGCGTTATAAGGAGGGCAAAAATAAGATAAACAGATGCGAACATGAAATTCAGGAACAGTTTTACAGATTCTTCTCTTTTATCTTTTACGTTAAGAATAAAATAGAAAGCCCAGAAAACAGAGCTGCCCGTGGCAAGCAACACCCCTGTCATATCGGCATGGCCGGGGCTTAAAATTTTGCCCTGGGATGAAATAATGTAGACTCCGAGAAATGAAATAAGTAGTGCCACAAAGCTTTTCTTTTCTATTCTTTGCTTTAATACAGGCACCGACAAAAACACCAGAATGATGGGCCAGATCATATTTAAGGGCTGGGCTACCTGTGCCGGCAGTATCTGGTAAGCCTTCAGCAATATAAGATAATAGAGGAATGGATTTACAAATCCAAGCAGGGCTGAATGCAAAAGATCAGCCATGGTATTTTTTTTAAGTAACGGGAGTTTGTTCTCAGCAACAATTATAATGAACAATGCTGCTGCTGACACTACCGATGCTATCGTAAGCATCGGCAATATATCAAGTCGTGCAAGGCATAACTTGAATGCCGTGGGTATTGTAGCCCAGAACAATATGGCCAGAATGCCATACAGATATGATCTTCCGGTATTATCCATTCAGTCCTGGTCAGGCCATTGAATAATATCAGTTTATAATTTCAAATCCTGTGTATGGGACAAGAGCAGGAGGAATTGCTATGCCTGATTCTGACTGGTTGTTTTCGAGGACTGCAGCCACTATCCTTGGCAACGCAAGAGCGCTTCCGTTAAGAGTATGGACAAGACGGGTCTGTTTTTCGCCTTTCTCCCTGAATCTGCATTTGAGCCGGTTTGCCTGGAATGACTCGAAATTTGAAACAGAGCTTACCTCAAGCCATCTTTTCTGGGCAGCTGACCATACTTCAAAGTCGTAGGTAAGAGCAGAAGTGAAAGACATATCTCCTCCGCAAAGCCTCATTATCCGGTAGGGAAGTCCAAGTGATGCCACGAGGCTTTCAACATGTGCCACCATTTCTTCGAGAGCTTTATATGAATGGTCGGGATGAGCGATCTGGACTATTTCAACCTTGTCAAACTGATGGAGCCTGTTGAGACCCCTCACGTGTGCACCCCATGAGCCGGCCTCCCTTCTGAAACATGGAGTGTAGGCTATGTTTTTCACAGGAAGCTGATCACCGTTAAGGATTACATCCCTGTAGATATTTGTTACAGGTACTTCGGCTGTTGGAATAAGATAGAAACCGTCGAGAGCCACATTATACATCTGTCCTTCCTTATCGGGAAGCTGTCCGGTTCCGAAACCCGAGTCTTCATTGACCATTATCGGAGGCATCATTTCAGTATATCCGGCTTTTACTCCCTGATCGAGGAAATAACTTATCAGGGCTCTTTCAAGTTTTGCACCTTTGCCCTTATAAACAGGGAAGCCTGCACCTGTAAGTTTGATTCCAAGTTCAAAATCGATAATATCATATTTCTTTATAAGATCCCAGTGAGGCAGGGCAGTATCAGGAAGTGCGGGAATTGCTCCGCCTTCCCTTACTTTTACATTGTCGTCGGCTCCGTTACCTCTTGCGACAGATTCATGCGGCAGATTTGGCAGCTTTATTATCTCATTCTTAAGCTCATTTTCAACAGGATCGATTTTCTCAGTCAACGACCTGATCTCTTCCTTAATTGAATATGTTTTTTCACGTGCGGCATTGGCTTCATCCTTTTTGCCGGCTTTCACAAGATTGCCGATCTCCTTTGAGATGCGGTTCATTTCAGCCTGCAAAGTATCGGTTTTAAGCTGGATTTCACGTCGTGTGGCATCAAGCGACAGGATCCTTCCGACTATTTCTTCAGAATCGAAATTCTTGACCTTGAGCCTTTCAATAACAAAATCCTTTTTTTCGCGAATGAGATTAATTGTAAGCATATCCAGTTATTTAAATAAAAAAGCAGGCCCGGAAAGCCCGCTGTAAAAATATAAAAACTCCCGGTAATGCTTTTCCTGATGAAAAAGAATTTACGGGAGCTTATCCGGTTGAAAATTAGTTATTGTTCAGCAACGGGTTTGACTGAAACAAATACCTTGTTGTCTTTTTTCTTTTTGAATTCAACCTCACCATCGATAAGAGCAAAAAGAGTGTGGTCTTTTCCGAGACCTACATTGAGACCCGGATTATGTTTTGTTCCCCTCTGGCGGACAATAATGTTGCCGGCTTTGGCTGTCTGGCCTCCGAAGAGTTTCACGCCAAGCCTTTTGCTTTCGGAATCACGGCCGTTACGTGAACTGCCTGCCCCTTTCTTGTGTGCCATAATTTTCTTATTTTATATTCCTTATTATTCTATTCTTTCTTTTTTGATGCTTTTTTTGCGGCCGGCTTTTTTTCAACTGCCTTTTTTGATTCTGCTTTGGCCGGGTTGGAGGCTGCCTCCTCTTTTTTTGCAGTTGTCTTTCTGGCTGAAGCTTTTTTAACAGTGCCAGTCTTTTCTTCAGCCGGTTCTTCAGCAGCAACCGGATCAGCGGCTTTCGCTTTTACTTTCTTAACTGTTTCCTTGCGGACAACAGAGCCTTTTTCACCAATACCAATTATTTCAAGCTGGGAAAAGTTCTGACGGTGACCATTTTTTACCCTGTAGCCTTTTTTCCTTTTCTTCTTGAAGACAATAACTTTGTCGCCCCTTACATGATCAAGGACTTTTCCCTCAACAACATAATTCGCTATTGTAGGTTCACCGACAAGGACTTTGTCATTATCTTCCAGAAGGAGGACCCTGTCAAATTCGAGGATTGCATCCTTCTCAGCATCAAGATGATGTACAAAGATCTTCTTTCCTTCTTCTACTTTAAACTGCTGTCCTGCAATTTCAACGATTGCGTACATTTATAATTCTGTATTAAGTTACTCCATGAGGCGCACATGATATTTCTCATGCGACTTAACAGGGCCCCTGTGGATTTAGTTAAAATCGGACTGCAAAGATAATTAAATTCATTTATTTACAAACCTCCCGGTCAATTTTCGG
Organism: Bacteroidales bacterium; assembly: GCA_012517605.1. GTDB lineage: Bacteria > Bacteroidota > Bacteroidia > Bacteroidales > VadinHA17 > LD21. The sequence goes on from JAAYUS010000025.1 coordinate 16,855, forward strand.
TTGCATTATTTTGCATTAAACCGGCAAAAGCAGATGAACTTATTCAGCAGGGGCAATGTTATTAAACATATGCCTGCCGGAGTGTTAAAAAAAAGAAGATGCGAGATCCTTTACTTACTGCTATTATCTTTATATTTGCCATAGCCCACGGGTAAACAGGTATTCTGTTGGTTATTAATTAATTGATATGAAGAGAGTAAAGCTGAAGGTGTTAGGGATTTCCTACAGTCAGACTCAGTCAGGCGCCTATGCACTGATTCTGGTTGAGGAAAACGGAGAAAGAAGAGTACCTATCATAATCGGAGGCTTTGAAGCTCAGGCAATAGTTATTAAACTTGAAAACCTTGAGCCGCCCAGGCCGCTCACTCACGACCTGTTCAGGAACTTTGCCGTCGAATTCAATATTACCATCATAGAAGTCATGATCTATAAACTGGAGGAGGGAGTGTTTTATTCGAGGCTTATCTGCAACAATGGTGAAAAAGAAATATCAATCGACAGCCGTACATCTGATGCCGTTGCACTGGCTCTGAGATTTGGCTGTCCGATCTACATTACCGAAGAGATACTGGAGAAAGCCGGAATTACAGTCACTACTTCCGAGACAGAGGCAGAAGCCGAAGGCGATTCAGATTCACTTTATGAGGCAGCTTCATCGAAATATGAAGCTTATTCTGACGAAGATCTTTATAAGATGATTGATGAGGCAGTAAAAACTGAAGATTACGAGCGTGCTGCTTCAATCAGAGATGAAATAGAAAAAAGGAAAAAAAGAAAAACCTGACTGCTGCCATTTTAGCATGTTTGCTCTTCCTTAAGTTGACTTTAAAACCTTAACATTATGAAACGGAACTTTTTATTTGCACTGCTTTGCCTTTTTGCTGCATTTAATTTATCTGCAAAAGATTACAAGGTCATATCCCCTGACGGGAGAATTGCTGTCACTGTATCTGTGGCCGCAGACCTTACCTGGTCAGCAACCTGCAATAATCTGGAGACAATTGTCTCTGCGAATGCAGGTCTTGTTCTTAACGACGGCAGAACCCTGGGAAAGAGTGAGACGGTCAAAAAAGCCGTTACCGGTAAATCTGATAATATAATTGAGCCCGTTGTAGCATATAAAAGAGCGGTCATTGAAGATAAATACAACAGCCTTCTGCTGACATTCAAATCAGGCGCCGCTGTACGGTTCAGGGTTTATAACGATGGCGTTGCCTACCGTTTTGAGACGTCACTGAAGAATGACCTGATAATAAAGGATGAGATAGCAAACTTCAGTTTTCCGGCCGGATCTTCTGCCTGGTATCCACTTGAGGAAAGCTTCATGTCGCATAACGAAAGAATTTTCGCTTTTTCCTCACTCGATACCATTGCCGACAGGCATCTTGCAAGTCTTCCGGCACTCTTCAGGACCAGCAGCGGAATCAATGTGCTTGTTTCTGAATCCGATATTGAGGACTATCCCGGCCTGTGGATCAGGGGAGCAGGCTCAGGAAGGCTCAGGGGCGTTCATCCGGGCTATCCCGAAACTGAAAAACTGAACAGGGACAGGGATATGTTTGTGACAAAAACCAAAGACTATATAGCCTCAACAAAGGGAACCAGAACTTTCCCGTGGAGGGTTTTCATAATCGCCGACAACGACGGGAAGCTTGTTGAAAGCGACCTGGTTTACAGGCTGGGATCGCCCAACAGGCTTGCTGACAGCAAATGGATAAAACCCGGCAAGGTGGCATGGGACTGGTGGAATGCCAGCAATATTTACGGTGTTGATTTCAGGGCAGGCATAAATAATGATACGTATAAATATTACATTGATTTTGCTTCGCGCAACGGTCTCGAATATATAATTCTAGATGAAGGCTGGTATAAACCGGGTACTGTCCTGGAGTCGATACCGGAAATTGACATACCTGAATTATGCAGATATGCTGAAAGCAAAAAGGTTGGAGTAATACTTTGGGTGGTCTGGAAAACTTTTCTTGATAAAATTGATGAAGCAGTTGCCCTTTATGAAAAATGGGGTGTAAAGGGAGTAAAAGTCGATTTCATGCAGAGGGATGACCAGAAGATGGTAAACTTCTATTATGAAGCAGCACGCAAAACAGCTGAACATCATTTGCTCATCGATTTCCACGGATCATACAAGCCTGACGGGCTGAACCGCACCTATCCGAATGCTCTTACCCGGGAAGGTGTGAGAGGCATGGAGAACGACAAATGGGAAAGAACGATAACTCCGGAACACGACGTTACTCTGCCCTTCACCCGAATGGTGGCAGGTCCTATGGATTTTACTCCCGGAGCAATGATAAACATGGACAGGGAAAATTTCAATCCTCAGTTTACGCGTCCTGCCAGCCAGGGAACAAGGGTTCACCAAATGTCGATGTATGTCATCTATGAAAGTCCCCTTCAGATGCTTTCTGATTCTCCTTCAAACTACATGAAGGAACAGGAATGTACAGATTTCATTGCAAAAGTACCTGTCGTATGGGACGATATCAAGGTACTGGCGGCAAAGACAGGCGATTACCTTCTCCTGGCCCGCAGAACAGGCAGGGAGTGGTATATAGGGGGCATGACCGACTGGAATGCCCGCGATTTTGAACTTGACCTTTCATTCCTCCCGGCTGGCGAATACACCATGGAAATCTTCCAGGATGGCATAAATGCCGACCGTCATGCACAGGATTACAAACATATTAAAACCAACGTCAGAACGGAGGATAAGATGACAATACACCTGGCTCCGGGAGGAGGCTGGGTTGCCAGATTATCTCCAAGATGACTGTAAAGAACAATTTTCTGACGATAACACAATGAAACAATATCTGGAACTTCTTGATCATGTGATGAAAAACGGAAGCAGGAAATCTGACCGTACTGGTACAGGAACGATAAGTGTTTTCGGGTATCAGATGAGGTTTGATCTCAATGAAGGGTTCCCGCTCATGACAACCAAAAAGCTTCATCTTAAATCAATTATTCATGAGCTGCTCTGGTTTATTTCGGGGAACACTAATATAAAATATCTCACTGACAATGGAGTGAGGATCTGGAACGAGTGGGCCGACAAGGATGGCAACCTTGGTCCTGTATACGGATATCAATGGCGATCATGGCCTTCATCTGACGGAAGGAAAATCGACCAGATTCAGAATGTCATTGAATCGATAAAGCGATCGCCCGATTCTCGACGGCATATTGTAAGCGCATGGAATGTGGGTGAACTTGATAAAATGGCTCTGCCTCCATGCCATATTCTTTTTCAGTTCTATGTTGCAGATGGTAAACTATCGTGCCAGCTTTATCAGCGAAGCTGCGATATTTTTATCGGCATCCCGTTCAATATAGCGTCATATGCGCTTCTTACTCTTATGGTTGCCCAGGTTACCGGATATAAACCCGGTGAGTTTATACATACCCTGGGCGATGCCCATATTTATCTCAATCATATCGACCAGGTTAAAATCCAGCTCACGCGTCAGCCTTTTAAACTCCCGAAAATGACCATTAATCAGTCTGTTAACGATATCACAATGTTCAGATATGAGGATTTTACTTTGTCAGATTATATTGCCCATCCCCATATCAAGGGAGAAATTTCAGTTTAATTACAGATGATTATATCGATAATTGTTGCAGTATCGGACGACCGGGGTATTGGAAAGGACAATGAGCTTCTCTGGCACATTCCGGAAGATCTTAAGAGGTTCAAACGGCTGACCCTTGGCAAGTGTATTATAATGGGAAAAAGGACGTGGGAATCACTTCCGAAAAGGCCGTTGCCCGGAAGGAACAACATAGTCATGACTGATGTTCCGAATGACTGCATAGACTGTGCTGTAACTGCATATTCCATTGAAGATGCATTGAGAAAATGTGCAAATGAAAAGGAGGTTTTTGTAATTGGAGGAGGAAGCGTTTACAGGCAGTTCATGGGTATTGCCGACCGCCTTTATATTACTCATGTACACCGGAGGGCTCCTGCCGACGTATTTTTTCCGAAGATTGATATGAGAAGCTGGAGAATTGTGGAAAAGGAAGAATTTGTACAGGATGAGGGAAATCCTTTACCATATACATATGTTGTATATGAACGAAAACGTAAAAGAAATGTGACCAGGTAATTATTTATGATGCTTTAAGAACCTGCATGTCGATTTTTTCGAGCTTGCCGGCGGCATAATCGGTTGTGATAGTAAGTTCACCTTTACCCGTCGACGGTGAATCGAACATGGCATCAAGCATTATTGCCTCACATATCGATCTTAAACCTCGCGCCCCAAGCTTGAATTCAATTGCCTTGTCGACTATGAAATCAAGAACCCCTTCACTGAAGGTAAGTTCGATGTTGTCCATTTTGAAGAGCTTGATATACTGCTTTATTATGGCATTTTTTGGTTCAGTGAGAATATCCCTCAGGGCTTTTCTGTCGAGGGGATTAAGGTGGCTTAGTACAGGCAGCCTTCCGACTATTTCAGGGATCATTCCATATGCCCTGAGATCCTGGGGTGCGATATATTGAAGCAGATTATTTCTATCTATTTTTTCTCTCTTTTTTGATGCTCCGTAACCTACAACCTGTGTGTTGAGCCTCTGTGCGATCTTCCTTTGGATTCCTTCGAAAGCTCCTCCACATATGAAAAGGATGTTTTTTGTGTCGACAGGTATCATCTTCTGCTCGGGATGTTTCCTCCCTCCCTGGGGAGGCACATTCACAATTGATCCTTCAAGAAGTTTCAGAAGCCCCTGCTGAACTCCTTCGCCGGATACATCCCTTGTTATTGAGGGATTATCTCCTTTTCTGGCAATTTTGTCGATCTCATCAATAAATACTATTCCCTTTTCAGCTGCCTTTACATCATAGTCGGCATTCTGAAGAAGGCGTGTAAGAAGGCTTTCAATATCCTCGCCGACATAACCGGCCTCAGTAAGCACCGTCGCATCAACAATTGTAAAGGGGACATGGAGCATCCTGGCAACAGTTCTTGCAAGAAGTGTCTTCCCGGTTCCGGTCTCCCCGACCAGTATTATATTTGACTTTTCAATATCAATATCATCCGGGTCAGGCTTTTGCATAAGCCTCTTGTAATGGTTGTAAACCGCAACAGAGATTATCTTTTTAGCCTGATCCTGTCCAATCACGTACTGGTCAAGAAAATGCTTTATTTCTGCGGGCTTTAGCAGGTTGATGGTATCGAATGAAATGTTCTTTTTTGAGCCGAGTTCCTCGTTCATTATGCTGTAGGCCTGCTCAATGCAATGGTCGCAGATATGCCCCTCAAGGCCTGCGATAAGCATGCTGACCTCCTTCTTGGTACGGCCGCAAAAAGAACATTTATCCATTATGATTATTTTTCAGATTTCTGAAGTATCTCATCAATCATCCCGTAATCGACTGCTTCCTGGGAGGTCATCCAATGGTCACGGTCAGAGTCTTTTTCAACCTTTTCAAGCGGATTTCCCGTATGGAATGCTATGATCTCGTAAAGCTCGGTTTTCAGTTTCAGGATTTCACGGGCCTGTATCTCAATGTCGGAAGCCTGTCCTTCAAATCCACCCATCGGCTGATGAATCATTATCCGAGAATGCTTTAGAGCTGAACGTTTTCCTTTTCTGCCGGCGGTAAGCAAAACAGCTCCCATCGATGCTGCCATTCCCGTACAAATGGTGGCAATATCGGAGGAGATGTATTGCATGGTGTCATAAATTCCCAATCCTGCACTTACTGATCCGCCGGGAGTGTTGAAATATATCTGTATGTCTTTGCCGGGATCTGCGGAATCGAGGTACAGAAGCTGTGCCTGTACGATATTGGCAACGTAATCGTCGATCGGCAGGCCCAGGAATATGATCCTGTCCATCATCAGCCTCGAGAATACATCCATCGATGCCACATTCAGCTGGCGTTCCTCAATTATAGTAGGAGAGATATAGCTGCTTGTTATGGTGCTGTATTTGTGCAGGGAGAGACTGCTTATTCCGCGATTGCTCCTTGCATATTTTCCAAAATCATCTATTTTACTCATAGTGAAATTCTTAAGATTAAACTGCAAAGGTACAAAAATATTGTAAAACTGAGGCTGGTAAAACCAGGGACCTATTCAAACAGTTTATTGAATTCTTCTATGGTAACTTTCTTGTTTTCAAGTTTTACCATGCCCTTGAGGATTTCAGTCACTTTTTCTTCGAGTATCTTGTCGGCAATTCTTTTTGCGTCTTCCTCACGTTTCAAAGTCTCTTTTGCATAGCTTGTTACCTGTTCGTCGGTGGCATAAAAGAGTCCGTATTGCCTGAACTGCAGCCTGGTGATGTTCTCAGCCTCTTTCAGGAGTTCTTCTTCCGTTATTTTAAGTTCATTAGCCCTTGCAATCTTGTTTCTAATAAGCTGCCATTTAAGATCTTTTCTGAATGTATCAAATTCTTTTTCAATCTGTTCCTCAGTTGTTTTATCGTTAACCCTGAGAAGCCATCTTTTCAGGAATTCTTCAGGCAGACTGAATTCAGTCTTCTCAAGGGCAGTATTTTTCAGGTCGACAGAAAGTTTGTAATCGCTTTCATTTTTAAGGCTGGCTGAGATCTCATCATCAATCTTCTTCATGAATTCCTCTTCAGAATTCACAACGCCTTCTCCATAAATCCTGTCGAAAAGTTCCTGGTTGATTCCGGCAGGAGTGAACCTTGATATCTCACTTATGGTGAACCTGAAATCCCCGTTTATATCAGCGACCTCATCCTTTTGTTTTTTCAGGATGCCTGCTATTTCATAATCATTCGGGAATGCTTTTCTCAGGTCAAAAACCAATGAGTCATTAACTGCTTTTCCGATGAACTGTTTCTTAATCTTCTTGTCTTTAACAAGGTCGATAGAAAGGGTAGTGTCGTCGGCAGAAAGACCGCCTTCGACAGGGTTTCCTTCAGTGTCAAGACTTTCAATTCTACCTTTGAGCATATCCTTTTCTTCGGATACTTCGGCTTTGATAAATGTTCCGTAACGGCGGGTGTAATTTTCGAGATAATCGTTTTTCATCTTCTCATCTGCCTCAATCTCATAATAATTTACCTTGTTCTTTTGTGACAGTTTTACTTCAAATTCAGGAGCGAGGCCAAGATCGAATGAAAATGTAAACGAGTCCTGTGTGTCGAAATCAATTTGCTCATGCTCATCAGTTTTTGCCAGAGGATCTCCGAGAATCTCGACTTTTTCATCCGAAAGATATTTCTGGATGCTTTCGCCAACAAGCTTGTTGATCTCTTCGATCTGAACTGCTTTGCCGTACATTTTTTTTATTAGGCCGAATGGCACCATTCCGGGACGGAAACCTTTAATATTTGCTTTTTTGCGGTAGTCTCTAAGCACTTTCTCAACCTTACCCTCGTAATCAGCTTTCTCCACCTGTACTTTAAGTACGGCATTCAGATCATCAATGTTTTCCCTGGTAATATTCATTTTATTGTTTATTGAGTATTTGAAAATACCGCCAATACTCTCATCAAGCTGTTGGTAAAGGCGGTAATCATTCTGGTGCGGATGAAGGGACTCGAACCCCCACGTCATTAAGACACAAGATCCTAAGTCTTGCTCGGCTACCAATTACGACACATCCGCGGAAAATCCCCGCAAAAGTATAGAAAATAATTATTATAACAAAGAGGTGAATCTACCTGCGGAGCTCAAAGTTCTTGCCAAGATATACTTTTCTTACATGTTCATCTTCAGCAAGTTGTGTTGAAGTGCCAGACATAAGTATCCTGCCTTCAAAAAGCAGGTATGCACGATCGGTGATGGCAAGGGTTTCGTGAACGTTATGATCTGTAATAATAATACCTATGTTTTTGACTTTCAGTTTCGAGACAATATCCTGAATATCTTCGACGGCAATAGGGTCGACGCCTGCAAAGGGCTCATCAAGCAGTATGAATCTGGGTTTAAGGGCCAGGGCTCTTGCAATTTCGGTCCTTCTTCTTTCTCCACCCGACAGCTGAATGCCCATGCTTTTTCTTATTTTCTGCAGTCCGAATTCAGACAGCAGGTTTTCGAGTCGTTCAGCCTGCTCAGTTTTTGAAAACCCCGACATCTCAAGTACAGCCCTGATATTATCCTCGACAGAAAGATTCCTGAAAACTGATGCTTCCTGGGCAAGATAACCTATTCCCTTCCGGGCGCGCATATAGACGGGCATGCTGGTAATATCCTCATCATCAAGGAAGATCCTTCCTTCCCGAGGCCTGATCAGGCCAACTATCATATAGAAAGAAGTTGTTTTGCCAGCGCCGTTCGGACCAAGCAGTCCGACTATTTCTCCCTGTTCAACCTGAATTGAAACATGGTCGACAACTGTCCTGCTGCGGTATTTCTTGACAAGGTTCTCAGTATATAGTTTCATCCCTGTTGGCTCTTTATTCACTTTCTGTTTTGACAGATGAATCTTCATTCATAAATGCGTCGTGTTCTTTCGCTTTTTTCCTGATCACTCCCGCGGAAATAAAGATACTTACTTCATAAAGAATCAGAAGCGGTATAGCGACAAGGGTCTGGGAAAATATATCCGGAGGCGTAATAATGGCAGCAAGAATGAAAATAACTACTATCGAATGCTTTCTGTATTTTCTCATGAAAGCGGGTGTTAAAACACCAATCTTGGTAAGAAAATAAGCTATAATTGGAAGCTCGAATACAACTCCTGTTGCAAGGCAGATTGATGTCAAAGTGCCAATAAATGATCTGACATTTATCTGGTTAACAACGCTTTCGCTGATCTGATAAGTATTCAGGAAATGTATTGAAAGCGGTGCAAGCAGGAAATATCCAAACAATACGCCCACGAAAAAAAGCAATGATGAAGCAAGAACAGCACCCCTGGCGTGTTTTTCTTCATTTGAATGGAGGGCAGGCTTGAAAAACAGCCAGAATTCGCGTATTACAAAGGGAAAAGCAAGAATAACGCCTGCAACAAGCGCGACAGTTATATGAGTAGTGATCTGTCCCGCCATTTTAATACTAATGAGGTTTACGGGCTTAGTATTTATGCATAATATATCAGGATTATTAATGAAGCTGAATTTACCGGCAAGGAAGTGCCCGAACTCGCAAAACAGCCTGTTGGATATAAAACCAGGCTCTTTCGGAGCCAGAACCACCTTGTCGAAAAGAATGTTTTTAAACACAAACGCTATGATCATCATGACCACTATTGCAAGGATAGATCTTATAATATGCCATCTGAGTTCTTCAAGATGTTCAAGAAATGACATCTCCCCCTCTTTGTTCTTCCTTTTTTTATTCGTTCCGGCCATAGCTCTTTCAGATGATTGACTTAAAATTCAGCCTGTAAAGATTATAAATCTTATTTTGCAAAACAACACTTCTTTATTTAACTGATAAATCAACCGGTAAAATAATTTCCGGAAGAACTTTTCCTGATATTTATTTTGCCCCTTCCCGGAATCCACAAATGAGGTTTCTTCCATCAATCCCGATTTCATCAGTTACCAGGCTGTCCTTCCCATTCCGGGTGAAATAAGAAAGGGGGACAAAAACATATGATAAAAATGTCTGAAAGCAAATATCATGACAGCGTGGCATGCGGGTTTATTTAAAAATACAGAAACACAATTATTCCGGTTAAGAAAATAATAGTGTCCGATTAAGAGAATAAAGAAACTTAGCTCAGAAGGACTGGTGTTAATAGAGGCGGTGCTGGGGTGGAGGTGTTTGTCGGAGTCCTTGCTTCCAAAAAACACCTCCACCCCTTAATGGGCACACAATCAACTGTTATTCTGAGCACAACAAAGTGAAGCGAAGAATCTCACACTCAATTTTTAAAATTATCCGTTTAATAATGTAAAAAAAAATTAAAATGGGTTTTGATTGATAATTTTTTTAACTTTATATAAACTACAGGCCGCAATCATTTAAATAAATAACAGGAGCGGAGGGAAAAGATGAATGATTCAACCGTACATGATTATTTGAAAAAGTATTTCGGATTCGATACCTTCAAAGGCAATCAGGAAGCTATTATAAAAAATGTGCTTGAGGGACGCGATACCTTTGTTCTTATGCCGACAGGGGGCGGGAAATCTCTTTGCTATCAGCTGCCGGCTGTGATGAAACCGGGTACAGCAATAGTGATCTCCCCTCTTATTGCACTAATGAAGAACCAGGTTGATGCGATGAGGAATTTCAGCACCGACGATGATGTCGCCCATTTTCTTAATTCTTCACTTACCAAAACGGAAAGCGCCAGGGTGAAGAAAGATGTTCTTTCTGGAAGGTCCAAATTGTTATACGTTGCCCCTGAGTCTCTTACAAAGGAAGACAATATAGAATTCCTCAGGAATGTAGTTATATCCTTTTATGCCATCGACGAGGCACACTGCATCTCGGAATGGGGCCACGATTTCAGGCCGGAATACAGGCGAATACGACCGATAATCGACACCATAGGACGTTCTCCGATAATAGCCCTGACAGCAACTGCAACTCCGAAGGTCCAGCACGATATTCAGAAAAACCTTGGGATACCGGAGGCAGATGTGTTCAAATCATCCTTTAACAGGCCCAACCTTTATTATGAGGTGAAGTCGAAACAGGATGTAACGAAGGAGATAATAAAATATATAAAGAACAATCCGGGAAAATCGGGGATAATCTATTGCCTCAGCAGGAAAAAGGTTGAAGAGATGGCTGAAACTCTCAAGGTGAACGGGATAAAGGCACTTCCATATCATGCAGGAATGGATTCGGCCACACGTACGGCAAACCAGGACAAGTTCCTTATGGAGGAGGTCGACATAATTGTTGCCACTATTGCTTTCGGCATGGGAATAGACAAACCTGACGTTCGTTTTGTCATCCATTATGACATGCCAAAAAGTCTGGAAGGATATTACCAGGAAACCGGCAGGGCCGGCCGCGACGGGGGTGAGGGAAACTGCATCGCTTATTACAGCTTCAACGATATCCTGAAACTTGAAAAATTCATGCAGGGGAAACCCATTGCAGAACAGGAAATAGGCAAGCAACTGCTCCTTGAAACAGTATCATACGCCGAATCGTCTGTATGCCGGAGAAAACTCCTGCTTCATTATTTCGGGGAAGAATATCCGAAGGAAAACTGTGAGGCATGCGACAACTGCCTCCATCCAAAGTCCCAGTTCGAAGGAAGCGAGGCTGTAGTGAATGTTCTCGAAACTATTTTAGCCGTCAAGGAAAAATTCAAAGCCGATCATATTGCAAATATCCTTGCAGGGAAAGTTACATCAGCGATAAAGTCGTACAAGCATCATAAACTGGAATACTTCGGGATAGGAGAGGATAAGGACGAAAAGTTCTGGAATATGGTCATACGCCAGGCTCTGATCGCTAAGCTTCTAGTAAAGGATATTGAGAATTACGGGCTGCTCAAGGTGACACAACAGGGCCTCGACTTTCTCGAGAAACCAACCTCTTTTATGCTTGCCGAAGATCATGATTATGCAGACACAACTGATGAGGAAAACGCTTTCGGGGCCAGGACAGCTGCCGTCGACGAAGAGCTGTTCAGCATCCTCAAGGACCTGCGCAAAAAAATATCAAAGCAGAAGGACGTCCCTCCTTTTGTCATATTCCAGGATCCATCCCTTGAGGATATGGCTATTCAATATCCCGTCACCATCGACGAGCTCCAGAATATATCGGGCGTCGGGGCGGGGAAAGCCCAGAGATATGGCAAGGAATTCGTCGAAATAATAAAGAAATATGTTGAGGAAAAAGAGATTATACGACCGCTTGACATGGTCGTAAAATCAGTTGTGAACAAATCAGGCATTAAGGTTTATATTATCCAGAGCATCGATATGAAAAGACCTCTTGAGGATATTGCCGAAGCCAAGGGACTTGAAATGAGCGAACTAATTTCCGAAATTGAAGCAATAGTAAATTCAGGGACCAGGATCAATCTCGACTATTATATAAATATGGTGATGGATGAGGAACGCCAGCACGATATTTTTTCATATTTCAGGGAAGAGGCTGAATCAGACTCTCTCGAAGAGGCAATAGCAGAACTTGGCAATGAATTTGAAGAAGAAGAAATACGACTGATGAGGATCAAATTCCTTTCGGAAATGGGCAATTAAAATTCCGTTGTACGCTTTGTAAAAAAAGCAGACAAGACAATTGCAGTAACATAAAATGGATAAATAAGCTGCGATGGCAGAAACCAGGGCAGCAAATTCCGCTTTTTATACCGGGTTGCGGTATTGTGAAGTATTAGAAAATCCGGGACCGATTTGAGAGCCACAAAAGCTCCAAATACAATCAGCATGGAAGGATAAAAGATCCCGGCACCAAGAATCGCAAGCTGGATCAAAATTGTAACAAATGTTACAATTGCAAGTACCTTGGCTGACGTATCTCTGTAATGACCTGTCTTTGAGATCCATCTTGCCCTTTGACGAATGAAGGAAGCAAGTGAGACGGCTTGCTGCGTGGTAACTTTCACCCCCTCCGATTCGATCCAACTTATTTTTTCCGGGCTTTCTTTTTTAATACTGTGAAGAAGGAAAATATCATCGCCTGATGCCAGTTCATAATGCAGATCGCCTGAATGGCGGAAATATGATTCCCGTGTAAAAGCAAGGCCGGCCCCGTTGCACATTACTGGGTCGCCGCACAGGGCTGATCCTGCCGTGACTCCCTGCAGACTCAGAAACTCAAGCTCCTGAAACCTGTGAAAAAAGCCTCTTCCGCTTTCCAATTCTACAGGACATATTATCATTTCAGGTCGATTCCCGCTGTAGAATGAAGACAGTGTTTCCAGAAAAGTTCTTTCGATTCTGCAGTCGGCATCAATTGTTATTATCAACTCTCCTGCCGAGTCTTCTATTCCCGTCCTTATTGCGGTTTTCTTTCCGGTCCCCCGATTCCTGATGACCTTTTTGATGCCGGTATGGGAGAAACCTGAAGCAGCCTGAAAAGTTGAATCGCCTGAATTGTCGTCGACAATTATAAGTTCAAAAAGATTATTGTCAAGTGTTTGACTGGAGATGTCAGACAGAAGGAAAGGGAGATTCTTTTCTTCATCCCTGCATGGAACAACAACTGACAGAAATGTCGTACCGTGTTTTTCTGGATGGAACTGCTTTATTGAAAGTAGTCCATTGTATATCCTCATGAGCAGATATAAATAGGGTAAAAGGAGAATTAAAAGAAGCCAGGGCATCTGTTATTTTCTGACTATGATAATTTTTCTGATATTTCTTGAATCAATTATTTATACTGGTCCCAGCTTTTAATTGCAAGGTCGTCTTCACTCATTCTGCAGAATGCAAGAATGAATGCGCTTGCCAGGCGGGCGTTGGTAAGCAGGGGTACGTTGAAATCAACCGAGCTTCGCCTGATTGAATAATCGTTGTTAAGTTCTGTCGATGAGAGATCTTTGGGGATGTTTACTACCAGGTCGACCTCGCGCGTTCTGATAAGGTCAATTGTGTTTGGCGATTTATCCTCATCGGGCCAGTATGCAACATGAGCTTCGACTCCGGCATTCTGAAGAAATTGCCATGTCCCGCGAGTGGCATAAAGTTTATGCCCTTTTTCCCTGAGAGCCCTGGCGCTGTTAAGAAGCTCGACTTTCGAGCGGGCGGGACCTGTTGAGAGCAGGATACTCTTTTTTGGCACCCTGTATCCAACGGAGAACATTGCTTTCAGAATTGCTTCATAAAAGCCTTCGCCGATGCAGCCAACCTCACCGGTTGACGACATATCGACCCCAAGAACCGGATCAGCCTTTGCCAGCCTTGAAAAACTGAATTGCGGAGCCTTTACACCCACATAATCGAGCTCGAATACCGACTTATGAGGCTTTTCAACAGGAATATCGAGCATGAGAAGTGTGGCAAGCTCAATGAGATTTGTTTTAAGCACTTTCGATACAAAAGGCATGCTGCGGCTTGCCCTGAGATTGCATTCAATAACCTTTATATCGTTGTCTTTTGCAAGAAACTGGATATTGAAGGGACCTGTGATATTCAACTCCCTGGATATCTGCCTTGATATCCTTTTAATACGCCTTGCAGTTTCGAAATATATTTTCTGTGCCGGGAATACCATGGTTGCATCTCCCGAATGAACTCCTGCAAACTCGACGTGTTCGCTGATGGCATAGGCAAATATCTCACCTTCCTTTGCAACGGCATCGATCTCTATCTCCTTTGCATCTTCTATGAATTTCGAAACTACAACCGGATATTGTTTTGATACTCGGGCTGCGAGATCGAGATAATGGGATAATTCATTTTTGTTCGATACTACATTCATTGCTGCCCCCGACAATACGTATGAGGGGCGGATAAGGACAGGAAAGCCTATCTGATCGACGAAGCCATAAATGTCGTCAATTGTGGAAAGTTCCTTCCACCGAGGCTGATCGATCATCAGGTTGTCGCACATCTCCGAGAATTTATGCCTGTTCTCAGCCCTGTCGATAGAAACTGGAGATGTTCCGAGCACAGGAACATTGCACTCATGAAGCCTCATGGCAAGATTGTTGGGTATCTGACCTCCGACCGACACAATCACGCCGTCGGGTGATTCCAGTTCAATTATATCGAGTACCCTTTCGAATGTCAGCTCATCAAAATAAAGCCTGTCGCATATGTCATAGTCGGTGCTTACAGTCTCAGGATTGTAGTTTATCATTATTGATCTGAAACCCTGCTTCCTGATAGTGTCGGCAGCATTGACTGAACACCAGTCAAACTCCACGCTTGATCCGATTCTGTAGGCCCCTGATCCAAGAACAATTATTGATTTTTTATCATGTGCAAAAGAAATGTCATGCTCTGAACCTCCATAGGTAAGATAAAGGTAATTTGTCACGGCAGGGTACTCTGCTGCCAGGGTGTCGATCTGTTTGACGCAGGGAGTGATGCCCAGTTTTTTGCGGTGTTCCCTTACTTTCATCATGTGCCTGTTGATATCTGAAGAAGATGATTTCAGCACATGGCGAGCAATCTGGAAATCACTGAATCCGCATATTTTGGCATTTGAAAGAAGCTCCGCAGGAACTGATTCAAGGGATTTATGCGAGCAGAGTTCCTCCTTTATTAATATTATGTTCCTGAGCTTATAAAGGAACCATTTATCTATTTTGGTAAGTTCATGGATCCTGTCGACTGAAACGCCTTTCTCAAGTGCTTCGGCTATTACAAAGATCCTCATGTCAGTCGGCTCGGCGAGTTCTTTTTCGATATCGCCAAAACCAAGCTTATGGTTGCCTGTAAAACCGTGCATTCCCTGTCCGATCATCCGCAGGGCTTTCTGGATCACCTCCTCGAACGTTCTTCCTATTGCCATTACCTCTCCGACGCTCTTCATGCTGCTGCCTATGAGATGCGACACCCCCTTGAACTTGTTCAGATCCCAGCGGGGGATTTTGCATACAATATAATCGAGAGCGGGTTCAAAGCAGGCAGTTGTATTTTTCGTTACTGAATTTTTCAATTCATGAAGGCCGTATCCGGCTGCGAGCTTGGCAGCTATGAAAGCAAGGGGATAACCCGTGGCTTTTGATGCAAGGGCGCTTGAACGGGAAAGCCGGGCATTTACTTCTATTACACGGTAATCTTCAGATTCGGGAGACAACGCATACTGAACGTTGCATTCGCCCACAATGCCTATATGCCTTATTATCCTTATCGACAGCTCCCTGAGTTTGTGATATTCACTGTTCGTAAGTGTCTGTGATGGTGCAACCACGATGCTTTCTCCCGTATGAATACCAAGGGGATCGAAGTTTTCCATGTTGCAGACCGTTATGCAATTGTCGTACTTATCCCTTACAACTTCATATTCAACCTCTTTCCATCCCTTGAGAGACTCCTCCACAAGGATCTGGTTCGTATATGAAAATGCTTTTGTTGCAAGAGACCTGAGCTCTCCGGAATCTGAGGCAAATCCGCTTCCCTGGCCTCCGAGAGTGTATGCCGCCCTAATTATCACAGGGTATCCAAGCATTTCTGCAGCCTCGGCTGCCTCATCGACTCCTGTGACAGCTATGCTTTTCGGCGTTTTTACATCTATTTCATCGAGCTTCCTTACAAAAAGTTCCCGGTCCTCCGTCTCAATTATTGCTTCGACAGGGGTGCCCAGAACCTTTACATTATGCTTCTTAAAAATGCCATTCCTGTAGAGCTCGGTTCCGCAGTTAAGTGCAGTCTGCCCCCCGAATGAAAGAAGTATGCCATCGGGCGATTCCTTTTCAATAACCTTTTCAACAAAGAAGGGAGTGACAGGAAGAAAATATATTTTGTCGGCCAGATCCTCGGAAGTCTGTACCGTGGCAATGTTGGGATTTATCAGAACGGTATTGATGCCTTCCTCCCTGAGGGCTTTAAGAGCCTGTGATCCTGAATAGTCAAATTCTCCCGCCTCGCCTATTTTGAGGGCTCCGGATCCGAGTATTACTACTTTCCTGATGTCGTCTTTCATTACCGGATTTTAGGCTGTAAAATTATCATAAATTTTTGATTTTTATCTTGCAGGATTTAAAAATGTATATATTTGCAAAAAAAATGAATAAAAATGCAAAAAACAAAAAGGCTCATTGCGATAGAAAGGATCATTGTTGGTGAGAATATCAGCTCGCAGGAAGCCTTGCTTAAAAAGCTGAAAGGGAAAGGGATAATATGTACGCAGGCTACATTATCCCGCAACTTAAGGCAGCTGGGTGTCAGCCGTGTACCCGACGGAAAAGGTGGTTACAGGTATTCCCTTGCGGGCAGGAACGACGCCTCTTACTCCCAGGAACCAAAGCTCAATGTCCTGCCCGGAATAAGATCGTTAACAGGAGCAGGAGGTCTTATGGTGATGAAGACAATACCTGGAAGCGCTAATGCCACTGCATATTTCATTGATAACTCCGGGAGATACGAAATAGCAGGAACAATTGCCGGCGATGACACCATATTAATAATACCCCGGGATGGCATCACCATCAATCAGGTTCATGCCTGCCTGGAACTCATAATACCGGGACTTCACAGACAAATTGAACCGTCGGGCCCCGGAACATTGAAAGTAAAACAAAGGAACATAAGAAAACAGAACTAAATATTAATAAAATGAAAGAAAAGATAGTGCTGGCTTACAGCGGCGGATTGGATACATCAGTAATTCTCAAGTGGTTAATTGAAAAAGGTTATGAAGTTATTGCTTTTGTCGCAGATGTAGGTCAGGCAGAAGATTTTGAAGAATGCAGGAAAAAGGCTCTATTTCTGGGCGCTTCGAAGGTCATTGTTGAGGACCTGAAAAGGGAATTTGTTGAAAACTATGTGCTTAAGGCAATCATGGGAAATGCCGTATATGAGGGCAGGTATCTTCTCGGAACAGCCCTTGCCAGGCCGCTGATCGCCAAGAAGCAGATCGAGGCTGCAATAAATGAAAATGCCAATATTGTTGCGCATGGTGCCACCGGAAAAGGGAATGACCAGGTAAGGTTTGAGCTTTGCTATTATGCGCTCAAACCCGACATTAAGGTAATAGCACCATGGAAGGATAAGGGATTTCTTGAAATGTTCAAGGGACGTACAGACCTTTTAAAATACGCCGCTGAGAAAGGGATCCCGGTAAAGGCAAGCATCGACAAACCATACAGTGAGGATGATAATCTCATGCACATAAGCCATGAGGCCGGAATCCTTGAAGATCCCATGTTCTCGGCACAGAAAAGCATGCTTGAAAAAATGGTGATGCCTCAGGATGCACCTGACAAGGAAACAAGGATCGCCATTCATTTTAAAAACGGAATTCCCATCAAGCTGGTAAACAAGGATGACGGAACTGTAAAGGATGATTCCTATGAACTTTTCGTTTACCTTAACGATCTTGCGGGTAAAAACGGCATTGGGCTCCTCGATATGGTCGAAAACCGTTTTGTCGGTATAAAATCGCGCGGCGTTTATGAAACACCGGCTGCCACTGTCCTGCATATTGCACATATGGACCTGGAAGGCATTGCAATGGACAGGGAGGTGATGCGGCTCAGGAATATGCTTACACCCAAGTTTGCAGAACTCATTTACTACGGATTCTGGTTCAGTCCAGAAATGGACTTTCTAATGGCAGCCATTGAAAAGAGTCAGGAGATAATTGACGGAAGCGTTCATATCTGCCTGTACAAGGGAAATGTGCTTATCGAAGGACGCGAATCACCTTCATCATTATATAATAAGGATTTGTCGAGCATGGATATTGAAGGAGGTTTTGACCAGACCGACAGCAGGGGTTTTATTAGGATAAATGCAATAAGACTCATGGCTCACAGGGCAATTGTCGAGGCAAGCAAAAACAAATAATCAGTTTTACGGCAGGGAATAAGATCCGGCAAATACCAAAATTATAACAAATGAAACTCTGGGAAAAGAAGGCTGTTCCTGACAGCAGGGTCATCGAGTTCACTTCAGGAAAGGACAGGACAACGGATATGTGTTTGGCTGAATGGGATATTGCCGGATCGATGGCCCATGCCATAATGCTTTGTGAAACCGGATTGATTTCAGAAGATGAAAAAAAGAATCTTCTTAACGCCCTTCATTCACTTTTCAAAAAAACGAAAACGGGAAATCTCACTATCGGAGAGGGCATTGAAGATATTCATTCCCAGATTGAAAATGAGCTTGTTTCCATTCTGGGAGACACCGGAAAGAAAATACATACCGGAAGATCGAGAAATGATCAGGTCCTTACCGATATCAGGCTTTTTACAAGGAAGGAGATTGATGAAACCGCCAAAACAACCAGCAGGCTTTTCTATCAGTTGTTGTCGCTGAGTGAGCAGTACAGGCAGGTTCTTATCCCCGGCTATACTCACATGCAGCCTGCAATGGTTTCATCATTCGGTCTTTGGTTCGGTTCTTATGCCGAAAGCATTGCTGATGATATACTTATGCTGTCTGATGCACGGACACTTAATAACAGGAATCCGCTGGGGAGCGGAGCAGGCTACGGCTCCACTCTTCCGCTGGACCGGAAGCTTACAACCGAGCTCCTTGAATTTGAAGATCTATTGTACAATTCAGCCTATGCAGGTCTTAACAGGGGAAAGGCTGAATTTGCCGCTGCTTCGGCAATGGCCTCACTTGCCCAGACATTGTCGAGGCTTGCAATGGATATGTGCATGTTCATGACCGCTGAGCTTAGGTTCGTCGATTTTCCGGATGAATTTGTTACCGGCTCCAGCATTATGCCGCAGAAAAGAAACCCTGATGTGTTTGAAATTATCAGGGGAAAAGCCAGGCTGATCCAGACTCTGCCGGGTCAGGTGTCGGCCCTCGTCTCGGGTCTGCCTTCCGGCTACAACAGGGAGCTTCAGCTGCTGAAGGATTTGATCTTCAATGGATTTTCAGAACTTAAGGACTGCATAGGGATTGCAATTCATATGCTGAACCATATCAGGATAACTGATAATGTTACAGCCAATCCTTTATATAACAGTATTTTCAGCACCGAAGAGGTTAACAGGCTGGTAAAGCAGGGGGTGCCTTTCAGGGATGCATACAGGATTATAGGCGAAAAGGTCGGCAATACTTCATTTACTCCCACATCACTTACAGAATATACGCACGAAGGGAGCA
This sequence comes from Bacteroidales bacterium, assembly GCA_012517605.1. GTDB lineage: Bacteria > Bacteroidota > Bacteroidia > Bacteroidales > VadinHA17 > LD21. The sequence goes on from JAAYUS010000025.1 coordinate 36,481, forward strand.
TAGGAAATCTCTGCAATTCTGAAATAGAAAGGATTTTCAGATCAAGGATGCTTTGCTTTGTCAACAGGTCTTCCCAGGACCTTATTGATAAAATGATCAGCCTTTGATCTTTCTTATATTGCTGATGAAATCGTCGAAAAGATAATCCGTATCCGTTGGTCCTCCCGAAGCCTCGGGATGGAACTGGGTTGAGAAGAATGGTAATGTTTTATGTTTCATCCCCTCGTTTGTTTTATCGTTTATGTTTATAAAGTAAGGTTCCCAGTCTTCACCAAGCGTGTTATTGTCGACAGCAAAGCCGTGATTCTGTGAAGTAATGCAGGCCTTGTTGGTGCCGACCTCAATTACGGGCTGATTATGGCTCCTGTGCCCGTATTTGAGCTTATATGTGTCGGCTCCCGCAGCCAGTGCCATAAGCTGGTTCCCCAGGCAAATTCCGAAAATCGGCTTATCTCGCGAGAACGAACGTCGGATGTTCTCAATTGTCTTTTCGCACATTTTTGGGTCGCCCGGGCCATTCGTCAGAAAAAGACCGTCATAATCCTCAGCCGAGTAATCATAATCCCAGGGAACCCTTATTATTGTCGTGTCTCTTTTCAGAAGGTTCCTGATGATATTGTATTTGACTCCGCAGTCGACAAGCAATATCCTGTATTTTCCGGAACCGTAGGTCCTTACTTCGTGAGTGCTTACCGAGGCCACAAGATTGGTTCGGTTGGGATCAAAAAAGTCAGTTGAAGTGCCTTCCGGTTCAAGTTTGCCCAGCATTACACCTTTTTCCCTTATCCTTTTGGTAAGCGCCCTGGTGTCGATGCCGTAAACACCTGGTATATTGTATCTTCTTAGCCATTCATCGAGGCTTTCGTCAGCATTCCAGTGGCTGTATTCAAATGAATAGTCAGAGACCAGCAGGCCTGAGATATGGATGGATGATGATTCATAAAAACTTAAAAGATCATTTTCTTCCTGTTTTCCCGGTGCACCGTAGTTCCCTATAAGAGGATAGGTAAGGCAAAGTATCTGTCCTTTGTACGAAGGATCTGTAAGACTTTCGGGGTACCCGGTCATTGCAGTGTTGAAAACAACCTCGCCGGCAGCTGCAACAGGAGCTCCGAATGATTTCCCGTGATAGACAGTTCCGTCTTCGAGAGTA
>JAAYUS010000147.1 GCA_012517605.1 Bacteroidales bacterium
AGATATGCCCCGGAATACAGATCGGATCTGTCTTCCCTTGAAGGGATCACTCTGTCCACTCTCCTCAAAACACAGGTCCGTCTTGCCGATATAGCTACAATACGCCAGGGGTACAGCCCAATGGAAATAAAAAGGGAATCGCAGCAGAGGTACGTAACAGTCAGCGCCGACCTGAAAGGTATATCACTAGGTGAGGCAACAAAACAGGTCCGCCAGATATTGGAGTCGGTTCCGGAACCTGAGGGTGTCGATCTTAAAATAGAGGGCCAGACAACATCCCAGAAAGAATCGTTTGGGGATCTTACTCTTGTGCTTGTTTTAGGGATATTGCTTGTATACATGGTCATGGCCGCACAGTTCGAATCCTTTAAACATCCTATGATAATAATGATGGCAGTGCCTTTTACTGCCATAGGTGTTGTCGTCGCATTTCTTCTGACCGGAACCACCCTCAGCATTACAACTTTTATCGGCATAATTATGCTTTCGGGCATCGTTGTCAAGAACGGAATCATCCTTGTCGACTATACCAATCTGCTAAGGAAACGCGGATACAATCTTTATGATGCAATAAAGGAAGCCGGCCGTTCAAGGCTAAGACCGGTAGTTATGACATCCTCAACAATGATTCTTGCCATGGTGCCGATGGCCCTCAGCAGGGGAATGGGTTACGAGATGTTCACCCCAATGGCGGTGACAATGATCGGCGGGCTCCTTTTTTCAATGCTCATAACATTATTAATCGTACCTGTATTTTATGCAATATTCAACAGGAAGCAAATCTAAATCAGAATATTATGAAGTTTATTTTTTGTACATGCAACATAAGCATGATGGATCAGGTAACCCAGCTCCTTGATAATAACGGCGTGACGAGCTACCAGATCACCGACAAGGTGATTAGCCGGAACGAAAAGGGATCGCCACGATTCGACACGGCCGTATGGCCGGGTTATAACGTGAATATTACAATGCAGATCAGCAGTGATGACAAGGCAGACAGAATAATTGCCCTTTTAAGAGAATTCAATAAGGAAAAGGCATTTAGCGATGAAGAGCTTCTCACTGTATGCAGCATGAAAATGGATGATTATTTTTTTGATTGACAATAATATAAATTAGCAAAAATGAAAAAGAGCATTTTTTTATCTTCAGTATTGTCGTTTCTGCTTTTAACGGCAAATAATCTCACTGCACAGCTTAATTATGGTCTTCATGCAGGTCTTAACGTTGAAACCCAGGCGGAACTCGGGCTGCTATGGAACAATGTGGATCTTTACCAGGGACTAACTGTCGGTGCAGTGCTTGAATATGAGACAGGAAATTCACTTTCGTTCCAGACTGAGGTCAATTATAAAAAGAAAGGTGAAAAAGTGGTATCCTGGATAAATGAGAAAAAAACCGTGTTGACGAGAGAATTCAATTATGTTACGGTTCCCCTCCTTGTCAAATATAACTTTAAAGCGGCAGATGCAGGTGATGACTGGAAATTCAGCCTGTTTACAGGTCCCTATGCAGGGTTTCTTACATCAGTTCACGCAAAATCACGTTTTGATGGGAATACAAC
>JAAYUS010000148.1 GCA_012517605.1 Bacteroidales bacterium
CCTTTTATGAAGTACAATTGTCCGCAAAATATATCATCGATAATAATTATACATCAATTTGGTTTAAGAAAAACTCTGACCCCATAATAACATCAACAGGGCTTCTTGATTATAATCCGAAAACCCTGATTTTCACCGATAAAATGTTTGATGGAAAACACTGCTCGGTAAAAATATATTTCGCTACACAGGCGTACGCCGATTATAATCTTACGATCACTTTCAGATCAGTTTCTGAATCTTACTACAAATACAAGGAAAGACAGTTTGCATATTTGTTCAGCCTTGAAAATGATATTTTTAGTGGGATGAGCGAGCCAATCAATCTTTATTCAAATATTACAGGTGGTTATGGGATTTTTGCCGGTTATTCATCAGATGAAAAAATAATTACCGTCTCTGGCAAATGATAAAGAGATTCATCATATTTATGTCTCTTTTTGGATTGTTTGCCTATGGGTATTCTCAAAAGATATCCATCAGCGGTTATGTAAAAGATGCAGCATCAGGAGAAATTATTGCCGGGGCAACAGTAACAACTGACGACCACCTGAATTATGCAATATCAAATAGTTATGGTTATTATATCCTTACATTGAACCAATCAAAAGATTCCGTTAAAATTCAAGCCTCTTTTGTAGGCTTTTCTCCCTCATCCCTTTCCCTAACACCTTATCAGAACCTGAAGGTTGATTTTGCATTAAAAAGCAGTAATATACTTGACGAAGTGATTGTAAGCGCTGAAAGGACAACTACTTATGAAAAACGAAAGGAAATGAGTGTTGTAACTGTGCCAATTTCAAAAGTTGCAGCGATACCGTCTCTTGGAGGAGAATCAGACGTCTTAAAAACCCTGCAGCTAATGCCAGGTATCCAATCGGGCAATGAAGCATCAAGCGGATTATATGTCCGCGGTGGAAGTCCCGATCAGAATCTGATGGTCATCGACGATGCTCCGGTTTATTATGTCAACCATTTGGGTGGATTTGTATCAACCTTTAACTCTGATGCAATAAACAGCATGAAGCTTGTAAAGGGTGGTTTCCCTGCTCATTATGGAAGCAGGCTATCCTCGGTTGTTGATATTAAAATGAAAGAGGGAAATATGAAAGAGTTCCACGGGAACGCAATGATCGGAATGATTGCCTCAAAGATTATGATTGAAGGTCCTATCAAGAAAGATACTAATTCTTATATGATCTCTTTACGGCGATTTATGTATGATCTTATAATACGACCATTAACAAAGGCAACTTCATTTAATGGTACTTCGATCGGATACAATTTTTATGATCTGAATGCAAAAATTAACCACATTATCTCGCCAAAGGACAGGCTCTATCTGAGCTTCTATACAGGCGGAGACAAGATATTATCAAGGCAAAAAACTCAAACTGACTTAAACAAGATGACCCTTGAATGGGGAAATATTTTAGGTTCTTTCAGGTGGAATCATCTTTATGGAGACAGGCTTTTTTCTAATCTTACTTTATATTCAACGAGGTATCGCCTGGCAAATGATTTCACAAACACTTTTACTCACAATAGCATTAAGGAAAAGACATCTATGAGTTACTGGTCGGGTATTGTTGACCTCTCATTAAAGGCTGATTTCGATTATTTTTTTAATCAAAATTATAAAGTAAAATTTGGAGCTACAACTATCTTCCATTACTTCAATCCAAACACAACATCCTATCAATCTGTAGAAAACAGTGCAGCCGTTGATACCAGTTTTGGCAGCAGGAAGCAAAACGGCCTTGAGAATGCAGTATATCTCGAAAATGAAATTTCGATAGGTACAAGGTTATTTATAAATTTTGGTTTCAGGGGCACTAATTATCGGATACCAAACAGGAATTATTTCTCATTTGAACCACGATTCCTCACAACTTTCATGATTACTGAAAACACTCTCCTAAAAGCTTCATATTCTTCAATGAATCAATATATCCACTTACTTACAGGATCCAGTCCGAACATGCAGAATGATATCTGGGTTCCTGTTACCGGTGCCGTTGCGCCCTCTTTGTCGAAGCAGTATGCCATCGGACTGGAAAAAACCTTTAGAAACGGGATGTATGAGATAAGTTTTGAGGGTTACTATAAAACAATGAATAATCTAATAACATATAAAGATGGTGTAGCTATTCTCTCATCTGCCTCCGACTGGCAGACACAGGTTGAAACTAATGGTAAGGGAAAGTCTTATGGTTTGGAATGTCTTCTTCAAAAAACAAAAGGCTCGGCGACAGGATGGATAGCCTATACTTACTCTAAAGCAACCCGACAGTTTGAGAATAAAAATTATGGAAAACCTTATCCTTTCAAGTACGACAGGACACACGATATTAGCATTGTATATCTACAGAAAATTAAAAGAAATATTCAATTTTCTGCAACATGGGTTTATGGAACCGGCAATCCTTTTACTCTTGCAGTTGGAAAATACAAAATGATGCCAGAAGTAATAAATGAATTAATTAATGAAAGCAACTATTTAAATTATGGACAGGTATATAATGACCTGAACTCATACAGGATGCGGGCTTACCATAAGCTTGATGTAGGGATCAATTTTATTAAAAAAGTGAAACGTGGTGAAAGAATCTGGAACATTAGTATTTACAACCTGTATAACCGTCAGAATCCATATTATTATTATCTTGATACAACTGTTCAATATGACCAGAAAGGAATGGAAATACCGGGCTCTGCTAAAACAGTATTAAAACAGCAAAGCTATTTCCCGATAATTCCTTCATTTAGTTATAGTCTGAAGTTTTAAAAGCCCGACACC
>JAAYUS010000149.1 GCA_012517605.1 Bacteroidales bacterium
AGTGGGATGTTTTCTAGGCCTGGCTCTGCTTAAAGTTATTGACAGCAAGATCGTTCTCAGGATATTCACTCTTGCCGGCCTTATCATTCTGACATTTACACTTTTCGGCGGCGCCGGATTTGCCCTTTTCGGATTTCCTGCCCTTGGATTCTGTCTTTCAGTAATGTATGCAATTATTTTTTCGCTTGCACTTAACAGCGTTGACAAGGCACATGGATCTTTTTCAGGGATCCTTTGCACAGGGATCGCAGGAGGAGCAATTGTTTCGCTTCTTATCGGCAAACTGAAGGACGTAATGGGATTGCAGGCAGGGATGACAGTACTTTATCTTACCATGGGCTATATCCTTAGCCTCAGCTTCTGGGCAAAACCGATAGTTAAAAACGCAACAATTACACGAAAAAGCAAAACCGCTCTTAATTATCAGTAATATGGAAAGAAATGAATTAAAAAAACAGATCAAGGCTGTAAAAGCCGGAAAAACTATCATGGCAGCCCCGGCCTTAACTGCTGCCATAGCCATGTTCATCCTGATAAGCCTTCCGTCATGCAAGGCTCAGGATTCAGGTTGGAGGCAGCTTTTCAACGGTAAGGATCTTACCGGATGGAAACATGCCGGTCCTGGTTATATGACAGTTGAAAACGGATTGATAAGGGGAAACGGAGGAATGGGCCTGCTTTACTGGGCCGGTGAGAAATTCGGCAACTGCATGATAAAGGTCGTCTGGAAGATGCGTGACGAGAACAGCAACTCCGGAATATTCATCCGCATACCGATTGAACCACGTGAAGAATGGATGCCTGTACATTATGGTTATGAAGTTCAGATCGACAATAAACCTGAACTATCAGATGAAGACGAATACCATTACACAGGTACCTTGTATTCGCTTACAAAACCTTTGTCCAAACCCGGGAAGCCTGGCCCTCAATGGAATACGACGGAAATCACTCTCGATGGTCCAAGGACCATAGTTTATGTGAACGGGGAAAAGGTGACTGATTATACTGAGGGAGATCCTGTTCCGGAAAGAAAATTCGATTTTGAACCCTACAGGGGTATCCGGCCCGATTCAGGCTATATCGGGGTGCAAAACCACGGTGATGCCGATGTTGTGTTTTTCAAGGAGATAGCAGTAAAACCTCTTAAGAAATAGTATTCCTGACAGATCATAATAATCCTATTGAAGTATGAAGACATTGAATAATTTCCCGGAAAACAACAGGGGGCTTTCCCGCAGAAGCTTTGTCAAGACAGCTGCTTCAGGGGCTGCAGCCCTAACAATTGTTCCGAGCTTTGCCGTAAGCGGGCTCGGACATAAAGCTCCGAGCGACAAACTGCTGATAGCAGCTGTCGGGTGCGGGGGAGAAGGAGCTGATGATATCCGTCATTATGCCATTGCTCCGAAGAAAAATGCTGAAATAGCATTCCTGTGCGATGTTGATGACCGACAGGCCGCTCCCAGGATAAAGGAATTTCCTAAAGCAAAGTTCTATCACGACTGGCGCGAGATGTTTGACAAGGAAAGCAAAAATTTCGATGCCGTTTCAGTGGCAATCCCCGATCATAACCATGCAGTTGTTGGGCTGGCTGCCATGCAGCTGAAGAAACACCTCTATCTTCAGAAACCGCTTACCCACGATATTTATGAAGCCAGGGTTCTGACAAGGGCTTCCGAAAAATACAGGGTAGTAACACAGATGGGCGACCAGGGAGCATCGTGCGGCGGGATGAGAACTCTCAGGGAATGGATAGAAGCAGGTGTCCTGGGAGATATAGAAAAAGTTTTCTGCTGGACCGACAGGCCTGTGTGGCCTCAGGGTATACCATGGCCCGATTCACATCCGGCCGTTCCAAAAGAGCTTAAATGGGATCTTTGGCTTGGCACGGCAGAAGAGACCGAGTATATTGATAACCTGGTACCCTTCAACTGGAGGGGCTGGTGGAAATTCGGAACCGGGGCCCTGGGTGACATGGGTTGCCATATCATGGGTCCGCCGTTTAAGTTGCTTGAGCTTGGATATCCTGTCGAGGTGTCTTGCAGTGCAAGCACTGTCTATACAGGTATTTTCAAAGAGGGTGTTTTCCCTGAAAGCGGACCAGTTTCAAGTTCGATAAGGTTCAAATATAACCTCAAGAATGGAAAGAACCTCGACCTTTACTGGATGGATGGCGGTATAACCCCAGAACGGCCATATGAAATTGAACCTGACCTTAATATGAATGATGTAATGGGTGACTGGCCCGGACTGAATGATTATGAAGGCGCTACCTTGTTTATAGGTACAAAGGGCAAAGCAGCATGTGGTTGGGGAGGAAGAAATCCGATACTGCTTCCTCTTTCTCTTAACAAGGACCTGAAGATCCCTGAAAAATATCCGAGGGTGGAAGGCGACATGGATGGTCACTGGTGGCAGTGGATAGATGCCTGCATTGCAGGTTACGGCAATATGGAAGTCGACTCCCCGTTTGTCGGATATGCCGGCCCTCTTACCGAAACAGTTCTCATGGGAAATCTTCTGCTGAGATGTTTCAACATCCAGAAGAAAATATCAAGAAAGGACCCTGTTTATGGCGAAATGGAGGGATTGGTTTTCCCCGGACGCTATATGAGCTACAAATGGGATGGAGAAAACATGAGGATAACAAACTTTGAAGCGGCAAACCAGTTCGTTAAAAGAGAATATCGGAAAGGATGGGGTGAGATGAAAATCTGAACCTTCCGGAAGAAGCTGTATCAAAAACCCTGTAAACCGCAAAGTGCGTAAAGTTTATTCGGAGCTTTAAAGTGTAGTTAATTATAATTAACTGCTTTATAATTCTGGCGGGTATCCTGGCGGGCTTTGCGGTTTCTTGATTTGTAGTTTTGATACAATCTTTCCCGGATGCTCTCAAGAATAACCTTATATATTATCAACATACCTTTTTTAATATTTCAATTCATTTTAATTTTATTTTAATTTTTTTTTAATAATATTTTTATATTAGATTTGTAAAACTAACTAACCTGGTTCTTATGTCAAATAACCTTTCGGCCCCACGGCCTTTAGTTATCGGTGAACATTTCATGAACGTTAGCAGACATTCCTGATTTAAAAAAACCTAAATCAATCTATTATGCGTATTAGTACCAATCTAG
>JAAYUS010000026.1 GCA_012517605.1 Bacteroidales bacterium
CCTACAAGCCTGAATTTTGACGGGTCCTCAGGCGGAACAAGATATACCGTAGTTCCGGGTTCAAGCCCCTGCTTGATTATGATATTCTTGTCATTCATTTCACCCAGAACAACAACCTGCTTTGTCTTATTTTTCCTGTAAACAAAAGGAATTCCGTCAGCCCCTGCATTTACGCACTCTGTTGGAACGTATATTACATTGTCGTATGAGTTAATAATAATCTTATTATATGTAGTCATTGCCGGCCTGAGTTCCGGATTCAATCCATCTATTTTTATCAGGACCTCGAACATTTTGGCATCTGAATTCTCCAGCTGCTCTCCTATGTTGGCAACATTCTCAACAACACCAGTCAAAGATTTACCTGGCATTGCATCAATCGATATTACAACCTTTTGACCGGGTTTGACCCTGTTGACCTCTATCTCACTGACATAGGTTTTGGAGATCATTGTGCTTAGATCCGGAAGTGTTGCTATTACCCGGTCGAATGGATTAATCTGCGATCCGGCCTTCCTCTTTGCTCCGTTGAACTCCTTCTTGTATATTACCATTCCGGCAGATGGAGCACGTATGGTGAATTTGGAAAGAAAATCCTGCAGACTTGCTACAAGCGCCTCTCCGTCATTATAGAGTCTCCTTTTGGTTTTTATATCTGCAAGCGCCTTGGCTTTCCTCAGGGTATAAGCCTTCTTTGTCTGCTCAAGGGCCCGTTCCTGCTTGTCGACGTACAGCTGGGCCTGCCTTATAGTGGCAGGAGGCTCATATTTTGATTGTTCCAGAGTGATTCTGGCTTCCTCCACGGCTATTGTCTGGTTTTTTATTGCATCCCTCAGATTTGTAAGGGTAACGGCTGTATCGAGGATAGCCATTTCGAGGTTTGACCTCAGCGTGTTAAGGTTTTCAATTGCTGTCTTCAGGGAATTGTCATAATCTGTCCTGTCGAGCTGGGCAATATAATCTCCTTCCTTTACCACAGTCCCTTCAGGTACAATATCCTGAATCTTGAAACTCATGAAACGCATTCCTCCTGGGCCATGGTCACCTCCGCGACCACCCTGCTGCGATGACCTGTTTATTTCGGGACCTAAAATATCAACTGACTTCTCTGCTTCGAGTTCTCCCGAATTTGATACGGTGATCTCGAACGGACCCTCCTGTACCTCTGTGAAAACACTGTTTGTATCCTTCTTAGAAACAAGCTTGTTGAATACAAACATTGTTATTATAATAAGTCCGGCAACAATACCGGTAATTATTAATGTCCTTTTCATTTCAGTTTTAATGTTATTCCTTACAGCTATTAGACAACTATCATCAGGTTTTTATTTCCCGGCGACCAAATTTTCTCCTGCCGGTCCTTAAAAATAATTCTTTCAAGCCTCGTCCCTGCTCTATGGGCTCACTCAATTTCAGATGAAATGATCCTGATGGATCCTAAAGATCCTTTACCATCCAGATGTTGCATCCAAAATGGCCCGAATTTCCCAGTGCATGCGGAATCTGCCTGAATCCCGATTTCAGGTACATCGAAACTGCTTTATGCAATTCCGGAAGGGATTCAAGGTAAAGCTGCCTGTAGCCTTCTTCCCTTGCCGAGTCAAAACATTTCTCCATAAGAGTCCTTCCAATACCTTTACCCCTCCATTGGGGAAGAAGGTAAAATTTCACAAGCTCGGCGCAGCCATCGGGCAGTCCGGGCGTCGGGTAAATACCACAGCCTCCGGCAAGGGAACCGTTTGCCTCTGCCACCCAGTAAACCGAACCAGGGATCCTGAAAAGTTCATAAAGAGCATCAGTTGTGGGGTCAAAATATACAGTCCCGGGCCTGTCAATTCCGAACTCCCTGAAAACGCTTCTTATAAGATCTGCAAGTTCTTTATTATCATTCCTTCCAATATTCCTGTATGTTATTTCGTTAATATCCATGTATGTGATTCTGCATTGGACTTTTAAAATTAATAATTAATGCTTCTTTTTATTACTTTTAACCGGTTTATAACAATTTATTCCCAGCTTCCATTATGAATTCGCGTTTAAATGCTTTTGCAAGAGCAATGCTCCTGATATCATTTTTGCTGGTCCTCAAGGCTCCTGCTTTAAGCGGACGCGATTACTATGTGTCAGGGGTGGTTACTGATTCATACGGTGCCACCGTGGCAAATGCCAGGGTGTCGATGATGGCAGGCACAACTGAATATTCAGTCAAAACGGGTGCCGATGGAAGGTATACATTAAGATTGTCAAACCTTTACGATAATATTCCCGGATCAGTTGAAGTGGGTGTTCCATATCCCAATCCCTTCACATATTCAGTAAATATTCCTTTCATCATCAACAGACAGGCTGATATACGCATTTCTGTCTACAGCTTCTCGGGACAAAAAGTTATGGAAACCTTTTTTGATTCAGTCAGCCCCGGAAGCTACCACATTGTGTGGGACGGCTGCAACCAGCAGGGGGCACCGCAGCGCAGCGGGTTTTATTTTTTTGCACTGACATCCGGCGGAAAGACATTCTCCGGAAAGCTTGTCAAGGCATCAGGTTTTTCGACGTATTCATCAGGAACTGCACTGGAACCCGACATGCTGCCCCCAATGATAATACCATTTTCAGGTTCTGTAAGGGTTCCCGTTGTCACCTCAGTAACTTGCAACAGCTATTATCCCGTAAGGCTGACCGACATCACAATAGGAAAAGATACTACTATTAATTTTGAACTTACCCAAAAACAGGAGCTTCCTTTCAAAACCCAGGGCAGCAACATTGCAATGCATACCGGCTCAGGTTATGAATCACTGGTGCTTAAGGGAATAAACCTGGGATCTTCTCCCCCCGGATACTGGCCTGGCGAAATAGCCTATGCCATTTCAGGCGCACAATATGAAGACTGGATAAGAAGAATGGCTGAGTCGGGTTTTAACTGCATCAGATTATATACACTTCATCCTCCTGTATTTTACGAAAAGCTTGCAAACTACAACGAGCGCCACCCCGACAATCCCCTTTTGCTTTTCCAGGGAATATGGCTCGATGAGATTGAGAATTATTCCGATTATGACTCATACGATCTGCTTGGCAGAACAGAGTCATTTACTTCAGGAATAAAGGAGGTGGTTGACTGCATAAACGGCAATGGGGATATTGCCTACAGATACGGCAGGTCGTACGGCCGGTATCTCACTGATGTTTCGCGATGGACTGCTGGCTATATCCTTGGCCGGGAAATAAGTCCTCAGGAAGTTGATACCACCGACACCAGGAATCCCTCCGTAAAATCTTTCACCGGAACTTATCTTACGATCGACGATGGGAAAGCCACTGAGGTATTTATCACCAGGATGCTTGACCAGACTATAAAATATGAAGCGATGAATTATTCAGTCCGCCGGCCGGTAAGCATGTCGAGCTGGCCTACACTTGATCCGCTGACACATCCTACGGAAGTCTATACCGATGAGGACAAGGCATCATATGATCTTGAAAAAATAAGACAAAGGATACCTGAACCAGGTATATTTGCTTCATACCATGCATATCCCTATTATCCAAACTTCATAAGCCAGCAGCCATCCTATCTTACCTATCGCGACAATTATGGTCCGAACAGTTATCTGGGTTATCTGAACGCACTCAGGGCACATTACACCTCGATGCCTCTTGTCATTGCTGAATTCGGAGTTCCATCGAGCTGGGGAAGTGCTCATCAGTCGTTCAGCGGCATGCATCACGGAGGATATTCCGAGCTTCAACAGGGTGAGAAAGATATGAGGCTCATGCATAACATTCTTGATGCCGGCTGCGCAGGCGGCTTCATGTTTGCCTGGATGGATGAATGGTTCAAGCCGACATGGATAGTTGCCTATCTTGAAGCCTACGGAACTGGTATTGGAGGGATCACCATTCCTACCCGGCAGATCTGGCATAATCTTACCTCACCGGAACAGAATTTCGGGCTGCTTACTTTCGAGCAGACCTCGACCCTGCCATATGTCAACTATCTTACAGATAAATCCGCCGGTCCGGTCAAAACCATAAGCGCCACAAATGACAACAGCTATTTCTATCTCGAAATTGAAGCGGGCAGGCAACTCTCGGCCGGCGATTCAGTAATGGTTGCATTTGATACCTATCTTGCAAGTTTCGGTGAATCGAAGCTTCCCAACGGAAGGAGCCTTTCCAACAGGTCGGAATTTCTTTTGTCGATGGTTCTTTCTGAAGACACAGCTTCATATTATGTTACGGAAGCTTATAACATGTACGGACTTACCCCGCGGTTCGACCTGTCAAATCATTCTGTCCAGAAATTTTACAGCACAGTGTCGGACGGTGCACCATGGATCCTTATGCGATGGGTTAATGATGGATTTACAGGCACCGTGCAGGACATCGGCAGGCTTCCCATGGAGAATAGTTCAGATTTCACATACGGACAGCGTACTGCTGTCGCCTGGAGCGGTAGTAAAATAAAGATACGCATTCCCTGGACATTGCTATATTTCCGCGATCCTTCCCAGATGAAAGTTATTGACGGAGCTGTCTCCTATGACGGAGGCTATAACTATGAGATTTCAACCACTGATTCTGACGGAATTGCAGTGTCGGTGTACCTCGACAAAGTTGTTACCTCATCAACCGGAAGATACACATGGCCATTGTGGCTGGTTGTCCCACCCACTGAAGCAAAGGAGAAAAAAACCCTGGATGTTGTAAGGACCGGTTTAAATGCAATTCCCGATTTTACATATTAAATGCGGAGTCGTCGGAATTGATAACACGTTTTTTTGGTTTCTTTTTCTTCTCAAAGCCTGACCTTTCTGCTTTGCCCCATCCCTTTTTGCCTCTCAGGGCTTCAAGGTTGCCTATGATAGCAAAATATGTATGGACCGGATAGAAGAAAGGTTCAAAAAGAGATATGGCAATTAATTTAAAGACATCCCTTTTCTTTTTGTATTTATGGAAAGTGATTTCCTCAAATAGTACCGCCCAGGTAGAAATACATATTGCGAATGTATAAACAAACAGGAAAAGCAGAAGGTAAAACGGCCAGTTAAGTGAATCCGTGGCAATAAGATATATTGTATAAATAAACCCTGCAAAGGCAATTAAAGGCGACATCCATTCAAAGAAGAACCAGTATGGATATCCGAGCAATCCCAAACGTCCAAAGCCTGGATTGAAGAAAATCTTCCTGTGCGTCCGCAGCGATTCAATAAGTCCACGTGTCCACCTTGTCCTCTGCTTACGCATTGATTTAAGATCAGAAGGCACTTCTGTCCAGCACAAAGGATCCGGGATATAGGTCACTTCGTATTTCTGGTCATTTTCTGCCATATAACGCCTCATCCTTAGAACAAGCTCCATGTCCTCCCCTACTGTTTTTATGCTGTACCCTCCTGCTTTTATAACTGTTTCACGGTCGAAGATCCCCATTGCTCCCGAAATAAGCATAAGCCCGTCGAGCTGGCTCCACGCCATCCTTCCAAGAAGGAACGCCCTTGTATATTCAAGCACCTGTAGTCGCGGAAGCAGTTTTGACGGGATCTTTATCTCGCGGATATGACCTCTTTCAATATCGCACGAGTTGACAATCCTGATCACACCACCTGCCCCTATCACCTTCTTATCCTTCTCCTCAAGGAAAGGCTTCACAAGCTTGAGGATAGAATCGGGCTCGATTATCGAATCAGCATCTATCGACACGAACAGATCACTATGGCAGATGTTGATACCTGCGTTGAGCGAATCTGCTTTTCCTCCGTTAACCTTATCTATTATTGTAAGGCGGTTATATGAGGGGTTTTTAGATCTGTAAACTCCTTTGATCCTTTCGCATGGTATCCTGTAATCGAAATAATAATTGACCCTTACCAGATCGTAGGCATCCTTCATAAGTTCGAAGGTGTTGTCAGTCGATCCGTCATTTACAATAATGACCTCAAAATTGTTGTAATAGAGCGACAGAAGGGTGCGAACATTGTCGATAATGGTCTTGCTTTCATTGTAAGCCGGAGCAATTATGGATATTCTCGGGCTAAGTGGTGAAAGCACAAGGGAGTTATAATTGATGTAGCTGTTCTTCCTCAGGTATTTACGTAGGGCTATTGCAGAAAAGATACCAAGTCCCAGGTAAGATCCGAAGAGGACCAGGGTAAGATAAAATACTATATGTCCAAATATAAATCCCATTTTTTTCAGAATATTCGCCTGTCAAGTACGTGACGGACAATAATATTATAGTTCTTGTACTCTGATTTCATCAGTTTAACAAGTGTCTTCACTCCTTCTTCCCCGTTATTCTCAATTGCCTTTGTTGCCTCAATCTGGAGTTGTACGTCGTCCTCCTTGTCAAGAACCAGCTTGAGGAATCCCAGTAGTGAAGGATCGGGCATTTTTGCCATTGCCCTTATTATTTCGATGCAGGTATTGTAATCCTGGCTCTTGTAGAGCCTTTTCATAACCTCCAGGGTTGAGCGCATCTCAAGGTCACCTGCTACCTGGACTGCCAGTTTCCTGACCTCAGGCGAAGGATGCTCAAGTGTTTCCCTTACATCATCCTCGGCGTCTTTCTGCTTAAATTCCCTTATCATTCTGAGTGCAAACATGACAACCGTCGGGTTTCCGGCCTTGAGGAATTTCTTGAATTCAGGCACCGGAAGATCATGCTGTATAATAAGTTCATGAAGCGTAATCTGTTCCCAGAGAGAGAATGGTTTGTTCAGATGGAAAAGAAAGCCAAACGGGTCATCGTCAGTCAGCCTTACCAGAGCGATCTGGGCTTCCATCCTCAGGATGTCGTTTTTTGAGTTCAGAGCTCTGTAAATTACATTATTGGCATCCTTTATGTTCATGAATGCAAGCTCACGGAACCCCTTTATTTTCTTGTGCCACCTGTAATCCTTTGCCCGCCTTATCGAGTCCCTGTCAAGACCAAGGTACAGATATAGTCCGCCAAGCTTTTCCTCAGCATCGCCCTTCAGGTTCACACTTACGTCTATCATCTGGTCGATAAGAGCCTGCCGTCTGAAATTATCCGATGCAATTGACCTGAATCTGTCGGGGCTACTGCCTGTGAAAAGATAATCAATGATCATCCCCTGGTATGTTTCAGCAAGGTACTGCTTAAGATCTTCCTGCTTTTCCATCCTGGCCCTGTTCAGAAGGATAACCATCAGGAGGATTATCATTGTTGTTATTGAAACGATTATGGTGATTATCAGGGCATTGACAAGCGCAAATGACTTTCCGAAATAATTTATCCGTTTCAGCCATGGGCTTTCATCATTGATAAGGAACAGGTTCCGCCGGGGTTTTTCGATTGGTTCAACAAGCTGATCCTGATCCTGACCCGATGTTCCGCCTGCAAGAGTTAAAGGCACAGCCTGTGCAACCAGGGCTGAATCAGGGATCGAATATGCGACATTTACAGAATCAGCCGCGACTGCTGCAACAGTGGTATCGGATGGGTTTTCAATGCCGGTTTTTCCTGAATCAGTGTAATTTAATATTCTTTCTTTGTCGAGTTTTGTGACCCTTATTTTAAAGAACCCGTCTTCCTCGATCATCGTGACATCCTTTCCGAGGATCCCGGATACCTTCGAATAAAGCTTTTCAGCATTTGTTTTGACCCTGAATGCACCAATCTGTATCGGATAGACATCCTTTGAAAGGTCATTGAGGTCGTCAATCCTGACATTGTCAGGATGCATTGTTATAAGCTCTATTCCATCAGCAATATAAATCGGGGAAGGACGGCCGGTTCTGGCAGCAGCGAGTGACAATGGAATTGTAAAAGGTTCCGCGCTGGCAACCGTAAAAGCAAGAAGTGACAATATGGTTAGAATCCTGTATTTCATCACTTCATTTTAAGAGCATAAACGAGGTTAACAAATCCTTCAAATCTGTCTCTCTGCGCCGTTCCGCCTTCCGCGTCATATTCTTCACGCGAATAACCTGCACCAATCTTGACATTCAGTTTTCCTTTCACATTAAAGTTATAAGCCAGCCTGATGCTGTTTGCACCAAGGCGGTTTATATCTTCCCTGATGCCGAAAGGTTCATCGGGGGCTGTTCCTGTACCCAATGTCAGCTGCAGGTAATCGAAATCATTGAAATATCTCCGGGCATTAACATAAAATGAAGTACGTGGTCCGTCATCCTTGAAATATATAAAACATTTCCCGGAGAACCAGTATTTCCCGGCATATTTTTCAAGTGAAACAAGCCCGATGAAAATGTTCCTGTCGAAATAATAATAATTCAGGCCCCCTGATATTGCAAAGCCTTTAGGCAGTATCTGCCATAATTCAAAGGCTGCCCGGTGTGTCGGGAAATGTGTGCCGGGACTGTAGGCGTACGCGACATAAGCATAATTCTGGTTTGAGATGCGTGGATATGCCTCAGCCTCAACCTGGAATTCAGTTGCAGAAATTCCTGTTGCCTCATCTGTTATGAGGTTTCCCATATTTATTGCTGCTGCTGCCGAACCCCAGTTGAACCTGTGTCCCGCTCCTGCACTGATAACCTGCCAGAATCTTGTATAGGGTAAAGTGAAATAATCGAATGAATATCCTGTTCTGACATCTGTTGCCACGGCTGTATTTTCCTTCGACCACAATGAGATATCGCGTCTTGCCTCGAGGGCGTCCCCGTTATCGGGATCTTTCATAAGAAGAGTGTCTATTACCGCAGCAGCCTGTTTATAATCTTTCTGCCATGCAAGTATTCTTCCAAGAAGCACCCTTGCATCGCCGTAATCGGGAAAGGCATTTACCAGCCTGCGTGCGGCGACCGCCGCATCAGCATATTCGCCTCCGAAAGCCATTGTCCGTATACGCATATATTCGGCTTCAGGATCAGTTATTTCCTGGGCACGGAGCTGTGAAACATTTAACAGTACCGGTATTAGAAATCCAACAAATAAAAGTATAAGACGCTTTGGCATAACCTATTTGTTGAGAATTGCTTTTATCCTTGCCACCAGCTCGGCCGGATTAAATGGTTTTACAATATAGTCGCTGATCCCCAGTTCCCCAGCCTGACGCTGCATCTGGTGATCACTGAACGCTGTCAGAATTATCACCGGAGTATCCTTACCCTGGTCGGATCTTACGAATTTTACAAGTTCAAGTCCGCTTCTGTATGGCAGATGAATATCAACAACAAGAAGATCATAATCATTCTTCTGAAGCAACTCGATGGCGATATTCCCGTCCTCAGCCAGATCAGCCAGAAATCCTTCTCTTTCAAGGATTACCGACAGGGTTTTCATTGCCATCGGATTGTCTTCGCAAATCAATATCTTCATCTTCAGAAATTCAATGATTGTTATTATTTCTCTCCCTCAATAGCTCTGTTTTGCAAATCATTTGTGTCAAAATTGGCGAATTTTATCAGGCCCGCAAAGGAAATCTGGCATTATTTTGACTTCCTGCTGAATTTCAAAGACTAACACTGCTTTTTCCGGTGACCAACCATTCAGCCGTACTTTGTTATAAGCAGATAAGCCAGTGGTATTGCCGGCAAAAAAATTAATGCTTTCCCGGTTTGTGAAGCTTTACGGTTACCGGTTCAACAATAACAAGGCATCCTTTAGGCATCTTCAACAAGTCGGGCTCTATTAATTTATAGAACTCATTTATCACATCATTATTGTCAATTATCTCAATCATCACAGGCAGCTTTTCAGTAAGTTCCCAGAACTTGGCCGAGCTGATCGAACTGCTTAATCCATAACCCATTACACCACGATATACAGTGACACCAGAGATGCCTCTGTCCCTTGCGATGTTGACAATATGTTCATAAAGAAGTTTGGATCCGATCCTGTCGGTAGTGCTTGCATAAATTTTCAAAATGCAGCTTTCGGTATTCAAATCCATCGGACGGAGATTTAATAGTTTTACAATGAGAACCAGTAATTAAGCTTTATAAGGAATATGTTGTTGGGGTAAACTTTTCTCAGATATCTGTATGAGTCGCCGAAAGAGGCATTTGAAAAAATGTTGTTGCCTGTCCTTTCTCCCGACCACACTAAATAAATGAATGAACCGAGCCTGTACTCCCATTTGGCTACAAGGTTCGACCTGAACTGATGGAAATTGAAATCAGGGTTCTCAATTTCGAGCATGACAGGAAATCCCCCATCATAATCGGGCAGCAGATATTTCCCGTCAACAAATAAGGCATTCTGATAAACTGCAAAACGGTCTTCGTAATTGCCGGCCTCAGGATTTGTGATTTTCTTAAGTTCAGAATATCTGCCCTTTGAGATAAAAGGACTTCCATAATATTGTATTGAGAACTCCGGCGAAAGATTTAAGTCGACCCGGAATGTAAGCCCTAGTGTTTTCTGGTTAATTGTCCCAAGGATGTACCTTTTACCGCTTTCTGCCGTATTTTTTGTTGCTACATACTGCAGCTCGTCCATGTTTTCCTCATATTCAGCATTAATTCCGAGTTTCAGGATGCTTATTGGTCTGACCGAAATGCCAGGCAGAAATGTCCATGCTGTTGCAGAGTTGTCTGCACCCTTCATATACTGGTATTCAGCATGTGCAATGAATTTTTTTGAAGGATCAGTCTGAAGTCCGAGTGCAATTTCAGTGTTTGCGGGCATTCTGACGTCGTATCCTCCGCGCAGAAGTCGGGTATCGATATCAGACGAATGATAGGCTGCCTCAGCTTCAAATTTCCACTGGTTGGCGAAATCAGCCTTAAAACCCAACTCTCCGTCTGAACCCAGGGAAGTTCCGTTGAATGTCCATGAATTACGTTGTTCAAAGCTTACAGACAGGGTTCGGAATACCGATACGGGTTTTGTAATGAAATACTCAATCTCGTTCTGGTTCTCTATTTCGTCGGCGCTTTTCATATAACCAAGATCGTTCAGGTCGAATCCCGGTGTAAGCCATGACAATGCAGCCGAATATTTCCAGTGTCCGCCTGAACCCTTGCCCACCTGTATCTTGCCTCCCAGACCGCTAAGGTTTGTCCTTGTGATATCGTAACCGACATAATCTGCACCGGGCCTCTGGAAATAATGTGCAGGTGATTCCTGCAGTATTTTTATCGATTCGGGGCTGCCCTTAATATAACTTCCCGATATTTTTGCATTAACAAAGAATTTCTTATCCTTCCAGTGATGCAGAAGGTCGATGCCTCCTGTAAAGGCATCGGTGGGAAGAAATTCAAGTTCCTCATCATTGATGAACCTGTTGGTTGATGTGAACATCCCTCCTATTATTGTGTTTCCGGCATTGTACCCTTTTTGAATGCGTCCGACAAGATAATTGGTCAGTGGTTCGACAATCTGTTTCGACTCGTTGCCGTAAATGTCGGTTATCCTGGCATATTCATTTGCTGTAACACTCTGAATAAGTCCTACTGAGAGCCCTTTTGAGTCTGTCCCGCTGAATTTCGCGGCACTCAATATCGTTGTCATGTCGGGATTTTTAACAAAAGTATGGCTGCCGGCATCTACGGTGCGTGAAGGGGAATGGCCGATCCTTCTTGAATAGAACAGGGTCTGATTGTCGAACTTGTAATCAAAAATTGTAAGGCCTTCCAGGAAGAATGGTCTTTTCTCTTCATAGAATGTTTCAAATGCGGTCAGGTTCATGACTGAAGGATCCGATTCGACCTGTCCGAAATCCGGATTTACAGTGAGGTCTATTGTGAAATTACTTGAAACCCCTATTTTGGCATCCAGTCCGGCATTGCCACCCCAGTTTCTCCCGTTTTTTGTATATGGATCGCCCGGGATCTCCTTCATAGTCTTAAGATCCCCAAGTACGAATGGCTGTATTTCGAGCCGGCGCGATTTCTTCAGCCCCCTGAGGCCTATGAATTCCCCGTAATTGTAAAGCATTCCAGGCCCGGTCTTCGTCTGACGCTCCCAGTTGCTTTCTTCCTGCAGCCTGTCAATCCATCTCCAGGTGTGAAGCCCCCATACCTGTTCATCCTTATTGCTGTAACGCAGCTGGCTCAGGGGAACTTCTATCTCAGCAACCCATGCCGAGTCTTCCATTCCGACCTTGCCTTTCCAGACTGCATTCCAGTTGAAATCCCAGTTTGTGGGATTGAAAAGTACAAGATCAACTTTTTGTCCCCATGCAGTGATCGTAAATTCGAAACCTGTCCGGTAATCACGATAGCTGTCAAAATTCACACCAACCATATCTCCCACTATATCGTCTCTTACGCCGGCATACCTGTGAATCTTATCTGGTTCGGGATCATATGCACGGAATGCTATATAAAGGTTACGGTCGTCATATTGAATATTGTGCTCGGTAGGAAAGGTCGGTTTAGCACCTTCATTAGGAATATACTGATTATAATCGCCTGCCCAGTTACCGTGTTTCCAGCATTCATCATCAAGTTTTCCGTCGATAACAGGTTTTTCAGTGGCCAGCCGTGTCGTGACATAAACGGGCTGTTTTAAGACGGGCCTGTCTGTCCGGGTGGTATCCTGCTGCGGGGCAGGAAAACCGAATGACAATGAGGATAACCCGAAACTGATAAAAAGAAAAAGTGCAACAGAGGCTGATCTGCCTTTAAGATCAAGCTGGTTCAGGGACATTTCAAAAGTTTATAGATACAGAACTTCAAAAATAAAACAATAAGTTATTATTTAAAATAATCCTTAAATTTAGATAGTATTTGGTCGTAATTATCCTTTTAAAACTATACGATATGAAAAAGATGATATTCCTTATATTTGTGGCAATGAACGGTTTTTGTCTGAATGCCCAGGATCCGTCCGGAACTCCCCCCCAAACCCCTGGGGCCAGGCCGCAGCAGGCAAAGGATCTGCTGATCCCCCTTCGGACAAACAATATCAGCCTTGTATACAGAGTAAACGGAAGAGACGGGCGTCTTTATCAGGCATACCTCGGAGCTGCGCTCGATAACACTGATATTCTTGCTCAGACGAGAGATGCCGGTCATCCCGCCTATGCCACCTTCGGAACCGATAACCTTTTTGAACCGGCTGTCAGGGCAACTCATAACGATGGCAATCCCTCCCTTGAACTTAACTATGTGAGTCATGAAATCGAGAACATAAGACCCGATGTCAATCTTACAAGGATATATCTTAAAGATCCGGCTTATCCTTTTATTGTTACTCTTTTCACAAAGACTTACGCCACAGAAGATGTGATTGAACAATGGACAGAAATAAAGCATGATGAAAAAAAACCAGTCACTATTTTCAATTATGCCTCATCGATGCTTCATTTTGATGCTGAAAAATACTGGCTCACACAATTTCATGGCGACTGGGCCGAAGAGATGAAAATGACAGAAAGTGAACTCACGGCTGGGATCAAGATCCTCGATACAAAATTGGGTACAAGGGCTCATATGTACCAGACTCCGGTATTTATGTTATCGCTTGATGAAAAAGCTGATGAGGAAAACGGCAAAGTCCTGGCAGGAACACTTGGGTGGTCAGGAAATTTCAGGTTTCTCTTCGAAGTCGACGAAAAAGGATCGCTGAGGATCATTTCAGGGATAAATCCTTTTGCTTCAGAATATTCTCTTGATCCCGGAAAGGTTTTCAGGACACCGTCAATGATTTTTACATATTCCGATAAAGGAATGGGTCAGACAAGCCGGAACCTTCATCACTGGGCAATGAAATATGGGATACTCGACGGAACCGGCACAAGATATACACTGCTCAACAATTGGGAAGCCACGGGATTCAATTTCGATGAGAAAAAACTTACCAGTATCCTCGACGATACAAAAAAAATGAGGCTTGATGTATTTTTGCTCGACGACGGATGGTTTGCCAACAAGTACCCTCGGAACAATGACCGTGCCGGCCTTGGCGACTGGCAGGAAAACAGGGCCAAGCTGCCTGATGGATTAGGTTATCTTGTAAAGGAAGCAGATGCAAGGGGGGTTAAATTCGGGATATGGATCGAACCGGAAATGGTTAATCCGAAAAGTGAACTGTATGAGACCCACCCCGACTGGATACTTAAGCTGCCGAACAGGCCGGAACATTATTTCAGGAACCAGCTCGTGCTTGACCTTACAAATCCAAAGGTGCAGGATTTTGTTTACAATGTTGTCGACGGAATGCTTACAGTTAACCCTGGGATTGCCTTTATAAAATGGGATTGCAACAGGATGATGACAAATGCATATTCCCCATTCCTGAAGGATAAGCAATCGCACCTTTACATCGATTATGTTAACAGCCTTTACGGGATTCTCGGAAAACTCCGCCAGAAATACCCTCATCTTCCTGTAATGTTGTGTTCAGGCGGAGGAGGAAGGGTTGATTACGGAGCACTGAAATATTTCACTGAATTCTGGGCCAGCGACAATACTGACGGGCTTGAAAGAATTTACATTCAATGGGGGTATTCATATTTTTTCCCTGCAATAGCAGTGTGCAACCATGTCACATCATGGGGCAAACAGTCACTTAAATTCAGGACTGATGTTGCCATGATGGGGAAAATGGGCTATGATATTGAGGTTGACAAAATGACTGATAATGAATTGAAATTCAGCCAGGATGCCGTCAGAAACTACAACAGGATAAAGGATATCATATATACCGGAGATCTTTACAGGCTGGTTTCTCCGTATAAGGAAAACAGGGCGGTACTCATGTATGTGAACCGTGATAAAACCAGGGCTGTCCTTTTTGGCTACACACTTAACAGCCGGTATGGTGAAACCATGAACAAAGTCAGGCTCCGCGGCCTGGACCCTCTGAAAACCTATAAAATACAGGAGATCAATGTATCCAATGAAGGAAGGAGAGGCCCGGGAATGGGTTTCGGCATGACGGAAAACGGAAGGACATATACCGGCAACTATCTTATGAATGTGGGTCTTAACGTCGGTACAGGTTCTCCGCTATCAAGTACAGTCTATGAAATAACTGAATAAGAATAAATCCTTTCAGGGTTTATTAATTCAGAGATCGTCAGTTTACTTATAGCTTATTTCCAGGAACTTACACAAAGACCACAGAGAAGCACCGGTTGCCACAAAGGAAACGGTTTAACTCTGTGATCTCCGTGTCTTCTCCGGATTTCCTCTGTGTAATTAAATTCTTCGGATTATTTTCCATTCCAGCCTGACAGACGGGCCCAGAGCCACCAGGCAGCATAAGCCTTCATGTTTGCATTGACAGGTTGTGTATGAGCGGCCGTGCAATCGAACCAGTCGGCTCCCTTTGTGTGCGAATTCTGCCACGCTATGGCCCAGTTGCCATCCTTTGACCCATCCCCGTTGGTATCGTAATTACAGCCGTCATCCGGACTTTTATCACCGAAATATGTCCCGTCGGGATTATAACACTCAATATCTGCGAAGTCATAGAGTATCTTATTGTTATCCCTGCAGTATTTACGTATCTGTTCGTTTCTTCTGTGAAGATTGCCCGTCAGCCCGGTTCCATCGAGATGCCCTGTCATATAAACGAACCTGACACCGGGGAAATCCCTTTCAAGCTCTTCCATGAGGTTCAGGTATGTGCTGATATCAGCCTCCGTGGCTGTAGATACCTGTCCGCACCATGACCACATTACGACATTCACATCAGGATTTGCTGCCAGATATGTCCTTGTCCTGGCTGCCCAGGCAGTACGGTCGGGATTTCCAAGGTCACCCTCTATTGCATAGTCATGAAGGTCGAGCGCTCCGTCGTTTCCTCCGTTATTCCATGAAAATGACGGTCCTTTGAATGAAATAAGACCTGACATTCCTGTGGTCAGCTGACTGCCGTGGGATGTATGGCTGTAAGCAATGTGAAGGTTTTCCTTTGCTGCTTCTATGTACGTCGACGGAATGGCTGACAGTTTCACGGAAGTGTGATCTATAATAAATCCGGATTCCGCACCAGTTCCCTGCTCATCTTCCTTTGTACATCCTGCCATTATAGCAAATGTTATCAAAATGGGAATTACTTTGATAAGTCTCATAACTGATAAGTTTAAGTTTAGAAATTGATTAATTCTCTGAAATTTCACACATTGATTTTAACGCAGCTTTTAGACTATTATTGCCGCATTGGATGAGGTTTATCAATAACATTAACCAACATCCTGTGAACCAGGAAGCTGGACTGGTTTGATTATTGGTTCGGACGCAGTCTGAATTCCGGAAACAACTTCTGGTATCAATCCCATTCTTACATAAACAGGCCTGACTATTTTTTTCAGTTCGGGAAGTTTTTTGTGAAAGACCAGCGCTCCGGCGATACAGCTCAGCCCTCCTATAAAAACCGTTACCGGTGTACCCAATAATTTAGCCAGGCTTCCTGCAATCAGGCTGCCGAAAGGAGCGGTACCCATTATTGCAAGCGTATAAAAGCTCATTACCCGTCCCCTTTTATCATCATCTGTTATTGTCTGAAGTATTGTATTGCTTGATGCAGTATGCAGCATCAATCCAAGTCCGGCTATTGCAATGAATACCAAAGCTGCAAAGACGTGCCTTGAAAAGGACATTGCAACAAGACCCAATCCGAACATTGCCGAAGCTGCCGGGATGATCCTGCCAAGTTTAATTACAGTCTCCTTCGAAGCCAGATAAGTGGCTCCGGCCAACGCGCCAAGGCCAGCAGCCCCCATAAGAAAACCGTAAATCCCCGATCCTCCCCCGAGGATATCCTTTGCGAAAACGGGCATCAGAACCTGATAAGAAGCGCCCAGGAGATTTACGACAGCCAGCAATAATATGATATGCCTGATAGGTTTAAAACCGAAAGTATATTTAAGGCCTTCTTTTATCTCTTCAAAAAGGTTTCCGTGATTTGCACTTTTGCCTTCTTTATTGATTGTCATCATGGTGAGGGATACAATGACAAAAATGTAACTGATGGCATTTATAAGAAAACAAATGCCCTCTCCTGTGGTTGCCAGCATAATTCCCGCTATTGATGGTCCAATAAGGCGGGCGCCATTAAACATCATCGAATTCAGGGCAATAGCGTTTCCCAGATCCTCCTTTTTCTCCACCATCTCAATGACTAATGAGTGACGCGACGGAACATCAAAGGCATTGACACTGCCCAGAATAATGCTAAGTACGACGATGTGCCAGATTTGTATGGTGCCTGTAAGGGCAAGTATTGCAAGGATCATCGCCTGTACAAGTGAAATAAGCTGGGTTATAAGTAGAATCCTGTACTTCGGAAATTTATCGGTGACGGCTCCTGCAACCGGAGAAAGAATAAAAGTTGGGATCTGACCTGCAAAACTCACAAGTCCGAGCTGAAAAGCAGATCCGGTCATATGGTAAACGAGCCAGGGCATTGTTATCCTTTGCATCCATGTGCCTATAAGTGAAATGCTCTGACCACCGAAAAAGAGCCTGTAATTCCTGTGTCGGAGCGAACGGAATATTTTGCTTAATCCTAAAGCCAGTTTTGAATTTTCAGCCAAGAATGAAATTTTACAGGTCACAAAAGTAAAAGCTTTTTCGATTTTACGATCTCAGGTTTCCGTTTTTGATACCCATGAACAAAACCTGCCATGTGCAAGGCTGCTATATGTTATAAAACAATTTTTTTCTGCCATTATAATATTATTTTGCCCCCTTAACAAACTAAACATGGTTGCTGTTATGAAAAATCTTTATAAACTCCCAATCCTTCTTATCATCAGCTTTATTTTTGTCTCCTGTTACCCCTCGCGACAACTGACAGGGAAAAGGAACCCGGGCGTAAAAAATGTGATCCTGCTCATTGGTGACGGTATGGGTGTTGCGACAGTATATGCTGCAATGTCAGCCTCACAGGCTCCCCTGAACTTCGAACGGTTTCCTGTTTCCGGATTGCAGATTACTTATTCTGCAAATGCCTATATCACCGATTCGGGGGCTGCAGGGACTGCGCTTGCCTCTGGTACAAAGACCAGGAACGGGGCAATAGGGGTTGACGAGAACGGGAACCCCGTGTATTCGGTTCTTGCAAGGGCTGAGGAACACGGGCTTGCAACAGGAGTTGTCGCAACTTCTTCGGTGACTCATGCAACACCTGCTTCCTTCATTGCACACCAGTCGAGCCGTGGCAGTTACGAGGATATTGCAAGTGACTTCCTTAAAACAGATGTCGATGTTTTCATAGGAGGCGGTTATGATCATTTCGCGAGAAGGGCTGACAAACGCAACCTTATCGACAGTCTTAAATCAAGAGGGTATGATGTTGTAACTGACCTTCAAGGCATCATGGGGTCGGATTCGCGTAAGCTGGCAGGCCTTACCTATCCCGGCCAGCCGCCTTACAGGCTGAAAGGAAGAGGAGACATGCTTCCTTCTTCAACAGCCAGGGCACTGGAGATACTGAGCAGGAACAAAAAAGGATTCTTCCTGATGATCGAAGGATCACAGATCGACTGGGCAGCTCATGCAAACGTTGCCGATACTCTGATTGACGAAACACTTGATTTTGACAAAGCTGTCGGGCTGGCCCTTGATTTCGCAGAAAAAGACAGACATACCCTTGTAATAGTGACTGCCGATCATGAAACCGGAGGTGTTACAATTACCGGCGGGGATTTGAAGACCCATGAAGTGACGCTGAGCTTTTCCACTAAAAACCATACTGCCGTGATGGTCCCGGTTTTTGCTTATGGCCCCGGCGCAATGAATTTCAGCGGTGTATACGACAATACGGAGCTGTCAAAGAAAATACTTTCGGCTTTCAGGTTCAGTGACTCAAAAAAGAAAAAATAGGCAGACTATCAGTCTGAAATCTCGTCCTTGTCTTTTCCTGGTTTGACCTTTGCAAACGACTTGAGAAGTTTCCGTGCCTGCCGCCATTCGTCTTCATTAAGGCAATAATTAATCCTTGGAAGCTCAAAGCTCCCTGTCACAAGGCCAGCGCTTTTGAGTTCTGATAAATGCTGCGATACAGTTGAACCGGCAAGCGGAATGACGCTTGCAATTTCATTGAAACAACAGGTCTCAGCCATTGCCAGATGACGGATTATTGCTATCCTGGCAGGATGTGCAAGCGCTTTTGCAATTTTTGCAAGCCGTATATCATCCTTTTCGAATTTTTCCTTTTTTACCTGCGTCATTTTTTCAGGATTTATAGGTTCTGAGAGTTTCTATATAAATCTTTATAAAGTCTTCCTTCTGCTTAGCCCTGTATTGCATTATAAACCTGGGATGTTCAAGGGGAATTATCCTGTCAAAAAAGCGGTATTCAGCGTTGAGGGCTGAGAGGAACCTGAAGTTTTTCCCTGCGCCAAGGCAGAATGCCTTTTCCGTGATTATGCCGAAATCAAGCTGCCTTTTTATTGTATCGACAGCAAAAGAATAAACTGCATCTGTCATTTCACGACTGTCGTAATAGTTGTAGTTCAAAGGTCTTCCACCGGGTCCCGCCTTTGTAAATCCCAGCGGGCTGACTGAACTTATAAAATAATCCCCGTAGAATTTGTTTGTTCCGCCGTATTTGTCAATCATTTCATATATGAAAACCGAAGAAGTCTCATAAGTTTTTATTCCGGACAGACTCAGGCCGCATTTTTCCTGCATGCGGATTGTATCTGTGAACGGGATGCCGGTGGCGCCGGCGCCAAAACGGCCCGGATTTATTCCAAGTATCATCCGTCGGGGATTATTGTCGGAGTAATATTTTCTGTAAAACTGAGAGGCTGCCTCAAATACGTTTTCGTTTTCCCTCATCGGATTCATCACCGAAACCCCGTAGGGCAGCCGTCCTGTAAATTCAAGATCCCGATAAAAGTTTATTACTTTTTCAGCAAAAGTTGCCATTTAGAAATATGATCGTCATGTAAAAATAAGTAATTCACTTGTAATTGGTATGTTTTTTATACTATACAAAATCGACGGGGAACCCAATCTATCCCAAAAATATTTAACTTTGGGCGCTTTGATTCTGATCTCTAAAAGATAGTGACTGAAATTCTGAGGCCATACGGTGACAAACAGAAAGCATTTGACAAGAGGTATCTGCAGATGGCTCTTATCTGGGCCGGAAATTCATATTGCATCCGCAGGCAGGTCGGTGCGCTGATTGTAAAAGGAAAGATGATAATCTCCGACGGCTATAATGGCACGCCAGCAGGGTTTGAGAATGTGTGCGAGGATGAGAACAATGTCACCTTTCCTTATGTGCTTCATGCTGAAGCCAATGCAATAACAAAAGTTGCCAAGTCAAATAATTCAAGCGAAGACTCCACGTTATATGTCACAACATCTCCCTGTATGGAATGCGCCAAACTTATAATCCAGTCAGGGATAAGGAGGGTGGTTTACTGCAACAGATACCATAAGACAGACGGGCTTGATCTTCTGAAAAGGGCAGAAATTGAAGTGGTATTTATTGATCTCGAAAATGATATTTATGAAATACAATAATTCAGGAAAAAGCATATTATTACCTATAATGCTGGCAGTTGCTCTTGTAGCGGGTATAATGATAGGTTTTTATCTTCCCGGGAAATACAAGGCTCCCCGCCAGTCGGCATTCAGGCCTGGCAACGACAAGCTTAACAGCATCCTGAACATCATCGAAGCCGATTATGTCGATACTGTCAACCGCAGTGAACTTATAGAGGCGGCTATACCGGCTATCCTTAAAAAACTTGATCCCCATTCAGTTTATATTCCTGCAAAAGATCTTATACGCGCAAATGAGCCCCTTCAGGGTAATTTTGACGGCATTGGCATATCATTCAATATGATGACTGACACCATCCTTGTTATAAGCACAATACCGGGAGGACCTTCTGAAAAGGTTGGCCTGATGGCCGGAGATAAGATCATCTATGTTAACGATTCTCTTGTTGCAGGCAGACAGCTTAGCGACGAGAAGGTAATGGGGATGCTTAAAGGACCCCGAGGAACGGTTGTCCGCATCAAACTGCTGAGAAAAGGATACAAGGATCTTATCCCGTTTGAAATAACCCGTGACAAGATTCCGATCGCAAGTGTCGACGTAAGCTACATGATAAATGACCGGACAGGTTATATCAAGATCAACAATTTTGCCATGACTACCTATGATGAGTTCATGAAGAGCCTTAATGAACTTAAGAGCAACGGGATGCGGAGTCTGATACTCGACCTGAGGGAGAATTCGGGCGGAGTGATGGAAGCTGCCATCAAAATTGCCAACCAGTTCCTGCGCGAAGGCCAGATGATAGTATATACGGTCGGAAGGGCACAGCCGAGGAATGAAGCCGTAGCAACTGGCAAGGGTGAATTTGAGGATGGCGATCTTGTTCTTCTGATCGACGAATTCAGCGCATCGGCAAGTGAAATTCTCGCAGGGGCAATTCAGGACAATGACAGGGGCACTATAATCGGACGCCGTTCTTTCGGAAAAGGCCTTGTCCAGGAACCAATTCCTTTCGCCGACGGCTCAGGGATGAGGCTGACGATCGCCAGGTACTACACTCCAACGGGAAGATCGATACAAAAACCCTATAATAATGGATTCGATGAGTATTTTGCCGACCTTAACCAGAGAGTTGAAAGAGGAGAGCTTGAGGTTTCAGACAGCATTCACTTTGCCGATTCACTCAAATTCACAACCCCCGGCGGAAAGACTGTTTACGGTGGTGGAGGCATAATGCCGGATATTTTCATACCTGTCGATACTACAGGGCGCTCTCCCTATTTCATAGCCTCAAGACCCCTGATATACAGATTTGCACTCCAGTATACCGAGAACAACAGGGAAAAACTGAAGCAATATGCGAATGTGAATGATCTTAAGAAATATCTCGACAATCAGGGACTGCTTGACAAATTCATTGCATTTGCAGAAAAGAACGGAGTGAAACGTGATGCCAGAGGGATAAAAGTTTCAGGCGGAATTATTGATA
>JAAYUS010000150.1 GCA_012517605.1 Bacteroidales bacterium
CCCTTGTAGTTGAATTCATCAGACTGGTGCTGGCCGAGGCCGTAAAAGCCTTCGTCGGCCGGTGATTCAAAGACCTGACGAAATGAATAGCCATCGGCACCTTCAACAGTGACCGGAGAAAATGACCTGCCTCCCTTCCTTTCCTGAAGGATCATCCTGCCTGCATTATTTGTGAAGATCACCTGGCCTGTTGTAAGATTTACCTTTGCCTTTAATTCAGATGTAGACAGAATCAGTGTGTCTATTGACTGACGGACATCAAATGGGGGAACAGGTTTACTTTGTTCTATTACACACAGACTTTTGTCACTGGAAAGTTCCTTACCCGGGGATGCAATCACATGAATGATCTTTTCATTTATTACCTCAAGCTTAATAACAGACGTCATGCCGGGACCTAAGGATCCCAGTTTTATAATTACACCGTCATCCGTAAGTTTCCATACTGATCTGGAACACATTGAAAAAAGGATGACAGCTGAAAAAAACACCAGCAGCTTTTTCATCTCGCTTTTATTTCAAAATTAACATCTTTTGCCTTAGAAGCAATCGCTTTTAACAGCGACCGCGTATCTTTGCTTATCTCACCTGTGACAAACTCCGGGACATTGTAAGAAAAAAGTGACTCGCTGTACAATCCCGGATCTTTCAATGGCAGCATGAATGGTTTGGAAAATGTTCCGTCACTACTGCAATATGCAATAAAAGGCCGTGTGTAAAGTCCATCTGTTCTCCTGCTGCTGAATATCATCCACCTGGAATTTGAGGACCACGAATGGTAACTGTCACTCTCCAGACTGTTTATCTCTTCAATATTTCTGAATCTGTTGGTGCTCAGGTCGAGGCTGTACAAATCAGCATCACTGTGCCATATCGGGAAATTGCCATAGTCAGAAAGGGTAAATACTAGTTGTTTCCCGTCAGGAGAAATTCTTGGGAAGGATATGCTTCTGCCTGTTTCGCCGGAACTTACCAATGTATCTATCCTGTCGCCTAACCTGCCCGATGCTGCATCGAACGATATAAGGCAGAGACTGTATTTTGCCTTATCATATCCGGTGGGCTGATCCACCTTTCGGGCCGAGCAAAATACAAGCGATTTGCCATCGGGAGAAAATGCCGGAAAAGTTTCAAAACTGTCTTCGGATGATAAAAGACTGGAAGTGAATAGTTTATTATTCCTGACATCATAAATAACTATGTCGGACCTTGAGTCAAAAACCTCAATTCTCTTGTCTCTGACTGAATGGAATACCTGGGAGATATTGTTTACGGAAAAAGCGATATAGTCCCCTGATGGATGCCAGAAAGGATATATGCAATTTGAGATTGTCGAACTGGTTTTTGTGTTGAGCTTTGTTATTTTTCCCTCATTCAGCAGTATGGTCCCGGAAACATCTCCCCTGAGATGGAACAGCATTCTGCCCGGGTTTCCCGAACTGAAGGAATGGCAGTTCATGCAGGTACCCCTTACAAGCCTGTTGGTAATAACAGGTTTCTGCCTGAATGATGAAAGTTCCCTCTGATAGATCCCCATGCTGCTGTATGCCTCATATCCCGGTGCAATAAGCCTGTAGGCGACATAAGGATCGATAGGATCGCTTTTTACACTTATTTTAAAGGACCTGTACCGCGTCCACTTTTTATCTGTTAGCGCTGTAACAGTCACGGTAAGGTCTTCTCCAATATTGTTTTCAAGCAGTCTGCGCCATTTCCCCTGCGGAATTCTGACATTCTTCCCTGATCTTATTATTATACTGCCAGTTCTTCCTTTAATAATGACTTCCGACTTTTCACTGTTGCTGACAATGAAATTAAGCGGGGCGATACCGGCTGGAATAGTAACATCGCAGTAATCCGGGAAGACAGGTGGAAGCATATCGTTAAAAACAACATCATTGCCAGGTTTGCCGCATGAAGCCGCAGCAATTGCATAAACCACCAGTATTTTAGTACTCCATTTCCACATCAGTATAGGTTCTTCTGTATTATTTCCTCGGGATTATACTGGTAATCATTAAAATGCAAATAATACCAATATGTCCCTGAAAATCTTTGCCTTAACCTTTGCTCCGCATCAGGATAATTATTGTATATGTCAGCGTATGCTTTCAGATTCTGCTTTGTATCATGGCTTATATATGGCGGGGAAGCTTCAATAGGGTCTTTATTGCCGGAGGCCAGAATAAAGGTAATTGCCTCCTGATATGACGACGGAATTCTTTTGTATTGCATAAGCTCCATTGCAGGGATAAGCTCCGAGAAATGTCTGAGATCCTTGGTTATTAAATAAAAAGCCATCAGGTATTCAAATGCAGGCTTATTATCAGGATGTTCCCTTATCATCCTTTTCAGGACAGCCTCAATATCCTGAACATGAAAGAAATAATCGTTAACGACCAAATACCGCCTTTTTTCACCCCATTCAGCATTATTATTTATTTTCTCCTCATCGTAAAGGTATGCAAGAGTGGTTTTAGCCCATTGCCTGTAAAAAAGTGTATGCTCAAGGATATGAAGATATTTTTCCGAGACCTGATATTGCCCGTTTATAAGATTGGTTTCAGCCAGTCTTTTAAGAACCCTGGCGGATTTCCCCATATCAGGGATGGTTTCCATGCTTTCAAATGCATATTGCTGTGAAGCATTAATAAGTCCCAGGTGGTAAAAGATCTCATTTCCCAGAAGCGGGGCAACATACTCCTTGTTGAACGAAAGGAAAAGGCCGTTTATTCCATGCTGGTCATACCTGAACAAATTATTCCCCATCTGACCGGTCTTTGAAAGTGAAAGGTTAAGCATCGAAAGCGAGAGATAATTCCTTGGCGGGTGTTTCTCCGAATATTTCAGAACATCGTCCCACCTGCCTTCCCTTACCAGATAATCGTATGTCATCGTTTCCTCTGCCTCGAAATTTGAAAAACTCCTGAATCCGGCAAAACAGAAAAGAGCGATGATCAGAATTTCTGCCGAAAGGGCTTTAAGAGAATGCTTTTCTCTGATCCTGAAAATTCCGGTTATCAGCATTAAAAGAGAAGGAAGGAGAAATAAGATCACAATTGTGTGCGGGATAACTCCCGGAATATTGTAATAAAATCTCCCAAACAGCACTGCAGCGCCAGTCTCCGTTATATAAAACTGTTGAACGATCAGGGGAAAGGCAGCTGCAACTAAAAGGCAGGACATCGTTTTCCATCTGCCGGCATATTCCAAAGAGCCTTCCGGCCCGCTTTTGCCAGATCTTCTTCCTTTTAATAGTTCGAAAACGAGCATAACAAGAAGCAGGCTTAAGAATGAACCTCCGGCAAGCCAGTAAACAGCGGGGATAAGCATAATTCCTGTGATAAACCTTTTCCTGTAATGCGTTATGCTGACATAAAACATTGCGGCTGTCATTGCAAGCAGGAATCCCGTTACAACCGACAGGGGATAAAATTCATTGCAAAGAATCATTTCTGCGAAAAGTGCAGGTATGGAGCTTAAAATGAGCAAGATCCTGTCTGAGCTGATTGCGATTAAAATCCGCCTCATGATCAGCATAAGTAAAAATAATAACAATGCAATAACCAATGGCCCGATCAATGAGATGTAATAGAACTGTGTAAAAAACTCACCGAGATATCCTGCAAAACCTCCTGGCAATATCAATTTTTCAATAAGATAATTACAGGAGAAAAGGAAAAGCCTGAACTGTTCTTCAAAATGCAGATGGCTGTTGTAGAAAAAAGCAAAGAATACAAATATCCAGGCCGGTATTAAAGCCGTTACAACGGATCCTGCAGTTCTTACAACTTTTGTTTTTTCCATAAGTGACAGTCAGGCACCTGACTCAGATTATTTTTCACCAAGGAGCTGATCTGCAGCCAGTACAAGAAACATAAAATTTGTTGCCCCTCCACCCATTACATATTCCTGCTGCTGCCACAGGTATGGCCAGTCGAGGAGTTCGGGAAAATCGGGACGTATCAATGCCGTTCCGGATGAAACTCCGCCGGGAATATATGACCAGTCTGCCCTGTTGACGCCGTAAGCCACAATTGTCGATTTTGCACCAACACCTGATGCAAATGATGCGGTGTTCTCCCCAGGATGTACCCCAAGGATGAAGTTAAGGGCGTTAAAAACAGGTGCAGCCTGGAAGATATCAGGAAATGCCTTGTAAAGATAATACTGCCGGACGCCAAATGCCTGAATATCCCAGCCCGCGCCCCATATATAAGGTCTGTAAGGAACGCCGAAAGGTGTTTCAGCCGACTGCCTGACAATCTCCTCAGAAAGACCTGATGCTGCCTTTCGGACTTCAGCCGTGAATGCGGGATCGTTGATTTTCGGCAGTGTGCGGCCAATGAGCCAGGCGATGTCGCGGATGCCTTTTACCACTGATTCCTTATTCGCCAGGATAAAGTTCCTGTATTGCTCCTCTCCTGTTGTCATGAAGAGCTCCGAAGCTGCATGGATCTTTGAATTTAATGTTCTTCCTGTCATCTGGTAATCATGTGAAAAAATGACTTTGGCGACTTCAAGGCACTGACTGCTGAGCGTATCGTTGAAGCCTTTCAGAACCCTGGAAGCGGCAGCAAGATGTGCTGCTGTAGTCAGTTCCCTTGATGGATTCTCCTCAGTAAATACCAGCCTGTCGTCGGGAATTGCAGAGGAAGTACCGGTGCGTTCGCCCGGCAACAGCTGTTTGTAATATATCAGACCGTCGGTCATCGTTGATCCGTCTCCAAGAAGGACATATTGTCTTTTTTCAGGGCAGATTATTCCCCTGTAAAGCCGTCCAAGATTCCTGTAACCCCCAACCACCGACAGAGCCCCATGCTCGATCTGCTGCAGTATATCCGGTTTACCGTCGGGCTGGTGTATCTCGACCACGCGAGTAAGCTGATCTATCGTAGTCTCGTCATAGTTGATCCCGAATGCCTCGTAAGCATTGACAAGTATATATACTTCGCCACTTTGTGATTCGACGCGAAGGTCGTAATCGCCAGCATCGTGCCATCCTCCAATATTTAGTCCCGGGACATGGTCGCCCGGTTCGTATTTTGTAAGTGTTGAAGGACCCTGGATATACCCGTCAAAATGGTTATAACTGACAGGCGCCATCCTTGCATCATCCATGTGGCACAACCCATGCCATACACGGTACTTCTCGTTCACCCGCATGTGACACATCTGGACAGGCAGGAAATATTCAAGCGTCGGCTGCCATACATTGCGTTTGAATACATCCTCTGATATCCTGAATGGCTGTGATTTAATACCGGCGAGTTCAATGAAATAAATGCCATCCTGCTTTACTGATGAAAAGTCGAATTTATAATAATTATATCTCAGGAATGAGCCCCATAGTACCGGCAAGCCGGCAACAGGTACTTTAACGCTCCCGTTCCCGCCAATCCTGTAAAGAAGAGGCGCTACGGCACCTTTAACACCTTTGTCTGTTTCAATAAGGGCAACCTTTTCCTGGTCAGGATGATATCCTATCTGGGAAACATGGATGACAGGATCGCTTTTCCATCCTGTTACAACATTCGGAGTGATTATCCATTCAACTGCATTTTTAGCAGCGCCACGGGCAACAAGCGATCTGATTACAAACCATCCGTTGTTGTGCAGATACCTGCCGTCGAGAAGCTGAAGGTTACCTGTAAGGGATTCCACAGACATCCTGAGCAGGTCATCCTCCGGGGCCACAACTAACTTCCGGCCCTGGGCCATTGGCATTGCTGCCACAATTTCACCATTTTTATCTTTCATGGCAGGCCCGTTGGCCTGTCTGGGAAAAAGGCCCGTACTTTCGTCCATAAGCCATGTTTTGCCAAACAATATGCCGGGAAACAGCTCCATGTTGAATCCAACCTTACCTATGAACTTGTCAGGTACCGGGTTATCAAGATCAACAGTCACAACTATTGATCCACCCTGAGGTTTAACTTTAACTGTATAATTAAGATCAAGATCGGGGTATTCAATGGGATTGAAACCTTTCCTGTTTATCGCCGGATCGGGATAGGCGAGGGTGACTGTTATTGTACTGCCGGCATCATCAACCTTACGTTCAATCTGTTTTGGGATTGGCTGCCACTGGCCAGGTGTTTCGTCGAGCCTCAGATCGCCGTTTGTGGCCAGACGTTTCCCATGCATGATTACTGCTACTCCTCCCTGATGGCCTTCCGGATAAATATCCTGATATGCCATAACATTCACTCCGCCTCGTTCAAAATATCCGAGCTTATTCAGTACAAAAGATGATTGCTGGCCAAAACAGGCCAGCGATACGAGTAAGATCGACGTGGATGCAATAATTAATCTTCTCATTTGTCTTATTTTATTTATCGATTCAGCAATTATTCAGTCATCTCATTGATTCCCGGTTCCGGCAGTTCACCCTTCGGAACGACATTTCCGAAAAAATCATGGTCCGGAAGACCTGTTCCAAACATGGATTTAACTTCCTTACCCCTGTCAAGCAAAGGCGAATCAGGTTTAAGTGAGTATCCGGTAAGCGTATTTAGTTGATAAGGATCTGTCAATTCTGTTATAAAGGGTCCTTTCAGGCGGGGATCAGCCTGAATACCGGCAAGTGTTCCGTTTTCCATTTCCTGTCCCGTTGCCATTGCCCATGTTTTCAATGATGCGTAATCTCCAAACCTTGTTTTTCCTCCCGTGCCCCACCATACATTGCCAATGAACCTGCTTCCTGTTTTGTTTTTCCCTGCAAGCTGATCGTTCCCTATAAAAATGTTGTTTGTAAAAAGAAAGTTCCGGTGTTCCGACGCATTTTCAAAGCTGATAACCGGAGCCAGCTCATTATAAACCACATTGTTATAAATATAACAATCACTTAGCTGAGTGCTCTCACCCGAACCGTTCCAGATAAAAAAGCTGCCTGAGCCTTCTGTTGTATGAGCATCATTTATGCTTACACAGTAGCGGATAATATTTCCTGACCAGCCGGAGGCCCCGGGATACTGGAAAAGGCCATATCCTGCGCCTTCGTTTTCGTACGACAAACAATACTGGATCAATGAATTTGTAACGCCTCCGTCAAGATCGAATCCTCCCCCGTCCTTGCCGCCTTTTGAGGTCCTGTTTCTGTAGCTTATGCAATACTGGATAGTAACATGATCGCTCATCCATGTCCATATTCCAACCGGTCCGTTACCCTGGCGCGGCATATCCCAGCCATTGTTTGTCGCAGTGCAGTGATCAATTGTAACATTGCGGGATACACCTACAAGTATTCCGTTCCCGCTGTGATTACCAAGATTTGTCGGATCCCCGGGGTTGTTTTCTGCATTGCAGTCTTTTATAAGAATGCCCTTTGATGAATCCTGGGAAGAACCCATAATGTTGATCCCGCAAAAACCATTTCCGGTGGCAGTCACGTTCTTTACCTCTGCATTGGTACAGTTATAAAGATCAACTCCTGATTTCTGAAATCCTTCAGAATGAATGCTGTCAATTTTAATATCCGCACATCTGGTCATCATCAGACCGTTGGCAGTATTCCCATCCTTCCGGCCGCTGCCCCTTAGGATAAGATTTGCAATCCTGATGTTTTTGCAGTTTTTAATATAAACTGCTTCATTGTTTCCGCCGTTGATCTCTGCCCTGCCTTTCCCATAGGAGCTAATAGTGAAAGGAACGGAATCAGCTCCGTTTATTCCGGTCAAGACAAGGGTGCCCGGGTAGGATTGTCCGCCTGCAAAGAAGATGTTACCTGGTTTTGCTTCGATCAGCTTATTGATCGAAGTTATTGTTTTAAGAGGCTTTTTCAGCGTACCTGGATTACTGTCTTTGCCCTTCTCATTGTTAAGATAATAACAGACTGGACCCTGATGATTGCTTTTAATGCATGATGTGAAGCCAATCAATATCAAGGTCAGTAAAATGGATTGCAGCTTTTTCATTACTATTGTTTTACAGGACTAAAGTCCGGAAAAGGATCAAGGCCAGAACACGGATTAAAAGCCGTGGTCGGAGCATCACAGGTTTGACGACCACTTTTTCTCAATCACATCAGAGATCCTGTTTGACCATAATACATGGCAGAATCACTTTGTTCACGAATAAAAATCATCGTTCAGGCATGGATAAAATCCATTTGTCAAGTCAACAGTCGGGTATTAATAAGCCCGAATTTATTCTTATTCAATTACCCATTCATAAACTCCGGATGAGAATTCCTTATTTAACTTAACCATCAGCCTGACTGCTGAAGTCTTAACCGGTTCAAATTCAATTGAGTCATAACTGTTTTTAGTTACTTTATAGGGTGAACCGGCTTGTACTGATTTCCAGGCATTTCCTGATTTGTATTGTATTTCCCATTCATCCGGGATCCTGCAACCCCCATCGGGTCCGTCATCAAACCAATAAACCTTTGACTTTGAAATCGTTTCAGGTTTATCAAGGTCATATTGAAGGTAAACCCACTGATTTTTATCAGGCCACCAGTGATAATATGATACTGAATGGTCGTTCGAATCAGATGGTCCTATCTGGTCCTTTACAGCAATAATATCTCTTGTTACCTTATTACCCGACACCTTGCTCCGATATGCAAATGTTGGAGCCGGCAGAGGCTTGGAGCTTTCAGGTTTAACAGGAAGCCAGACCCTCATCTGACCCGGTCCCCTGTTGTTCCATAATGCATAGGGGATCAGTGTTACATCCTTCTCATCTGATACCTCTATTTTTCCGTCAAGTGTACGTCTTGTGAGCTTTCCTTTTGTTTTGATAATCTGGGTTCCGTTGAGCAACGACGGAATGTATTCAGTCGTAAAAGAAGGTTCACTTCCAACAACCAGATTCAGCACCTGACCTTCGTAATTGTCGGGCCATTCAGCACAATAAATTACCGGTCCCCTCTGAACTGCCATTTTGTCTACATCGTCCTTTATCCGCGTATCCGCAACAACTTTCCTGACCGGCATCGGAATAAAAAGTGAGATCCTGTCTCCTTTTTTCCACTTCCGGTCAATGACTGCATAGCCGTCTGCAATCTCCGGATTTATGTTTTCCCCATTTACTACAATCATAACAGATTCATTGTTATGATCGCTGAATTTATAAAGGCCTCCTGGCAAAGCTTCATTCCTCGCCCATCCGGGAATCCTGAGACGCAAAGTGAATCTTCCTTCTTCTGAAGGATCAAGTGATATTTCCACACTGCCGCTCCACGGGAAATCAGCCTTCTGTGAAATTTTCACATTCCCACCTCCGGCCTCAATCTGCGCATCATTTGAAATATAAAGGTTGACATAAATATCCTTCCCTTTTACAGCATAGACATATCCCGGTATTGCAGGCACAAACCTTGCAACATTTGAAGGACAGCAGGCACATCCGAACCAGGCCTGACGCTGGTGACGCCCGTCCGATTCCAGAGGATTGGGATAGAAAAACCTGTCAGCCGAAAGGGATACTCCCGACAGCATTGAGTTATAAAGCGTCTTTTCAAGCACATCTATATACTTACCGTCGCCATGAAGCAGGAAAAGCCTGTGGTTGAAAAAGATATCCCCTATTGAAGCGCACGTCTCGCAATAAGCGGTGGCATTAGGGAGAACAAAAGGGTCTGCAAAACCTTCATTTCCACCTGTGGCGCCTATGCCTCCCGTGACATATATCTTGCCATAGACGATATCTTCCCAGATCCTCGTTATTGCATTGAGATAGGCGGCATTGTTTTCAATTGCTGCTATATCGGCCATCCCCGAGTACATATATGTTGCCCTGACTGCATGACCTACAGCCTTATTCTGATCAGTAACTTTCTGATGAGCCTGATTGTATTGTTCGCCATGAGGCCCTCTGATATCGAGAAAGAATTTCGCAAGATCGAGATATTTTTTGTCGCCGGTGGTCCTGTAAAGTTTGACAAGTCCCATTTCAATGACCTGGTGGCCGGGGTAGACAGTGACTTTACCAGGCCCGAAATCCTTGCTGACCAGGTCAGCCGATTTGATTGCGATATTCAGGAGAGACCTCTTTCCTGTCGCCTGGTAATGAGCTACTGCAGCTTCATAGAGATGACCGAGGTTATAAAGTTCATGACTCAAAACGGTATCGAGGAGCCATCTTTCGGGGCTTGCCCATTCATGAAGCCCCTTCCCTCCATGCTTTTCAGCAATGGTTCTGTTCGTATAAAGGTATCCGTCATCTTCCTGTGCCAGTCCTATTTTCCAAATGAGTGTATCGAGATATCCTTCAAGCCTGGGATCAGGATATGTCTGAAGTGAATAGCTTGCTCCTTCAATTATCTTGAAAACATCCGAATCATCAAACGGATAAAGTGTCCTGAAAGCCCCGGTATCAAGACCCCCGGCTATTTCAAAGTTCTTCACCCTGCCCGAAGACTCGCAGTAAGAAAAAGCAATAGGAATTGTCACTTCGGCATTTTTCCTGATCCTGGGTGCCCAGAAGTTATCAGTCAGCTTTACTGAAGTAAATGGAACCGGACGTATGGGATAGTCAGCCGATGGCGGTTTTGAACACTCTGCCAGTAAAAGACAGAAGAAAATCAATAAAGAAAGAGGCAATAATCTTCTCATCGGAATTTATTTTGACAGCTCAAGGACAATCACAGATTTTGAAGGCATGTTTACAGTAAGGATACCATCCTTGTATGTAAATCCGTTAAAAGGTGCAGGTTTTATGTTGTCTGCGGCTTCAAACGTGTTCATTGCATTCATTGAGCCCGCGGTAAGAACTTCACCGCTCACTTTCTTATACGTTTCTCCGATCACGGGACAGGTGAGTGTTATCGCTTTGCCCGGATTGAGGTTTGCAAGGGAAATATGCACCTTTCCGGCATCGTCGACTGATGCTGATGCCGACACCGACTGGATTTTCCTGTCACCATTTACATAATCTTC
This sequence comes from Bacteroidales bacterium, assembly GCA_012517605.1. Classification (GTDB taxonomy): domain Bacteria; phylum Bacteroidota; class Bacteroidia; order Bacteroidales; family VadinHA17; genus LD21. The sequence continues at coordinate 10,887 of JAAYUS010000150.1, forward strand.
GCATTTAAGGTCGGTTTTCAGCAGGCGCGCATTCTGATGAACCCTGAACATCCTGAATACATGATAGGTAGGGGTAAGCACCATTTTATCGTCTTTTGTCAGTATGACCGACTGAAGGACATTGACAGTCTGAGCCAGGTTGGCAACTTTGACCCTTTCTGCATGCTGGTTGAAGATATTAAGATGTATTGCTGCTGTTAGGGCATCCCTCAGGGTGTTCTGCTGATACAGGAAACCCGGATTTGTGCCAGGCTCCACGTTGAACCAGTTGCCCCATTCATCAACAACCAGTCCTTTGGTATGCTGAGGGTCATAGCGGTCCATAATTGCCTCATGCCCTTTTATAACCTGTTCCATCTGCAGGTTTGCCCTCATTGTCTGAAACCATTGTCTTTCATCAAAATCAGTGGCTGATCCCTTATTGTTCCATCCATCGACAAGTGAATAATAGTGAATTGACAATCCCTGGAACCTTCCCCTTGTTGCAGGATCCTTCATAAGGGTTTCGGTCCAGGCAACATTGAAGTCGGAAGGGCCGCATGCAACCCTGTAAAGCCTGTTATCCCCATAATTGTTCAGATATGTCGAGAACTGCCTCATGACATCTGAATAGTATTCAGCTGTCATGTTGCCACCGCAACCCCAGTTTTCGTTGCCTATGGCAAAATACTTTACCTTCCACGGTTGCTCCTGGCCGTTTTCCTTGCGGAGCCGCGTCATCGGGCTGTCGGCGTCGGAGGTCAGGTATTCGACCCATTCCGCCATCTCCCTGACTGTTCCGGAGCCAACATTCCCGTTTATATAGGCATCACAGCCAAGCAGTTCGGTAAGTTTCATGAACTCATGAGTTCCAAATGAATTATCCTCAGTAACACCGCCCCAGTGAGTGTTTACTATTGAAGCCCTTTTTGACTGCGGACCTATGCCGTCTTTCCAGTGGTAAGTATCGGCAAAGCAGCCTCCAGGCCAGCGGAGGTTGGGTATTTTTATTTCACGGAGAGCAAAAAGAACATCATTCCTTATTCCATATGTATTGGGGATCTTTGAATCCATTCCAACCCATATTCCTTCATAGATGCACCTTCCCAGGTGCTCTGAAAAATGGCCATAGATGTCTTTGCTGATAACAGGACCTGGATTATTGGCAATCACTACAAGCTGGTTGACAGCTGCAGTATTTTCCTTCTGTCCGTTTGCATAGAACGGGGAAAGCAGGAAAATAGCTGAGATTAAGAGCAGAGATTTTCTCATTTTATCCGTTATTTGGTTTCAAGTTCAATAAATGATCCAAGCTTTTTATACTTTCTGAAAAGCAAATCATATTTTTCAGCCCTGACGGGATCAGGTTCATAAACCTTTTCGAAACCTCCTCCCATGGCTTTCTGTGCCGATTCAAAATCGCTGTGAATCCCTGACATTACAGATGCAGCCATTGCCGAACCGAGAGCGCATGTCTGGTCGTGACCTGCAACTTTTATCGGCATATTAAGGATGTCTGCCACGATCTGCATAACATAAGGATTCTTTTTAGCAACGCCGCCAATGGCTATTACACCGTCGATACGGATCCCTTCCTCTTTAAACCTTTCGTTTATCATTCTCGAACCGAAAGCTGTTGCCTCAACAAGAGCCCTGAAAATCCTTGGGGCATCCGATCCGAGGGAGAGTCCCGTTATTGCACCTTTGAGTTCCTGGTTTGCATAAGGAGTACGTCTGCCGTTCAGCCAGTCGAGAGCAACAATGGCTGTCTCATCATCGGGAAGGGATTCAGCATGACGGCTCAGTTCCGGTATTATGCTTCCTGATGCCTCCTGAATTATCCTTTCCCTTGTGGTTTTGTCGAGCCACGACATTTTGCCGGTTATTTCATTTAATGGCCATAAAAGCAGTTTCCCGAACCAGGCATAAACATCTCCGAATGCTGACTGTCCGGCTTCCAGACCAAGCATTCCCGGTATTATGGATCCGTCAACCTGACCGCATATACCGGCTACAAGTTTATTTCCAACCTCTTCCATCGGTGAGACCAGCATGTCGCATGTCGATGTCCCCATTACTTTCACCAGCTGATAAGGCCTGATCTCCCCTCCAATTGCACCAAGGTGTGCATCAAAAGCTCCTGCTCCAACCTTTACGCCCTGTCTGAGGCCAAGTTTTTCGGCCCACTCATCAGAAAGTGTTCCCACACATACATCGCAGGTATATGTATCACGGTAAAGGCGATCTCTCAGTCCTGCAAGGACTGGATCGAGGCTTACCAGGAATTTTTCATCCGGAAGCCCGTTGAATTCTTCATGCCACATCGCCTTATGACCTGCTGCACACCTGCTTCTTCTGATTTTCAGCGGGTCGGTCATTCCGGTGAGCAAGGCCGGGATCCAGTCGCAATGTTCAACCCATGAAAAGGCATTTTCACTTACCTTCCTGTTTGACCGCATAACATGCAGAATCTTAGCCCAGAACCATTCAGATGAATATACTCCGCCCTCATATTTTGTATAATCGGTGCCCCATTTTCCTGAAAGATCATTAATCTCCGCGGCTTCCTTTACAGCAGTATGGTCTTTCCAGAGGACGAACATGGCATCCGGGTCATCGCTGAATTCAGGCTTCATCGACAAAGGAACGCCTTCCCTGTCGACAGCAACAGGAGTCGATCCTGTGGTATCAACCGTTATTCCTTCAATATTGTTGATGATCTCAGGGCTGAGATCCTTTAAGGCCCCCTTTATCGATTGCTCAAGGCCTTCAATATAATCGAGAGGATGCTGACGGAACCTGTTTTCCGCAGGATCGCAAAACAATCCCATTTTCCATCTCGGGTATTCAAAAACTGAAGTACCGGCGGCTTCCCCGGTGGCTGCATCCACTACCAGCGCTCGAACAGAATCAGTGCCATAATCAAGCCCGATAACATATTTCCCTGACATAATATTTTATTTATTTATTTTTCTTTCCCTCTTGTCCGTAATAAGCATCTTTCCCGTGTTTACGATTAAAATGCTTGTTCAGGAGATAGCTTTCAACAGGTTCACTTTTTTTAAGAAGCACCGTATAAAAGGCAATCCTTGCTATCTCTTCCAGAGCAACAGCGTTGTAAACGGCCTCACCTGCGTCGAGGCCCCAGCAAAACGGCCCGTGGCAGTTAACCAGGGCTGAAGGTAAAGCAAGAGGATCAAGCCCTTTAAGCCGCTCAACGATCACCCTGCCTGTATTAAGTTCATAATCTGTCTCAACCTCATCAGCCGTAAGCTCCCTGGTACATGGAACCACGCCATAGTAGTGGTCGGCATGTGTTGTTCCGAGAGGAGGGATGTCCTTACCTGCCTGAGCCCAGGCAGTGGCATAAGCTGAATGAGTGTGAACTATGCCTCCGAGTGATGGCCAGGCTTTATATAAATAAAGGTGAGTAGGAGCATCCGTTGATGGTTTGTATTTACCTTCAACCTTATTCCCCCCACCGTCGAGCACCACCATATCCTCCTCTTTCATTGATGAGTAGCTGACACCTGAAGGTTTGATGACTATCAGTCCGCTTTCCTGGTCCTTTCCGCTCACATTGCCCCAGGTGTGTATCACCAGGCCATGCTTTACGAGGTCGATATTTGCCTGGAAAACCTCTCTCTTCAACTTTTCCAGCATAGTATAATGTATTTAATTATTATTAAATCCGGGAGCTTCTAATTAACATCAAGGTTAAAATAGAAGCCCTGTTTCCTGTGGAGTTCATAACTCTCCCTGTTGAACCTGTAATACCAGGCGCCTTTCTTTGATGTCTCCTTTTCCTTTTCATCAAGTTTCTCAAGAATGTTCATTGAAAGGATTTTCTTCCTGAAATTCCTCTTGTCAATCTTTCTCTGGTAAATGGCTTCATATAAATCCTGTAGCTGGACAAGGGTGAACTTCTCAGGCAGAAGAGCAAAGCCGACGGGTTTTACCTTTATAGTCATCTGGAGGTCACCCAGAGCCTTTTTTACCATCTCCTGGTGATCGAAGATAAGATGAGGGAGCCGCGAAAGGGATTGCCAATGTGCTCCGTGCAGTTCCTTCAATTCCCTGTCGAGATCTTTGATCTTGATAAGCGCGCTGTAGGAAGTTGATATAACACGGGCACCAGGATCCCTGTCAATGCGGCCATACGTGTATGATTGTTCAAGATATAAATCACTCAGCCCGGTAAGACTGAAAAGTATTCGGTTTGCAGCATCATCCAGGCTCTCATCTTTTCTAACAAAACCTCCAGCCAGTGACCATTTTCCCTTTGCAGGCTCAAAATCCCTCTTAATCAGAAGAAGTTTTATCTCCTTTTCGAGAATGTCATAGCCAAAAATGATACAATCAACTGCAACAAGATGTTTTGTATGTTCCGAATAAAGTTTCATCAGAATCGATTACAAAGATCCTATTATATCCTGTTTACCTTCCCGATCAGATAATTCCCCCTGCCATATGATAATAGATCTCATTCAGCCTCAAATCCTTTTTAAAGGCAGACAGTTCACATTTCTCATCAATGAGAAGATATTCCATTCCCATCATTGTTGTCAGGTCTTCAATATATTCGGAAGTTATTGCCGTACTGAAGCCTGTATGATGTGCCCCTCCGGCAAGGATCCAGGCGGCTGCTGATGTCTTCAGATCGGGTAACGGTTTCCACAGCACACTTGCAACAGGAAGGTTTGGCATATCGGGACAATCAACGACTTCTATCTCATTTACTATCATCCTGAACCGGTTTCCAAGGTCTATAAGTGAAGCGCATATTGCCTTTCCGGTGGCTGATTTGAATACCAGACGGGCAGGGTCATCCTTTCCTCCTATCGACAGAGGGTGAATTTCAAGATATGGCTTATCGGACGCTATCGAAGGGCACACTTCCAGCATATGGGCACCGAGGACCCGCATCCCTGAAGGATCGAGATGATAGGTATAGTCCTCCATAAATGATGTTCCTCCAGGAAGCCTGTATGCCATCACCTTCATTGACCTAACGAGTGCTGCAGTTTTCCAGTCACCTTCAGCGCCGAATCCGTATCCCTTTTGCATCAGTCTCTGAACTGCCAGGCCCGGTAATTGCTTAAGTCCGTGCAGATCTTCAAAAGTTGTGGTAAATGCCTTAAAATCACCAGCTTTCAGGAATTTCTCCATGCCGGCTTCGATCCTGGCTGCTTCCTTAAGCGTTTGCGATTCCCCGACGTCGCGGGTAATATTATAAAGCGATTTATACTCATCAATAAGCAGACTGATCTCACGATCAGATACTTCATTCACAGCAGCTACAAGATCTCCAACACCATAACCGCTCACTGAATAACCCATCTTCATCTGGGCGCTGACCTTATTACCCTCGGTTACTGCAACATCTCTCATATTATCGCCAAATCGTGCGACCTTCATATTGAAAGAGTCATTGAAAGCTGCTGCTGCTCTTGACCATACGGCTATGCTGTGGATAATATCCGGATCTTCCCAGTGACCTACAACAACCTTTCTGTTCAGTCTCATCCTTGTTCCTATAAAGCCAAACTCACGGTCTCCATGAGCTGACTGGTTCAGGTTCATGAAATCCATGTCGATAGTATCCCATGGTATATCGCGGTTGAGCTGTGTGTGCAAATGCAGGAATGGCTTGTTAAGCACTGAAAGACCCCTTATCCACATTTTTGCGGGAGAGAAAGTATGCATCCAAGTTATCAGGCCGATGCAGTTTTTGTTATTGTTTGCCTCGGAACACAAATCAAATATTGAATCAGCCGTAGTCAGCACAGGTTTAAACAATATCCTTACGGGGATCTTCAGCGAATTGTCGAGGGCTTCTGCTATCGCTCTTGAATCTGCTGCCACCTGGAGCAGCGTATCCGGTCCGTACAGATGCTGACTACCGGTAACAAACCAGATCTCTTTATTGTTAAAGTTATACATGCTCTATATTTTTTGACATTGATCACTAATGACTTACCAGAAATATGCATAAAATGCAATTATCACCACTATGATTATGCCTGAGAAGAAGAGATCCCAGTTATTCCAGCTTGCCCTTGTCAGAGCTTTCTGCTCAGCCGAAGCCGAACCGACGTACAGGCCTTTTATGGCAACAGGATCGGCTTTTGGTGTGAAGTAGCTTACTACGATCATAAGTACTATTACCAGGAAGAACAGGATAACCTCATAGTTGTATCCGTTCATTTTCAGGAAAATTGAATAAAGTATTCCGTCCTGGCCCATACCGGTTCCAAATACCTTGAATCCAAGGCGTGTCATGCCCAGGACAAAACCTGTCAGAAGGCCTATAAATCCGGCTTTCGGAGTTATCCTTTTCGAGAGAATTCCCAGAAGGAACACTGCAGCGATGCCGGGAGCCAGCATAGACTGGACATCCTGCAGGTAGGCATACAGGAACTTACCAAGGCCTTTCATGACTGGTATCCAGAGCACTCCAAGAACAACAACTACAACAGTTGCTATCCTGCCTACCCGTACAAGTTCCTTTTCTGTGGCCTGCGGCCTGAATTTTTCATAGAAGTCGACAGTGAAAAGTGTGGCCGATGAATTAAAGAGAGAGGCAAGCGAACTCATCAGAGCTGCAAGGATTCCTCCGACCACAAGACCTTTAAAGCCCATCGGCAGAAGTTCTTTTACAAGAACCGAGAATGCCGCATCGGAATTCGGAAGGGTAATAACTCCCTTTGTATTTAAGGCATAGGCGATCATCCCGGGGATCAGAAAGATGAAAACCGGAAGCAGCTTAAACCCGGCACCCAGAATGGCTCCTCTTCTCGATTCAGTCTGATTCCTTCCTGAAAGAACCCTTTGTACTATAAACTGGTCGGTACACCAGTACCAAAAGCCGATTATTGCCGAGCCGAGGATAACTCCGGTCCATGGAAATTCAGGATCATTTGCCGACCTCATGAGATGAGTCATCGTATCCCCTTCCGCATTCACGGGAACTGCACGGCATATTTCCATCATTTCGGACCATCCTCCAAGTTTCACAAGGCCAATAATGAGTATGGCTATCGAACCAAGAAGCAGTATAGGGGTTTGCAGAACAGACGTCCAAAGCACTGCCCTCATACCCCCGAGTGTAGTATAAATACCTGTCAGGACAACAAGACCGACGGCGCTGATCCAGAAGAAATCGATCCCGAACATCGACTCGATCCCAAAAACCTGTTTGAACACTATTCCGCCGGCATAAACCGTCACAGCTACCTTTGTAAAGACATAACTGACAAGAGATATTATTGAAAGTACACTTCTGGCGCCTTTGTTATACCTTTTCTCAAGAAACTCCGGCATGGTGAATACACCGCTCCTGGCATAGAACGGAACGAAAAACCACCCAAGTATCAATATCAGCCATCCGTGCATCTCCCAGTGGGCCATCGCCATTCCGCTTGAGGCTCCTGCCCCTGCCAGACCTACAAGATGCTCCGAACCTATGTTGGAAGCAAAGATCGAGGATCCGATGGCTAACCATGTAGCATCACGTCCCGCAAGGAAATAATCTGTTGTTGTCTCCGATTTCTTCTTTGCAACCCAGATTATAATGCCAATTAGTCCAAGGCAGAACAGACCAAGGACAATCCAGTCTAATATTCCCATAATCAGCTTTTTAAGTTAGTATTTTACGGTTATTTGATATTATTGAGGTTCAGATCCGGATAAAAGTATTACAACCTTTTCATCAAATTTAGATAAAAAAAATTTAATTAAATGTATGATTTACACTTAAAATAAAATATAAAAAATGTAAGGACTTGAGCGGGGAGATTCCTTATAAAGAAATCCAAAAACCGCAAAATTCGCAGACTTTATTAGCTCAGGGTGCAAAGTGATAAAAATCAATTATTAACTCTTTTGCTTTGCGCAGACCTTGCGACCTTAGCGGTAAAAAGGATTTCTGTCAATATCTGATTTTACTGCCTTTTATTTTCCCATTCTGCCAGGGAAGACCGGATAAAATCGATTATCCTTTGATTTTCGGATTTTCCGCTTCCGGTTACAGGGAAGGGCTCACCGAACCTGAAATGAATTATTTTCTTGCTGTCGAGCGGTCCGAGTTCCTTAATCAGCTTTCCCTGTCCCCAGAAGTCAGTTTTAAGCGCCACTGGTATCACTCTTACTCCTGCCTTTTTTGCCAGTTTAACCCCCAGCGAATTGAACTCCTCCGGATTAAAGACCAGGCTCCGGGTGCTCTGGGGGAATATTACAATGGAGGTTCCTTTTGCAAGAAGTTCAGGGCCTTTGGTCATAACTTCCTCAAGATCCTTCCTGGGATCGGTCCGGCCCACAACTATAGGATCCCTGGAACGCATTACATGACCAAAAAGCGGATGACTGACGAGGCTGTCCTTTACGACAAAAGTCACTTCCCTGTGCGGGGCAATAAGCCCCGGAAGTATCATGGTCTCGAGGGTGCTCATATGATTGGCTATGAATACAACAGGCCCGGGATCCTTTCCGATGTTCTCCATCCCGGAAATACTGAATTTTCCACCGGCTTTTTCAATGAACCTGAAGATAAAAAAAGAGGAGTCAGCCCAGGCTTTTGTATCATATACACCCTTTATTGCCTGCCTGCGAGTCCTGAATACAATAACAGCGTATTTCAGAGTGAAATACAACCTGTTGCAATGGATAATCCTGTCGAACAGATTTCGTTTCCCTTTAACGGGGCTTTCATAAGATCCTGATTCAAAATAACCTTTCATGAAGATTGTTTTACAGGTAATGCAATTCCGGCCTGTGATGGCTGCCGGAATAATACAAATCTAATATTAAATTGTAAATTTAACGGCTCAACCTAAGCCAATTTGATTTCAAAAATTTCCTGATGAAGCTCTCTTTAATTGACGCAATAGTACTTTTTGTTCTGATTGCAGGCAATGTCATTCTGGGTGCAAGTTTTTTCAAAAGAAATAAAACAATCTCCCAGTTCACAACGGGTGGAGGAAAGATCCCTGCATGGGTAATAGGGATGTCGATCTTTGCCACATTTGTCAGCAGCATCAGCTTTCTGGGTCTTCCGGGGAAAGCTTATTCCACCAACTGGAACGCTTATGTATTCAGCCTTTCAATACCTTTTGCAGCATATGCCGCTGTAAGGTTTTTTGTACCCCTTTACAGGGAAGTAGGGAATGTTTCGGCTTATTATTATCTCGAACTGCGTTTTGGTGCCTGGGCGAGGATTTATGCCTCAATGTGCTACATACTGACCCAGCTGATGCGTACCGGAGCAATACTTCTCCTCCTTGCCCTTCCCGTAAATGCGCTTTTCGGATGGGATGTCAGAACCGTTATTGTGATCACGGGAGTAGCAGTTATTCTCTATTCAATGCTCGGAGGAATACAGGCTGTAATATGGACCGACACCATTCAGGGAATAATACTTATCGCCGGGGCAATAGTATGTGCCTTATTTCTTACGTTTTCGATGCCTGAAGGTGCAGGACAGCTATTCAGGATCGCTGCGCTGAACCATAAATTCAGTCTGGGCAGCTTTGGTACCAGCCTCAGGGATTCAACTTTCTGGGTTGTACTTGTGTATGGTCTTTTCATAAATCTTCAGAATTACGGTATCGACCAGAATTATATTCAACGTTATATGGCCTCAGGATCTGAAAAAGGAGCCAAGTTCTCAGCACTGTTCGGATCATTGTTGTATATACCTGTTTCAGCAATCTTTTTTTATATCGGGACAGCCTTGTTTTCATACTATACGGCTCGGCCTGACCTTTTGCCTGAAGCACTGCGCCAACCGGGATCCGGAGACAGAGTGTTTCCATATTTCATAGCTACCGGATTGCCGGCAGGGATGACAGGTCTCCTTATTGCAGCAATATTCTCTGCCGGGATGAGCACAGTATCAACAAGTCTGAACAGTACTGCAACGATCTTCCTGACAGACTACTATAAGAGATATTTCAGAAAAAATGCGGATGAAAGGTCTTCAATGATGGTACTTCACGTTTCTTCGATGATAACAGGGATTATGGGTATTCTTATTGCTCTTGCACTTGTTGGAGTCGAAAGCGTTCTCGATGCCTGGTGGGCCCTGGCTTCGATCTTCAGCGGAGGTATGCTCGGACTTTTCCTTCTGGGCTATATCTCGAAAAAAGCAACCCGTTTCAATGCAGTTATCGCAGTGATTGCAGGCGTTCTGATGATAACCTGGATGAGCCTGTCGCCCATCTGTTTTACCGGTGAAAAACTATTATCTTTCAGAAGCCAGTTCCATGCGAACCTTACTATTGTTTTCGGGACTGTCATTATCTTTCTGACAGGATTTATTTTAAGCAATATAATCAGGAGAAAAAAATGAAAAAGAGCAATGCATTGATATTCCTTCTTTTAATTAATGCCGTCCTTTCAGCCCAGGATCTGTATCAAGGTGAAGGATGCATTCTTAAATCCGAATTCATCTATCAGCCCGGGGATGTCAGGTTCCCAAGCTGCCACGCCTCAACAATAGCTCAGATTGACGGAGGCTATATTTCCGCATGGTTTGGCGGGACAGCAGAGAAAAATCCTGATGTAGGGATCTGGATCAGCAGATATTCGGATGGCAAGTGGAGCAAGCCGGAAGAAGCAGCAAACGGTGTCAGGCAGGACAAACGTTATCCTTGCTGGAATCCTGTACTTTATAACAGCGGAGATGAGATAATTCTTTTCTACAAGGTTGGGCCAAGTCCATCAACATGGTGGGGAGAACTTATCACATCAGGCGATAAAGGGTTGTCGTGGTCGGCTTCCAGAAGACTGCCTGAAGGGATAATCGGGCCTGTCAAAAACAAGCCTGTTTTGCTGAATAACGGAATTCTCCTCTGTCCTTCAAGCACTGAGGATCAGGGGTGGAGGATACATATGGAGATGACTCCTGACAACGGGATTTCGTGGGAAAGGACGGAAGCGCTTAATGACAGTAGCATCTCGGCAATACAGCCTTCGGTTCTGATGCATCCGCATGGGAAGATACAATTGCTATGCCGTACCAGACAGGGAAAGATTTTCACCTCATGGTCGGAAGATAACGGCGCCCACTGGACCGGGCTGAAACCTGCAGAACTTCCAAATCCAAATTCAGGTATTGATGCAGTCACGCTTAAGGACGGCAGGCATATAATTGTATATAACCATCTCACGGCTGGCCGTTACATGCTGAATGTTGCAGTTTCGGATGATGGTATAGACTGGGAAGCCGCAGCACTTCTTGAAAATGATGAGAAGGGATCTGAATACTCATATCCCGCCGTTATACAATCATCAGACGGCATGGTACATATTACCTATACCTGGAACAGAAAGCTTATTAAGCACATTATCCTTGATCCGAACCTGATTAAAGCTGTCAGATTCGAAAACGGAGCCTGGCCTACAGTGAAATAATGGGGATCACTTTCCTGCAAGAGGCAGAATCAGGAGAACAATTGAGAGTATTACCAATGCTCCTACTGCTCCCCAGCCTATAATATTCTGGTACAGTTTGTTCGTATAATCGCCCATTATTTTCTTATTATTAATAAGGAATATCATGCTGACAAGAACAACAGGAAGCAATATGCCGTTCAGTACCTGCGACCAGATTGATATATCTATCAGAGGGGCATTGGGTATCAGAATTATGATCGCCGAAAGGACGACGATGCCGGTGTAAAGCACATAGAATTCTCTTGCTTCGTCCCAGCTCTTATCTATCCCCGCTTCAAAACCAAAAGCTTCACAGACATAAAATGCAGTGGCAAGAGGAAGTATGGTGGCAGAAAAGATTGAAGCCACAAAAAGACCGAAAGCGAAAACATGGGATGCCAGCCTGCCTGCAAGAGGCTCCAGCGACAGTGCTGCGTCCTTGGCTTCAGAAATCTCTATACCGTTAGGATAAAGTGTAGAGCCGCAGGCCACCATGATAAAAAATGCAACCACAACAGTAACAATACACCCTATTATTATATCGAGAACAGTGAATTTGTAGCTTTTCATTTCCAGTCCTTTTTCAATAACAGACGACTGCATGTAGAACTGCATCCATGGTGCTATTGTAGTACCGACGAGTGCTATAATGACTGTGAGGCTTTGAGTATTTAGTTCAATACCGGGGCGGATGATTGCCGTTCCGATCTCTCCCCAGTCAGGTTTGGCCATTAAAGCCGATATGACATATGTTAGAAGGGAAGCGCTGAAAATAAGAAAAATCCGTTCTGCTATCTGGTAGGTTCCCTTAACTACAAGGAACCAGACAATGAAAGCGGCGAGAGGTACTGAAATATATTTGCTTACACCGAAGATTTCCATGCTTCCTGCAACTCCCGCAAATTCAGTTGTTGTATTCCCTATATTTGAAAGAAGAAGGCCGATAAAAATAAAGAAGGTAACTTTTACCCCGGCATTTTCCCTTATCAGATCAGAAAGTCCTTTTCCTGTTACTATTCCCATCCTTGCATTCATCTCCTGGATGACAAGAAGAACAAGCAATGATGGTATCAGGGTCCAGATCATCCCGTAGCCGTACATGGCTCCGGCAACGGAATAAGTCGTAATTCCTCCTGCATCATTGTCAACACTTCCGGTTATTATTCCGGGTCCCAGGAGAGCAAAAAATATTGCTAAGTTCTTATAAAATCTTGTTTTTGAAAACCTGGTCATTGGCAACTATTCTGAAATTATCGCTTATTAGTTCTTCTTTTGTTTATAAGGTCTTCGATAACATCGTCAACCACAACCATTCCCTGCAGGAGTTTTTCCTGGTCGACAACGGGTACCGCCAGAAGGTTATATTTTGAAATGGTTTCTGCAATATCATCGATCCTCTGATCATCGTAAAGGTATACGGGATCAGATCTCATTATGGTTTTTACAGTCGTTTCCGGTTCTGCAACAACAAGATCGCGTAGGTCGAATGTACCGACCAGTTTATCATTCTCCTCGGTAACAAACAGGGTATACAGTTCTGCAGGTTCGGGCTTTTTGTTTCTCAGTTCCTTAATAATGTAATCCACAGTAACTTCAGGTCTGAAGGATATCACATCAGTTGTCATCAGTCCGCCGGCAGAATTGTCGGGATATTCAAGAAGTTCCCTTACCTCCTGCGATGACTCGCTGTCCATTTCCTTAAGCAGCATTTCAGCTTTTTCATCTTCTATTTCATCGAGTATGTCGGCCACCTCATCAGCAGGCATTTTTTCAAGCACATCAGCTACTTTGTTTACAGGCAGGCTTTCGATTATATGGATCTGTCTCTGGGTTTCCATTTCCTCAAGTACGTCGGCAGCCTTTTCTTCATCAAGAGCAGAGAAAACCGAGGTGCTTGTTTTTTTCCCAAGGTCCTCGAGGATGTCGGCGATATCGGAAGGGTGGAGAGTATGAAGCTTTGAGTAACTTTTCGACAGTTTGATATTGCGATTTGAAAAATCTATTGCCTCCATATCGTCCCACAAAATGAATTTTGAAGGAATTTTTACTCCTGCAAGATCGAGGATCCTTTTTATCGGAGCAAGAATGCCGATCCTCCTGAGAAGGCCCTCAATGCCAATATCAACAGCCACGGCAAATGTACCTGTAGGGAGGGTAGCAAGTCTTACATCATTCACCCTGACAAGTTTTCTGCCGTTCAGGTCAACAATCTGCTTGTCGAGCATATTTTCCACAAGCAATAAACCGTTTGCAACATCATCAGGATTCATTTCAATAAGTTCAGTGCAGTTTACATTCAGCATTTCGCGGGCTTTTACAACCCTGAAGGTTGAAAATGAATAGAATCCGGTAAGCTTTCCGATCTTCAGCTTTACCCCTGTTACAAGCTGCTGGCTTGGATCATTGAGTCCCGAAGGAGCATTGTTTATGAGCAGATCCTTTATGAATCCAATTGCATCACCGTCGGCACCGAATACCTCCTTGCCGATTATTCCGCTTAAATAAAATGTTGTGAGTGATGTCATAGTCACCTCCTTCCAGTTTCTGATATTCAAGGAAGCGACCGGATGAACAGGCTGCTTCCCTTAAACCAGGTTATTAATTAATAAACTCGCAGGGCCGTCGTCCATATCGAATGAAAAATTGATTTTGCGGCGTAAAAGTAAATTTCGCGGCAATAAAATCCAAATAAAAAATGATTAAAGTGATGTTGAAAACTTACCATTTTTAAATGTTTATAATCCCTCAATAAAATAAGTACTTAATGTACCCGGAGGACTTAGATCACCTGGATTAACCTGAGTGAGTTTAATGAAAAGAAGGATGGCATTTAATGTTCACTGTCGGCAGGGTTATGTGCAATGCTTAAAGGAGGCTGAAGGTAATAAGCAAATATTTGATAATTTTACGCTCAGCATTTTACGCTAAAAAATTATCCTGATGCAGGATCTAGAGAGATATTTCGAAAAATTCCGGAAGAACATAGTCGGCATTGATGCTGAAATTACCACTCCGTATGGAAAGAAGAAACTTGTGTATGCCGACTGGATTGCAAGCGGAAGGTTATACAGGACAATTGAAAAAAGGATTTCAGACGACATAGGTCCTCTTGTTGGCAACACTCATTCCGAATCGTCGGCTACCGGAAAGGCGATGACAGCAGCATATCATCTGGCCCAGAAGGCCGTCAAGAGGCATATCAACGCAAATAAGGATGATGTTCTGATATTTACAGGTGCCGGGATGACGTCTGCTATTGCCAAGCTTCAGAGGATACTGGGGTTGAAGGTACCTGAGCAGGCAGTTAACTATTGCGTTTTCAGTCATGGCGAATACAACGCCTGCAGGGAGATCCCGAATGAGAATCGTCCAGTGGTTTTTTTGACACATGCCGAGCATCATTCAAATCATACAAGCTGGTTTGAGACGCTTGCTGAGGTGGTTGTTCTTGAACCTGGTGCTGATCTTAAGGTTGATCCTGATGCACTCAGACGGCAGATAACCAATTTCAGGGGTCGTCCGCTTCTGTTAGGCTCCTTTACAGCGTGTTCCAATGTAACTGGTTACATGCCTCCGTATTATGAGCTTGCCAGGATCATGCATGAGAACAATGGTTATTGTTTTGTCGATTTTGCAGCTTCGGCTCCTTATGTTGATATTGATATGCATCCGGCTGATCCGATGGAACAGCTTGATGCCGTATTTTTCTCTCCGCATAAATTTCTTGGAGGTCCCGGAAGCGCGGGAGTACTTGTTTTCAACAGGCAGCTTTACAAGAATGAAACTCCTGATACGCCCGGCGGAGGAACAGTTAAGTGGACAAACAGGTGGGGAGGGTACAGTTATTTTTCAGATATTGAAGTCAAGGAAGATGGCGGTACTCCGGGATTTCTTCAGGGCATCAGGGCGGCGCTGGCTGTAAGGCTAAAGGAGGAGATGGGGACTGAGAATATCCAGAGGAGGGAAAAGGAGCTTATAGATATTGTTTTCCGTGAACTTTCGAAAGTCAGGGGTCTCCATATTCTTGCTGACAATATAAATGAGCGGCTTGGTGTATTTTCCTTTTACGTTGATAAAATACACCATAATCTGGTCACGAAGCTGCTCAATGACAGGTTTGGAATTCAGGTCAGGGGCGGATGTTCTTGTGCCGGTACCTACGGGCATTTTCTGCTGAATGTAGATTTCCGTCTGTCGAAGGAGATCACCGACAGGATAGAAGCCGGCGACCTTTCGATGAAGCCCGGATGGATCCGGTTATCGCTGCATCCCACGATGACGGTTGATGAACTTCATTTTATCATTGAATCGATAAAGGAGGTTGTGGAAAACGCTGAAGAATGGAGCAGGGATTACATTTACAACAAGCATACAAATGAATTTCATCACCTCAGCGAAGGGGAAGAGGGGTTTCTGGATGTTTCGGACTGGTTCAGTGTTGGTGAATAAAATCAAGGAAGAATAATGTTATATTTTGAACATCATAAAACAATATTTGTAATTTTGGGGGCGAAAATTACCGGCCCGTAGCTCAGCTGGCAGAGCACGTGACTCTTAATCATGGGGTCGAGGGTTCGATTCCCTCCGGGCCGACTTAGGAAAGAGTGAGAGTGAGAGTGGTCATCTCACTTTTTTTTATTGATAAGTTTTTATCTCATGGTTGAATCGTTGACCAGATTGATTATTCAGGAACAAGCCCGGAAGAACACATTTAATTTTCAGGAATTTAAAATAGTTAATTTTCAGTCATTTTGCTGCCATCCAGTTTAAGAATAGATTATTTCTGTCAGATCAACTGGTTTTTGGGACCGAGGTCCGGCTCCGGAACAGTTGTGGACCGTGATGCAATTACCAGTTCATTTACACAAAGCTAATGACACTCTATCAGTTTGTGGTTTGTTAATGGGGTTTCATTTTCTGTTAAGACGCGTTTGTAATTTATACTCTTTCTTAATAGATATTTATTCTCTTCTAATTTATTTTATCTTTTAATATAATTTTTCTTTTAATATACTTTATCTTTTAATTTAATTTATCTTTTACGCTTTTATCTCTTCTGCAGTGTAATATTATTTATATTATAATATTATATTGTAATTATTCTCTTTTAATAATATATCTCCCTTAATATTTTATTGCTTTTAAATATTATTCTTAAATAATATTTTCTATCTTTACACTTCATTTCATTTATAATAGTTGATATAATATAATTTATTATTCCTTTCAATATATGGTAGCATTTGATAAATATATTCTTCTGCTAATTAGTCATATATAAAATTTATTCACCTAAACTAACAATACTCCTTTAATCATTAAACTCTTCAAAATACACTTCTTTTCTGATCCATATTGATTCCTCAAACTTCATATCATATGAAACCCATTCTCTTTTCAGTAATATTATCCGATAATAATTAATGCCTGGAAATCCGAAAAATCATCCAACATTTACTTTCCAATGTCAGGATCTTTTATTACCTTTTATCTCCTGGTTTCTGATCTGTTCCTAATATTTTAATTACCACTTAATCACAACAATATGGTAAACAAAACCGCTATCAGGATCCTCACCGAAAAAGGACTCAGAATAACCCCACAGCGCATAGCAGTCCTCGATATTATCCTTAACCTTAACAACCACCCAGCCGCCGAGGAAATCTCGGAATATATGAGAATCAGCTACCCCCACGTTCCTATAGGAACTGTTTATAAAATACTAGATGCTTTTATCGAAAAGGGTATCGTCACAAGAGTTAAAACCGAAAACGACGTCATTCGTTATGACCCCGTACCTGAAAAACACCATCACCTGTATTGCACTGACTCTGAATTGATTGAAGACTATTTCGACAATGATCTCAATAAACTGCTCGAGGATTATTTCAAAAAGAAACAAATACCTGACTTCCAGATCCAGGATGTCAGACTCCAGATAATCGGAAAATACATAAAAGAACCTTCAGAAGTAAAAACCGTGAAACCAACCAATGACTGCTGAAAAGACATATTCACTTACATCATATTAACCTTAATAACTAAAAACTATGGGACAAAAAGGAAGAGAAATCGTCAAAATGAACGTCGACGAACTTATTGACCTTCTAAACAAAGCACTGGCCGACGAGTGGCTTGCATATTATCAATACTGGATTGGGGCAAAAGTCGTAAAAGGCCCTATGAAAGATGCGGTTATTGCCGAACTTACCCTCCATGCCACCGAAGAGCTAAGCCATGCCGAACTTATTGCAACCAGAATAATCCAACTCGGGGGAACTCCCGTTCTGTCGCCGGCAGAATGGCTAAGAATCACCGGATGTGGATATGACGCCCCCACAGATCATTATGTTGAGGAAATCCTGAACCAGAATATTAAGGGTGAACAATGCGCTATCCGCGTTTATAATTCGCTTCTTGACCTGACACGCGAAGGAGATCCTGTATCCTATAATATGATCCTCACAATCCTTTCACAGGAAGTGGAACATGAAGAGGATCTTCAGGCCCTTAAGGAAGACATCGATCTGATGCTGATGAAAAGACAATAAAACACTCATTTCAAACAATCTAATAAACACTATCATGGAAGAAAAAACTTACTCAATGCCGCGTATCGGCGACAAAGCACCTGAATTCAAAGCTGTAACAACACAGGGAAACATAAACTTCCCTGCTGATTATTCCGGATCATGGGTTATCCTGTTCAGCCATCCCGCCGATTTTACACCGGTGTGCACATCGGAATTCATAACATTCGCAAGCCTGGAAAAGAAATTCAACGAAGCCAACTGCAAACTGGTAGGACTTTCCGTTGACGGCCTCTACAGCCATATCGCATGGCTGAGGACAATCAAGGAGAAAATTGAATATAAAGGCATGAAAAATGTCGAGGTCAACTTCCCTCTTATAGAGGATATCACAATGGAAGTAGCCAAAACATACGGTATGCTCCAACCAGGTGAAAGCTCCACAAAAGCTGTAAGAGCAGTGTTCTTCATCGATCCGAAAGGGATCATCCGTACGATTATTTACTATCCTCTCAGCCTCGGCCGTAATTTCGACGAACTTTACAGGGTGCTGATTGGCCTCCAGACCGCTGATGCATTTTCAGTGGCCCTCCCTGCCGACTGGCGCCCGGGTGACGACGTTATAGTCCCGACTGCAGGCTCATGCGGTGTGGCAAAGGAAAGAATGGAAAACAAGACCGAAATGAAATGTTACGACTGGTTCTTCTGCACTAAAAAACTGGATAAGGAGGATGTA
Organism: Bacteroidales bacterium; assembly: GCA_012517605.1. Lineage (GTDB taxonomy): Bacteria > Bacteroidota > Bacteroidia > Bacteroidales > VadinHA17 > LD21. Next base: position 29,565 of record JAAYUS010000150.1, read on the forward strand.
TTTAAAACAGTACTGAAGAAATAAACAATTTCTTAACCAATTTATCTGTAATCCTGTATTTTACCTGATATGCCGGATGCGAAAGCATTAATTCCCCATCCGGCATTCCGGTAAATACAGAAAAACAGATTTGTAATTATGAATGAATTTGACATCAAAGCAGCAGGATGGGATCTTAATCCCATGCATATAGAGCGTTCAGCAGCTGTAGCAGAACTGATAAGGAAAAGGATACCCCTTAACAGGTCAATGAGAGCACTGGAATTTGGAGCCGGAACTGGCCTGACCAGCTTCCTGCTTCAGAATGACCTGGGAGAAATTATAATGATGGACAGCTCCACCGAAATGGTAAGAATAATGACCGAAAAGACAAAAGGAGCTGATGCAAAAAATCTTAAACCTCTGTTTTTCAATCTGGAGAAAAATGACTGGGAAGACGAGAAATTTGATCTGATAATGACACAGATGGTTCTTCATCATGTCGATGACATAGAGGGTATTATACTAAAATTCCATAAAATGCTTTCTCCTCATGGACATCTGGCTGTTGCTGATCTGTATCCTGAAGACGGATCCTTCCATGGCATGGATTTTTCAGGTCACAGGGGATTTGATCCCGGACAACTTTCAGGCCTTCTTAAACAACATGGCTACACGAACATTTCACATGAGAAATGCTATGTGATCACCAGGGAAATAACCCAAACCTCAATTAAACAATTTGATATATTTCTGCTTGTTGCAGAAAGGAATTAAAACTTTTTTTTCGACAATAGTAAAATTACCTTTATAAAGATGATGGAAATTACCTTCGAAGGCGGCAAAGTGGTTACCGCTCATTCCCACGGACATATAATCAGAACCGATCAGCCTCTCGACAATGGCGGCGGAGATACTGCGCCCTCCCCTTTTGAACTTTATCTTGCATCCATAGGCACATGTGCAGGCATATATGTAAAATCATTCTGTGATAACCGGCAAATACCAACCGACAACATTAAAATCATTCAAAAGACCGTCTTCAGTGAAGAAACCGGACTTCCCACCTCAATAGTAATAGATATCAAGCTTCCTCCTGATTTTCCCGAGAAATATATTGCATCAGTACTGCACGTTGCAGGCTTGTGCAAAGTGAAGAAATCTATCGCAAATCCTCCGGAATTTGAGATTACTACTTCTTCACTCTGAAACTGAAAAGGCTAAATAATTAAATATACATATTGATAAGCTGTTCAAGGAGTTCCTGCTTGCCGCTCCTTACCGCAGGTTCTCCGGCTTTCATTGCTATTTCCCTGAGATCTTCCATTTTCAGCCTGCCTGCCTCAAAGTCTTTTCCGGCACCTTTGTCAAAAGACTCATATCTCTTTTCTTTCATCTTAAGATAATCACTCTCTTTTAATACTTTGTCAGCAATAATAAGAGCCCTTGCAAACGTATCCATGCCGCTGATATGGGCAATGAACAGATCTTCAGGATCTGTCGAATTCCTCCTTATATGCGCATCAAAATTTATTCCTCCCGTACTGAACCCTCCTGCCTGGAGAATTACCATCATTGCTTCAGTAACTTCATAAATATTAGTCGGAAATTCGTCTGTGTCCCAACCGTTCTGATAGTCCCCCTTGTTGGCATCTATGCTTCCCAGCAATCCGGCATCAGCAGCCACCTGAAGGTCATGTGCAAATGTATGACCGGCAAGAATTGCATGATTGACCTCGATATTAAGCTTGAAATCCTTTTCAAGGCCATATTTGTTCAGGAAACCTATCACTGTGGCAGTATCATAATCATATTGATGTTTCATTGGCTCCATGGGTTTGGGCTCAATAAGGAAAGTGCCTTTGAAACCTTTTTTCCTCCCGTAATCACGGGCTATAGTCAGCATCATACCCATATGTTCGAGCTCCCTTTTCATGTTCGTGTTATGGAGGCTCATATATCCTTCCCGTCCACCCCAGAAAACATAATTCTCGCCTCCCAGAGCGATCGTTGCATCGATGGCATTTTTTAATTGAACTGCAGCATTAGTCACAACTGCAAAGTCAGGATTTGTTGCAGCTCCGTTCATATACCTTGGATTTGAAAAGAGGTTGGCGGTTCCCCAGAGAAGTTTCACACCTGTTTGTTCCTGTAATTTCTTCATAACGGGGACAAACTTTTCAAGACGTTTCTCGATATCAAAAACCGATCCGTCACCTCCTACGACATCCACATCATGAAAACAATAGTAGGGAGCGCCGATCTTTGTTATAAATTCAAAAGCAGCTTCCAGCCTCTGCTGAATCCGGTCATTCTCCGGCAAATCCTTCCATGGGTAAAGATGTGTGGCATTTCCGAACTGATCGGTTCCGTCACCGCAGAATGAATGCCAGTAAGCCACCGCAAACCGAAGATGTTCTTTCATGGTTTTCCCGGAAACTACCTGATCGGGATTATACCATCTGAATGCAAGAGGATTCTTTGATTCCTTTCCTTCGTAGCTGATCTTCCCTATGCCGGGATATGCTTCTTTTGTACCTTTGTAAATCATATCAGTAATTTTTTAAGTTATGTGATGTCTCAAAATCAGGAAATATTTTTTGAAGTAATATGGTTTTAAAGTCTCATACAGATTTCAGAAGCTCTACCCATCTAAGAAATGCTTCTTCATATGCTCCAGCTTTTGATTTGTCGGGATCTGTCTCACCAACTGCCGTAAGTCCGGCAAATGCTTCCTTTTCCGATTTATAATAATTGCAGCCAATTCCTGCACCCCTGGCTGCACCCACTGATCCGTCAGTGTTATAAAGATGGATGGAAACTCCTGTAATGCATGATAAAGCCTCCCTGAATACAGGACTGAGAAACATGTTTGCCCTGCCGGCCCTGATCACTTTCGGGTTTATACCTGTTCCCCTCATAATATCGAGGCCATACCTGAATGAAAAAGCAATGCCCTCCTGTGCAGCTCTGTAGAGATGGGCATCTGATGTAATATTGAAGCTGATACCTTTTATCATACATCCTACATCCCTATTCAGAAGCATCCTTTCTGCTCCGTTCCCGAAAGGAAGAACCGACAACCCGTCAGATCCTGGCTTAACATCAGAGGCAACAGTGTTCATATCATCATATGACAAACGGCTGCCTGTGTTCTTTTTCAGCCATGAATTCAAAATGCCGGTGCCGTTAATGCAAAGAAGGACACCAAGCCGCTGCTTCTCCTGCGAATGATTCACGTGAAGGAAGGTATTTACTCGTGATTCGGGATCGTATTTCCGCTGATCGGTAACACCATAAATAACTCCCGATGTTCCTGCCGTTGCAGCAACTTCACCGGGATCAAGCACATTGAGTGAAAGTGCATTGTTAGGCTGATCTCCTGCCCTGTATGAAACCGGAATCCCGGCAGGTAGCCCAAGTTCTGATGCAACTTCTTTCAACAGGATTCCCTGTACCGAGAATGACGGTTCCGGTTCAGGTATCTTATCCCTTTCAATGGAGAAGAAATCAAGTACCCTCTCCGACAGCCTGTTATCAGCGAAATCCCAGAAAATCCCCTCCGAAAGTCCTGTGAAAGATGTAACAATTCTGCCAGTCATCTTCATGGCAATAAAATCTCCAGGCAACATGATCTTATGGATCCTGTTGTATATTTCAGGCTCATTTTCTTTAATCCAGGCAAGCTTGGAGGCAGTAAAGTTGCCAGGCGAATTAAGAAGGCGGGAGAGGCAGAAATCAACTCCCATTCCCCGGAATGCCGATTCACCAATACCTACAGCCCTGCTGTCGCACCAGATTATTGATGGCCGCAGTATATTATGCCCTTTATCAACTGCAACAAGTCCGTGCATCTGATAAGAGATGCCGATGGCACCAATATCTGACTTTTTTGCCCCCAGTTGAAGGTTGCATTCTGAAATTGCAGCCTTCAGGTTCAGCCACCATGCATCCGGATCCTGTTCGGCCCAGCCGGGCTTCACTGCAATAATCGGCATTTCTTCCTTTGGATGAAATGCCGATGCCACCAGGTTTCCGGTATCGCTGTCTATTACGGATACTTTTACTGAAGAACTGCCCAGATCTATTCCGAGAAGATACATAAATCCTGTTTTTATCCGGTTATTATAGAAATCTGAATCATTAACTCTGCATAAAATCCGAGAATCTTAAATTTCCTGATCCTCCATAAATTATAATTACAGGCACATTGTATAATTAAACAAATATAAAATAAAATACCGCAATCCGGAACGATCAGTATCTATAGAACTGTTGTCTGAATGAATAACAATAAAAACAGGAAGGCAATGCAAATTTTTATTAATTTAACATCGCTTCAAAAGAAATGCATTATAAAATGAAAAGAAGAAAGTTCATAAAGGACACAGTTACTGCTGCTGCAGGCAGTATAATAGTTCCGACAATAATCCCTGCATCAGTAATCGGGAAAAATCCTCCAAGTGATAAAATAAATATCGGACAGATCGGATTCGGGAGAATTGCGATGACCCACGACCTTCAGGATACATTGCCATTTGATGTGGCGAGAGTTGTTGCAGTTGCTGATTTTGACTCAAAAAGACTTGCTTCAGGGAAAAAGTTTATAGAGGGATTTTACGCTAAAAAAAACGGGAAGGCTGATTATGTCAATGTTAAAACATATGGAGACTATCGGGCGATAATCGCCGACAAAGGCATTGATGCAGTGATAATTTCAACACCCGACCACTGGCACGCCCAGCCCGCGATTGAGGCTGCGCTTGCAGGAAAGGCAATTTATCTTCAGAAACCTACATCGCTTACTATCGCTGAAGGCAGACTGCTGAGTGATGTTGTCAGGAAGAAAGGCGTAATCCTTCAGGTAGGTACCCAGCAGAGATCATCGCCACAGTTCAGGATCGCTGCAGAACTAGTACGCAATGGCAGGATAGGAAAACTTGAAACTGTCAAGATTGGCCTTCCCGGCGATCCTTCAGGACCGGAGGCTCCAAGACAGCCTGTACCACCTAACCTGAATTACGATGCATGGCTGGGCTCGACACCCGAAGTATATTATACGGAAATGCGCGTTCATCCTCAGAACAGCCTCACCGACCGTCCGGGATGGCTCAGATGTGAACAGTTCGGAGCAGGGATGATAACCGGGTGGGGCCAGCATCATTTCGATTCGGCAGCCTGGGGCATGGATACTGAACTTACAGGCCCTGTATCGGTGGAGGCTGTTGCCCAGTTCCCGAAATCAGGACTGTGGGATGTACATGGAGATTTTATGTCAAAAGCAGAATATAGAAATGGAGTTACCATGTTAACAAGTGGCGGTTATCCCAACGGCATACGTTATGAAGGCACCGATGGCTGGATCTTTGTTACCAGGGGAGATTACAGGGCTTCACCAAGTGATCCCCTGCCTGCAGGCCAGGCATCAAAAGCCCTTGAAGCAAGCGATCCGAAGATACTGACATCAGTTATCGGACCCAATGAGATACATCTCTATGAAAGCACGGATCAGCATGGCAACTGGCTCGATTGCATAAAGTCGGGAAAAGAACCTGTCTCGCCTGTTGAAATTGGTCACAGGGCATGTACTGTTTGTCTCATCACCCACATTGCAATGAAACTCGGAAGAAGGCTCGAATGGGATCCTGACACAGAAAAGTTCATTAACGATCCTGAAGCCAATAGCATGCTTTCAAGACCACAAAGAGCACCTTACGGAACAAATTTTATCAAATTCTGACAGGTCAGAAAATGAAAACAAGTCTGAGATTCACTTTACTGGCCCTTGCAGGTTTGCTGGCCCCCTATTCCTTGTACAGTGCAAAGATAATCGCCGAAAAAAACGGGTCCAGAATCAACATTACCATCGATGGTAAATTTTTCACGAGTTATGTTTTTTCGCAGGATGAGAAATATCCTTTCTTCTTCCCGGTAAATGGACCTGCATCCGGAGGGTCTGTAACTTCAATGCGAAATGCCGAATATCCTCACCATAGTTCCCTCTTCTTTGGGTGCGATATGGTAAATGGCGGCAATTACTGGCAGGAAGGCCTTGAAAGGGGAAGGATAATTTCTGTAAATGCCTGTATAGAAAAACAGGGAGGAGATTCGGCAGTGATCACGGATGAATGCATCTGGAGCCGTCCCGGAGCATTATCGCCTGTAAAGGATACCCGTATATTTACAATTACCGCACCTTCGAATGTTGTTTATCAGATCGATGTGGACATAACTCTTGAAATGCTTGCTGATGTCCATATTAAAAAGACAAATCATTCTCTTTTCAGCGCAAGACTGGCTGCCGATCTGTCAGTAAATAACGGGGGGACCATGATAAATGCCGAAAACATGAAAGGAGAAAAGGATACCTTCGGCAAAAAATCTTCGTGGATAGATTATTACGGTAAAAGAGGTCCTGTAACTGAAGGCCTTGCGATAATGGAGCATCCTTCCAACCCCTGGTATCCTTCACCATGGTTTACAAGGGACTATGGCTTCATCTCGCCTACGCCCATGTACTGGCCTGAGAACAGCGATGAGATCTTTATAAAGGAAGGTACAAAGCTGAGACTGAGGTACAGGGTTCTGGTTCATTCAGGCAGCCATGTTGAGGCCGGGATAGCAGAAGCTTTCGAAAAGTACAGGTCAGAATAAAAAGTACCAGCCTGCCATCTTACCTGATTTTTCTGTAAATGCAGTCTTTCATATCGCAAAGTCCGCATGTATATTTGTTGAATCTGACCTCCCTGCCAATTCCGATGAAGCCGCTTACAGATTTTTCGGGACTCATAAGGGCGGAGGAATTAACCGTAATGCCGCAGAAATTGTCTTTCATCAGGTGAAACAACTTATGCTGTTCATCCACATTCCAGTCGCAATATCCGGGACTGTACCGGTTTGTTATCCTAAGCCCTTCCATTTCAGCAGCCATCTTCAGCTTTTCCTGCATCAGGGCTGAAGCGCCGTCAGCTGCTTCACTTCCTATGACATCATAGATATATCCCTGAAGCAGATCTCCGTCTTTCATGGCTTTGCGGCTCATCTCGCCAATCTTCTCACCGGCAGTTGATAGAAATACAGCCATGGATTCAGATTTCCGCAGCTGGCCGAAAACTATTTTCTTCAGACTGAACTCCAGTCCGGCTATTTTCACTGATTTTTCTGAAGGATTGAACTCAATGCCTGAAAAGATCCTGTATTCTGCCTTCAGTTCACAAAATGATTCTGCATCAATAAGTGCTCCGGCAATAAGATCAGAGATTGCCTCATGCGATTCTCCTTCCCTGTACCCCATTACCATTTCTATCTGGCGTACATCCAGATTAAGATCCGAAAATTCGAATTTAAATGTTGAATCATTCATCAATGTCCTTTTAGATTTCCATGTACACCTGTTTCCTTAAAAAACAGATTGGGGATCAAGTCCCGATTCTTTTATTATTCTCCCGACGACAGTCTCCCACCCAAGAGTCATAAGGTGAATGCCATTTATACCCTTCTTATGCCTTATGGATTCAATTGTTTCCAGAGTTATCTGAATCCCTTCCTCTTCAGCCCTGTCCCCGGCATTTTCCATTCTTTCGAGAATTTTCGGAGGCAAGTAAACTCCGGGTACTTTCTGATGAAGGTGCAAGGCAGCTTTATAACTTCTCAAAGGGACCATGCCAATCAGAATGTATACATTTTCAAGGACTCCTCTTTTTTCGAGTTGTTCAAGCCATGGATCGAGCCGTTCAGGCTCAAACACAATGTTGGTCTGGAAAAACTGGGCCCCTGCATTCACTTTTTTCTGGTCCTTTATTGCCTGAAGTTCAGGTTTCATGGCGAATGGCGTAGTAGCTGCCCCCAGGAAAAATTTCGGAGGTGATTTGATCTTACGCCCGTCGAGGTAGATCCCCTCATCCCTCATTCTCCTGAGGATCCACAGCATCTGAACCGAATCGAGATCAAGAATGTTCATGTTGCTTGTCGGAAGCGGTCCTGCCATTGAGCTGTCTCCTGACACGCACAGGATGTTCCTGATGCCCAGCTGCCCGGCCCCGATAACAACCGATTGAAGTCCGGTCCGAGTTGTATCCCTTGCGGCAATCTGGAATACAGCTTCAGCATCCAGTTCGGCAGCAACCTTGCAGCATGCTGAAGCTGACATCCGCGGTATCCCCGAGGCTGCATCAGTAAAGTTAATAGCAGTTACATAAGGTTTTACAAGTTCAATATCCCTTCTGAGTTTCTGGGAATCAGCTCCAACAGGAGGCGTCACTTCGGTTGCCACAACGAACCTGCCATTTTTTAATCTGCGTTCAAGTTCTGAAGCCGGGTCGGAATATGATGGAGGATGATATTCAGGATCTCCCATCCACCATTCCGGCTGACGGATAGTTTTGAACACAGAATCCCATATCTCCTGTTTTTTGGTGGTATCCTTCAAAAAAAACGAGCCGAGGAATCTTCCTGTTCCTGTTTTACGGACCTGCGACACAACGCCTGCCCATGTCTCGGTTCCTGCTTTGCTCCAGTCGACAGGAGGAAGCACCTCGAGAAGTGTCTTTTCCCTTCCTGTTCTCACTGCTCTTTCGTAAATAGCATTCCAGATGCATTTTCTTGACTCATCCACATAACATCTCTTGTCAGGCGTAACACTTCCGCACGGGCCATTGCGCATCCCCTTCGGGCATTCCATGGGGCAGATAAAAGCTGTCTCCTGAAGAAGACAGTTACCGCACATCCGGCATCCGAACAACGGACCCTTGATCATGATTTCAATACCCGCAAGGAGACGTCTCCCGAAGGATTCCCTTCTGAAAGGATAAAAGGCTGGCTGCCATCGGCGGGCAGGTTTTAGACCAAATGCCATCCGGCTAAGTCCTGCTTTGAAAATATTCAACGAATCTTACTGCATAATCATCACGCCCGAGAACCAGATCAGTTGCACGGACGGCAGCTGTAATTTTCTCAGGATTGGCGATGGGACATGTAAGGCCGCAATAAACTGCCAGTGTGAGGAAAGCAGCATTAAGCGACTCCCTGTCGGGCAGTCCGAAAGAAATGTTACTGGATCCCATTGTAATATTATGGCCAAGATCCGACCTGATAAGCCTGATCGTATCAAGTGTCACCAGGCAGGCACGCGGGTCAGCAGAAACAGCCATTGCTACCGGATCAACAATTATATCCTCCGGTTTAATTCCCGACTTCAGGGCTCTTCCTATAATAGTTGCGGCGATGTTCTTCCTTTTGACCGGATCATCTGAAATACCATTTTCGTCAATGCACAATGCTATTATTGCTGCTCCGTATTCCGAGGCAACAGGAAGAAGCGAGTTAAAAGATGATTCATTGCCGTTAACCGAGTTGATAAGGCATTTGCCTTTTGCGGTTTTAAGGGCAGCTTTGATGGCTGCCGGATTGGGCGAATCGAGGCACAACGGAACGTCAAAACAGTCCTGTACTGCCTTTACAACTTCCGGGAGCAGCTTTTCATCATCAACGCCTGGAAAACCGACGTTAATATCCAGTATATCGGCACCTGCTGCGATCTGGCTGCGTGCAAGTTCAAGAACGGGGTTGAAGTCGTTCTCCTGAAGTGCAGATGCAAGCTTTTTTCTTCTTGTGGGATTTATCGATTCACCAATAATCACTACCGGCCCTTCAGTATCGATCACCACTTCTTTTGCCGTTCCGGAGAGAATTGTCCTCATCTTCTATTCAGCAAACTGTTTCAGATAGTTTACGGCACCCTGGGGATCAGGTGAATAAAAATCGGCTCCGATCCTTTCACAATATTCCTTTGTAACAGGAGCGCCTCCGACAAGTATTTTCAGACCTGAATGTTTTTCCCTTATCGCGGCGACAGTTTTCTTCATGTTTTCCATGGTAGTGGTGAGAAGTGCAGACAGGCCTATAAATGCACCTGGGTTTTCATCAATTGTCTTGAGGAACTTTTCAGAGCTTACGTCAACACCCAGATCGATAACTTCCCAGCCGCCTCCTTCTATCATCATGGCAACCAGATTCTTACCAATGTCGTGAAGATCGCCGGCCACGGTGCCTATTATGACTTTCCCTTTTCTTTTTGTCTCGCCTGTGCTGAAATACGGCTTAAGATGTTTCATTGCCCCATTCATGGCCTTTGCCGACATCAGCATCTGAGGAACATATATCTCTTTTCTCGAGAATTTGTCACCGACGACAGCCATCGCAGGGACAAGAGCCCCGTCAAGAATTTGTTCAGGTTTTATTCCGCTGTCAAGGGCAAGACGTGTAAGCTCATCAGCTCCGTCCTGGCCTTTCATGCCCGGAGGATAAGGCGTGTTCCTGTCTATTTTTCCATTTTCAACGCAGTTGGCAATAAGTTTTAGAATATCATTCATTGCTTCTGATATTTAACAACGTTTTTAAGTTTCCCGTCTTAAAAATAACAAAGATTTAAATCCTCTCCTATTAAAATTCTGAAATAAATTGATAATGAGAGCTAAAGTTAAAAACCCTTAAAAGTTAAACTTATAAATATCACAAAGCAATATACTTGGTTCAAATTAATTAACTTTAATGGACTAAAAAATAAACGGAATATGAAGTACTTGAACCTTCTACTCAGCTTTCTTCTTGTGAACTCTGCGATTGCCCAGACCGGTTCAATCGGCATTTTTGAAAAAAACGGCGATATCGGCAATCCAAAAAATGCAGGGTCAGCAGTTTACAACATCAATGATCAGTCTTACACTTTGAAAGGATCAGGTTATAACATCTGGTTTGCAAGGGATGAGTTTCAGTATCTCTACAAAAAGATAAAGGGAAATTTCATACTTACAGCGAATTTCAGGTTTGAAGGCAAAGGTACGGAAGCGCACCGTAAAACCGGATGGATGATTAGAGCATCCGCCGACGAGAATTCCCAGCATATCTCTGCCACACTTCATGGTGATGGCCTTACTGTTATGCAATGGAGGGATTTTAAAGGAGCAGAAATGAAAGATCCTGAAGATGAGATTTTTGCAAGAGACTCATCTTATGATGTGATCCAGCTCGAAAGGATGGGAAAACTTATATTCATGAGGGGAGCTCATATGGGTAAACCTCTCGAGATGATCGGATCATATGAAATGGAAAATCTTCCGGATGAGGTTCTGGCCGGATTGTTTGTCTGTTCGCATAATCCTGATATAACCGAAGAGGTCACTGTATGGAATGTCAGGATCGACAAGCCCGTTGGAGATGATTATAATCAAAGCAGGGACGGCGTTGTAGGATGCCGGCTTGAAACAATGAATGTGTTTGACGGAAAAAGGAAGGTTATCTGGGAAAAGCAGGGAAGGTTTGAGGCTCCAAACTGGATGCCTGACGGCAGGCAACTTCTGTTCAACATGGACGGACTGCTATATAAAATACCTGTGACAGGAGGAGAACTGACCCAGCTCAATACGGGTTCGGTAAAAAGGAACAATAACGACCACGGGATTTCATTCAATGGGAAACTGCTGGCAATAAGCAGCTCAAAGGAAGGAGTGGGAAGCGGAGGAGGTTCTGCAGTGTGGGTTCTGCCGCTAAAGGGAGGCGAACCAAAACTTATTACTCCTGAGACTCCTTCGTATTTCCATGGATGGGCCCCGAACAATAAAGAATTGGTTTATGTCGCACAGAGGGGAGGCAAAAACATTTATAATATTTACCGGAATTCAATAAAGGGAGGAAAGGAAGTTGCACTCACCGATATCGGACAGGGTGAACATGTCGACGGATGTGAATATTCACCTGACGGTAAATATATTTACTATAACGGAAGCCATACCGGCAATATGCAGTTGTGGAGGATAAAAGCCGACGGAACAGGAAGAGAGCAGCTCACATTTGATGAATACAAAAACTGGTTCCCTCATATTTCTCCCGACGGGAAATGGATTGCCTTTATTTCATTTCCGCCCGATATCGAAAAGAACAGTCATCCATCGTATAAGAGAGTGATGTTAAGGCTTATGCCAGCAACGGGAGGGGAACCAAAAGTCATAGCATACCTTTACGGCGGACAGGGAACCATCAATGTTCCTTCATGGTCTCCCGACAGCAGGCAAATTGCATTTGTAAGCAATTCAGGAAATTGAACAACATTCCCATAATGATCACAGTTTTAAATTTCATATTTAAAAATAACATACATTGCCGGACTTAAACAGTTTTTTCATTGCATGGGATCCGGTATAAATAAAATCCTGTCTGTCCCGGTTTTTGCATTCCTGTACTGTTACACCGCCGCGGGCGTATTGATTGTAGTTGTCCTGTCGTGGTTCAAGGCAAAAAAGAGTGTCCGCTTCCTTTGCAAAGTATGGGCGAAATCCGTTTTTCTTATAATGGGTAAGAAACTGCCCGTCATAGGAAAAGACAATATCGACAAAAATGAGAAATACATACTTGTGGCAAATCATGCCAGCCTTTTTGACATTGTAGCCATTACCTCCTTTTATCCGGAAGTATCATGGTTCGGACATGAACGGCTTCTGAAAATACCGGTTTTCGGCAGGTTCCTCAGGCTTACAGATTATGTTCCCTTTAAAGAACCTACGGTAAGCAATACAAGACACATGCTTGAACAACTGATGGAAAAAGCAAGGGATCAGTCAGTTGCTTTATTTCCTGAAGGAACAAGGACTCTAAACGGTGAGATCAATCCGTTCTACAGGGGATTTATTTATCTTTTCAGAACCAGGGAAATAGATATCCTTCCGGTTACATTGAATGGTTTTTATGATCTGAAACCTAAAAACCGTTCTTATATTGATTTTGGATCCAGACTCGAGGTCATTGTTCATAAACCCATTTCAAGGGAAGAACTTATGGGTTTAACTGACAGTGAAATAATCAAGAAGGTCAGAACTGTGATTGAATCAGCTCACAGAGGGATAAAAGAAAAAGAAAATACAAGGGAAAATCATGGATAAATGGATCTTCATTGTAAATCCGGTCGCGGGCAATGGCCATGCAAAGACTCTTATACCGGTAATAAAGGAAAAAATAAAGATTTTCAATATTGACGGAGAGATAGTCCAGACCGAAAGGCCCGGACACGCTGCAGAGATCTCAGAGCTGTACTGCTCAAAAGGGTACCGTTATATTGTGGGTGTCGGAGGAGACGGTACAATTAATGAAATTGCCAGACCATTGATTAACAGGGAGGATGTTGTAATTGGCGTTATCCCGGGCGGAACCGGGAATGATTTCGTTCAGATTACCGGCTTTCCTGACAGGTTCAATAACAATGACTGGAAGATATTCTTTTCGGGGAACATAATTAAGACCGACGCAGGAAAAGTTAATGGCATGATTTTCCTTAATGGGATGGGACTTGGATTTGATGCCCAGGTTGCATCAGAGAATTATGCCGGATCAGGAGAAGTAAAAAAGGGAGGGAAGCACAAATATCTGTGGCACATTATTAAAACCATTCTGTTCTTCAAAGAAAAAAGGATGATTGTAAGGGATGGCAAAAGTTTCTCTGAAACAGACTGTTTTATAAATACAATTGCTATCGGGAGAAGGTTCGCTGGAGGATTTCTGCTTACACCCGAAGCTGTTGCCAACGACGGACTCCTTGATGTATGCTCAATAAAAAGGCTTAACCTCTTGCAGAGATTCAGACTATTTCTGAAAGTACCGGGAGGGAAACATATAAATGATAAGAAAGTAAATTATTATCATACCCAAGGACTGGAAATTGAATTTCCTGTAAAGGTACCTTTCCATGTTGACGGAGAACTGCATTTTTCAAAAGAATTCAATGTAAGTATTATGCCTTCAGTAATTAATGTTATCTATAACCCTGATGGGAAACACTTTTTCAGAAAATAAATACCAGGATAAAAGTTACATCGCTTTCTTTGACCTCGACAAAACCCTTGTCAGGGCAAACAGCAGTGTTATACTTCTCCGTGTTGCTTACAGTAAAAATTTGATTTCCGTTAAAGATGTTCTGAAAGCGCTGTGGCTTTCCCTTCTTTTCAGGCTTAACCTCAGAGATACGGAGAAAATAATCAGCAATATGGTCAGATGGCTTTCGGGAGTTGATGAAAACAGCCTCAGGGAGCTCGTATCAGATGCATTTGAAGAGAAAATGAAGAACTTGATACCCGAGTCGGCAAAATCAGAAATAAGATCACATAAGAATAAAAATGCACATGTGGTTATTCTTTCTTCTGCTTTATGCCCGGTTTGCCGCATCATAGCAGACTACCTCAATATGGATGATATTATCTGTACCGGACTGGAATCATCAGGAGGAATATACTCAGGGAAACCGGCAGGCAGATTGTGTTTTGGAAAAGAAAAAAGATCAAGGCTCATAGACTATTGTGAAAAAAATAACAAACGAATGGAAGATGCCTGGTTTTACAGCGACTCAACAGATGATCTGCCATCTCTTGAGATAGTCGGTCATCCTGTTTGTGTCAATCCCGACAGGAAATTAAAGACTAGAGCCGCAGAAAAAAAATGGCCTGTTTACATCTGGTAAGCAAAATTAATTGACAATTGCCAGGCAATTTCATGAATACCTTTCGGGGAGGTCTTATTCACAGAATAAGGATCTGCTGGAATTTTATCCCCTTTCAGCGTAAAACTTCAATTCACCTTAAAATCTTTGACTGTAATTTCTCCGCAGGCGACTTCCAGGAATGGCTTACCGTTTTTCAACCCGACATTCCCGAATCCTGTCTCCGTGGAAATAAAACTCCTGAAATCTCCGGCACGTGAATCGATGAACATGGTCTGGGTCAGTGCATCATACCTTGCTCCCGTGAGTCCCTGCAACAATGCATAGCTTGAGAGGGCCCTTGCATACCAGTGGCCACATTCGTACTCATCGAAAGGATTTCTTATTCTGCCGTCATATCGTTTTCTTGCAGTTCTTACAATATCAAGGCCTTTTTCAGTCTCACCGGCCATAATCAGGTGTGATGCAACCTGATATTCTATGCCTGTCCATACCTCATTGCTGTAAACAAATGGCAGTGAAAGCATTCCGCCTTTCGGCCAGGTACAGATCAGAAGTCCGCCCTCATTCCCAAGTGCATATGATGGCCTCTGCGGATTGGAATGATTTGAAAGGTCTCTTCTGAAGTTATATTTATAAACCGAATTAAGATGACTTTTCACTTTGGATGAATCGACGATATCTGTAATTCCGCATACCTCTCCGATCCATACGCCGAGTACTCCGTCGGAAAGGCAACCGGAGCCGTACTGGTATTTAGGGCCTTCCTTCTGAAGCAGAACCTTTGCCTCATCAGAATAATCCGAACTCCATGACCCTTCTGATGCCTTAACAGGGTCGGGTGAATCAAGTCCCTGCCATTTTATCTTCTGAATAAAATATTCACCGTTATACAGATCATTCTCAAGTGCTTTTCTCCCCTTTTCATAAAGTGCCTCATACTCTGAAATATCCTTCCCGAGCTGCTTTCCCATTTCGGTCATCGCCTTCAGGGCTCCCAGGTAAAAGCTTGTACACATGCCATCAGGGCCCCAGAACTCAATATCGTACGTATTGTGATGAGGTTCCTCAAGAGTTCCTGTTTTGCGCGGATCCCATGTCTTAATACAATAATTCATGCTTTTTTCTACCTGGGGATATATGTTTTTCAGCCATTCAGTATTGCCGCTGATATGCCAGTCGCGGTAAACCTTCATTATGCCACCCAGCTGACCATCAGCAGCGGCATAGAATGTAGTCGCGACGGGCCTGATGGGAAGAGCTGACCTGAAAGTCTGATGGCCCTCAGCATCCTGGCTTTGGAAGAATTCCGTCTCGCGTAGTGTCCGTTCAAGGGCAGGGAACAGATGCGGAATCGCCTGTGCATAATTCCAGACGTGCGTGCATGATCCGGCGCAACATCCTCCATTATCGCTGCATCCCTCCCAGTTCCAAAGTTTACCATCGGGCTGTCTGAGAATCGTAGGTGACTTAAGTATAGTCAGATTCGCAGCAACAGCTTCAGTTACCTCAGGAGGAAGCGTGTTTGAATAAAAGACTTTGCTGAAAAGTGAAGATTTCCTGTTCAGATCGTCATAATTGGCTTTCCAGTAACTGACTACATCCTCTATACTGCCGAACTTTCCCGAATACCAGGGTTTGTAAAAAGGATCCTTGCATGAGCATGAAGGATCGGTGCAGGTTTTGCTTCCGGTTTTTTCGGGATCCTGTCCGTATTTAAGATTTGTTTCAGGCACATACCATGCCATCATTAATCTGATCACTTTCGTTTCACCAGCGCCGACTGAGAAGGGAATATAAAGTGAAGTTCCCGGAGATGGCCCTTCAACCGGAGGGGTATTGCGTGTTTCAGACTTAAGTATTGTTTCCCATGTAATTGTAAGCGGATCCCACCAGCCTCCCCTGAACCAGCAGTGATCGACTATTGTGCCTGGTTCATTTGTAAAAACTGCGAAATCTCCCCTGGTCTCAGGTTTACCTTTTATACCATTTTCAGTCAGAATAAAACCGTTTGTCAGAGGCCTTATTACGGCATTTCCGCCGCTGACTGCCATGAAGTTTACAGAGTTGTACGAGAATACTGCCTCAATGCCTGCTCTGCCGGTATTTGTGAAGGAATATTCGAAGCCGGCCACAGGAAGGCTCGAGTTATCGGCATCTGCGGGAATAAAGGGGCTCCATGCTTTTATTTTTACATCCAGGGGAACATCAGGATCGGCTAGATCGATTTCAGCATAAGGGAACCTTGCAAGAAAGCCTGACTTTTCAAACCGGGGTAGACCGAATGATGTACCGCCGGAACCATTCCCGGTGTTTGGTGATCCGAATTTTTTCCATTCAGGAACCTCTCCTTCCGCAACAAGGGTTCCGTTTTCAACTCCCTTTACAGAAATTGCGGCAAACATGCAGGGCTCGTTGAAAACTTCCGGTCGATTGCGGACAGACATATGGGACAATGCTCCCGTTCCTTCGATGCAGAACATTCCCGCCCCGATTCCTCCAAGAGGATAGGCGATCCTGTTCAGATACTCTCCGGTGTACGGGCCGTTGAATTCATGGCCGCTTTTGGCAGCCGGTTCTTTTCTTCCATTGCACCCGTTAATGAATACAATAATGATCAAAAGGAATCCGGACAAAAGGAACCTTCTCATTTTGATAGTTATTAGGAAAGTTTAAAAGATTCTTACCTCAGGTTTCGATAATAAGTCTCGTCCTGTCGCACAGGTCTTTAAGCCCCTCCGGAGTATCTCCTCCGGGCATTTCAACACTTACCCAGCCATTGTAGCCGCAATTATCAAGGGCGGCCATAACGGCAGGCCAGTTAACATCACCCTCCCTCAGCTTTACATTGAATCCGGCCGATCTGCCCTGCGAATCAGCTATTTTACGACTGTACTCCTTAATATGTATTTTTGCTATCCTTTTGCCAAGTATCCTTATCCACTGTTCCGGCCAGCCGTAAGCAAGAATGTTGCCGCAATCAAAATATGCACCGACAAAAGGAGAATTAAACTGGTCGATAAAACGGGCTGCTTCGAGCGGACTGAGAAGGAAGTTGTTCCAGACATTTTCTATTGCAATCTTCACATTCAGCTTTTCAGCGACAGGAACCGCCTTTTTTATTTCTTCTGTGGAACGGTTCCAGCATTCATCATAACCTACTGAATCATTTACCCGACCTGGTACGAGAAGAACGGCATCGGCTCCATAGGCCTTTGCATCTTCAAGAGCGACTATAAGAGCTGCAACTCCTTCTTCCCTCACTGCCGGATCGGGGCTTGACAGAAGCAGGCGCCAGTGTTTCGAATCGCAGACGCTGTGGACTTTAAGGCCCGTTGCTTTACTTGCCCCGATTACCTCGTTTCTGTCGAGATGGCTGTCGGCTTCAACACCATCATAACCTGCTGCCTTGGCAGCCTGGAATTTCTCGGCGATCGTTTTCCCAACGCCAATGCTTCCCCACATTATACCTATTTTCAGATTTCTTTTTGCAGGCACCGTGGAAAAATTAAAGCCGGAGAATGGAACCGCTGAAAGAAAAGCTGATGCCATTGCTGTTTTCCTTGTAAATTGTCTTCTGTTCATATTCTAAAATTTCATTTTATTTGAAAACAATCCTGATAAAATCATGAGATATTGGATTAGACCCCGATGACTGGAGGAACCTCGGGTATACCCGGAACAGGACCGAATTCATAGACCTTTGGCCCGAGTGAAAGGTCAGAATTCATAACTTCATCCCATGTCACATCTTTTCCAGTATAGGCTGACATACGTCCCATAATCGTAATTAGGGTGGAGTTCACCTGGGCTTCTCCGTCGTTGACTGTGTTGCCGGTCCGGATGCCTGTGACCAGGTTGATATGTTCCTGGACATAGGGATCTGTCACTTTCCAGGTCTCGTCTGTCGATCCTTCCTCAGGATAAGGATATTTCCATATTTCTTCACCCTTAAGGTTATAAAGGGTACCCTTTGCATTTGCGAAACCTTTGGTACCGACAATGAACTGCTCTGTAATGTTGCTGCAGCCATTTATCTGCCTTGCTGCACAATGCGTATGCATGCCGTTGTCGTATAGATATTCAATGCTGAAGAAATCGTACTGGTCGCCGGTAATCCTTCGTTGACGACCGCCCCACCCTATCGCCTTTACAGGTGTTTTGCCCACATACCAGTTCATGACATCAATTTCATGAATAAACTGTTCCACGATATGGTCGCCTGATGTCCAGCAGAAATTGGCCCAGTTTCGAAGCATGTATTCCATATCGGTCCAGCCCGGCTGGCGTTTTATCACCCAGAGGGCTCCGCCGTTCCTTGTGATGTGTGCGCTTACAATGTCACCAATCTCGCCGTTTGCAACCCTTCTCCATGTCTCCATAAAATCCTTCTGAACTCTCCGGATTGTGCCGCTTATCATGCAAAGACCCTTTTCCTGGGCTCTTTTAACTGCCACCATAACCTTACGGGCGCCGACAGGGTCGACAGCAATAGGTTTTTCCATGAAGACATGCTTTCCTGCATTTATGGCTGCCTCGACATGTATAGGACGGAAAACCGGAGGAGTGCAAAGAAGCACAACATCAACCCCGGAGTCTATTACTTTTTCATAGCTGTCAAACCCGATGAAACATTTTTCCTCAGGTATTTCAACATTTCTCTCGGTTTTAAGCTGTTTACGGCACTGGTCGAGCTTATCCCTGAAAACATCCCCAAGGGCAGTTATCTGAAGATTCGGGCCGGCATCAAGGAAGTTAACTGCAGCACCTGTTCCCCTGCCTCCGCATCCTATAAGTCCGGCCTTAAGAGGCTTCCCATCCGGAGCTTTTGTCAGAAGTACCGGAAGTTCAATTTTCTTCTTCGCGGTTCCCCGTGAACATGATGAGATTATGCCGGCGGCTCCCATGGTTCCAATGGCAGCCATGGATGTTTTTGCAATGAAACTGCGACGGTCAAGACCTCCTTTGATGTTTCCCTGATTTTTGTTTTCTTTTTCCATATATGATAATTTATTAATAAACTTCAAGTTCTTTCCATCCTGGTATTCTGGGATATTTAGCATGCGGTTCTGTCTGATACCAGTAGCAAACTGAAGCTATATCTGATTTCTGCGCCAGATATCTGCCGCCCTGCCTCCATCCAAGATCCTGTATTGTAACCTTAAGATCTTTTTCGAACCTGATAGGGTCCATAATATGCCACCGGTACATCCCGAAACGTTGCATTACGTTGTAATGACCGTCGCCCCTGATAACCTGGTGAAGGCCCGAGTATGGGGTACAGAATTCGGTATAGTTGACTTCCTCAACGCCATAGGCATTTTTCTTCCGTGTGTCGAAATCGTATGACCCGCAGATATAATCTTCAGTCCCGGTACCGCATATTGTCGGGAATTTAGTATCTCCGTCGATGAAGAATTTGATCTCACCTTCTCCCCACCAGCCGTTATTGTTTACACCCCAGGCCAGATAAACCCCTACATAATGTCCTTTTCCCTTAATACCATCAACAATTGTATAATCTGATGTCGTATTCGGGTTCTGCCTTCTGAACTGGGCATGAAAATAAGCAGCATCATCCGGTACATCGGTAAGTGTATAGTCGATCTGGTAATACAGTGTCATGACATCCTGATCTCCTGTGTTTTCCATTGTGATCCTGCATTTTTTCCTGAAAGGCATCATCCAGTAACTGTTGAAGGCGCTGCCCGGATTTACGCATATTGCAGATGAGACCAGGGGTGCATATTGCCCCCACCCCATTCCAAAGAAATCTCCAACAGGACATTCAACGGATGGTTCCTGTTCATCGTCCCAGTAAATGCGAAGAATTGAATATCGCCATTTCCCCGCCGGAGTCATCCAGATATGCTGAATGGCACCTGGACCTGTTATATCTGCCAGAGTAAAAGTTTCACCGGGCTGGATACGTATAAATGGATTTACTTTCCATCCCTGTCCCAAATCGCGTGCCGCATTGGAAGCGTTTGCGACATTTGGTTTATCCTTGTCAGCAGGATTCGCCATCCCGCCTTTGCCTTTTTCACCTGTGAAATTCTCAGGGCTTATGGATCTTGTTTTTGCATCGGATAATCTGTAAAGATTCCCAATATTCATGTCAAGACCATTGAATCGTGACTGGGATAGCAGAATTAACGGGAATGCAAGAAACACAACAAGGAGAGCTGAATATTTTTTCATATGTTCCGGATTAAGAGTTAAACGATGACTTTTGGTAATCTGTAATTGAAAGGTTAAAGGTTATTGCTTAAATTTATTAAAATATCTCCATCCGGGATTAAAAAAACCTGATATATTTAATTTTATTTAAGGCATAGCTGCGACCCACAAAAAAAATGAAATAATGAAGCTCAGACTCGCTGTCCCCCATAACCTTGTCATAGTTTTCAGCATAATCATCCTGTCGGCCATTCTGACCTGGATCATTCCGGGAGGAAGGTACGAACGCCAGACTGTCGAGGTAAACGGCATTGAAAGAAGCGTAATTGTCAACGGTTCATTTCACTATGTAGACAGCCAGCCCCAGACATGGCAGATCTTTTCGGCATTTTACAAAGGTTTCATAAACATGTCGCACATAATTGTCTTTGTCCTTATGATCGGAGGAGCCTTCTGGATTATGAACGATACAAAGGCAATAGATGTCGGAATATTTTCATTCCTGGGATTCACAAAACGGATGGAGAGATTTCAGCCTGTAAGATTTTTAGGTGTGAATAATATTATTATAACTCTCATAATGATAATTTTCAGCCTGTTTGGGGCCATATTCGGCATGAGTGAGGAGACAATTGCATTCTCGGTGATCTTTGTCCCGCTTGCTATTTCCATGGGTTATGATTCAATTGTCGGTATCGGACTATGCTATTTTGCTGCACATATCGGCTTTGCAGGCGCTATATTGAATCCGTTCACTGTCGGAATAGCCCAGGGGCTTGCAAGCGTTCCTCTTTTCACCGGCATTGAATACCGTACATTCTGCTGGGTGGTCATCACAGTTGCAGGTATATTATGCATACTCTGGTATGCTGCACGGATAAGGAAGGATCCCTCTAAAAGTCCTATGTTTGAAGCAGATGAATACTGGAGAAAGAAGGGAAATTCGCATATTGAGGAAATAGTTTATCACACTCCTGTTTCAGCATGGGTTACTGCACTGCTTACTTGCATTGTCCTCGTATTATTTGCAGTGAAATTTCCTGTCACTCATCTGAGTGTGGGATTGTCAAAAGTATCATTCCCCGTCCTTCCGGTCATGGCTGTCCTGTTCTCTATCTTCAGCTTCATAACGCTGAGAAAGTCAATACATTTCTATGTACTTAACATCCTCGCTTTTACAATGATCTATCTTGTAATCGGAGTTCTTGGCTATGAATGGTACATTATGGAAATCGCAGCTTTATTCCTTGCGATGGGCCTTGTAACAGGATTTGCTGCCGGCAGGAAACCAGGAGAGACGGCAAAATTGTTCGTTGAAGGAGTAAAGGACATTGTTTCAGCATCACTCGTGGTGGGATTTGCCGGCGGCATTATTGCAATTCTTACCGACGGTCAGATAATTGATACAGTACTTTACAGCCTTTCAGGGGCACTGAAGGGAACAGGCCGGATAACAGCAATCTCAATAATGTATGTATTCCAGTCCCTCCTTAATCTTGTCATAACATCAGGTTCTGCAAAGGCAGCACTGACGATCCCGATCATGGCAGAGTTTTCTGACATTGCAGGCCTGACGAGACAGGCTACAATAATGGCGTTCCAGTTCGGTGCCGGATTTACTGATATGATAGCTCCCACTTCCGGGGTCCTTATGGGTGTCCTTGGAATGGCAAGGATACCTTATACGAAATGGCTGAAATGGATTATGCCAATCCTCCTCATTCTGGTATTGATCGGTTTCCTTCTCCTGATACCAACTGTAACGATGAAGATGAACGGATTTTGAAAGGAGGAAAAGAATAACCGCAAAGGTAACAAAGATTACGGGCGCAAAGTAAAATCACTATTAATCAACACTTTGCGTTGCGTAAGCCTCGTCGCTCTTTGCGGTTTAAGTTTATAAACTCTTAAGCTCCTTAGAAAATATACCTGATTGACAATGCTCCTCCGTCACCCCAGAAACCGGAATAACCAGTCAGGTTGAAAGCCGGTTTCCAGTCAAGACTTATATTTATCGGGAACTCGCTGAAGTTGTATTCTATTCCAAGTATCCCGTCAACTCCGATTACAGTATAGTTATGGGCTTCATCTCCCCAGTGCTTATATGTATAGTCTCCGTTCCAGAATCCTATGTGAGCGCCGCCGCCGAAATACCAGTTAAGCCTGCTGACATCAAAAGCATTGTCATGGACTTCATAAAGTCCGGTAAGCTCGAATCCGTGCCATCTTGTCGAGAGCATACCTTCAACAGCTGATCTCTGGCTGAGAAAATGCTTTACGGTGAGTCCGTTTGAAAATCCGAGTCTAAGACCTACACCTGTGTTATAATCCTGTGCAGAAGCAAATGCAGTAAAAAATATAACCAGGGTAAATGTCAGGATAATTTTTCTCATGTCTGTAGTTTTAAATTTCACAGGCAAATTTAATAATATCTTATTTCTTAAAAAAATTACATTCCGCCGCCTGTAAAGTCGAATTCCGGTTCATCGTTGTAAAAGATCAATAGCCGTATTGAATTTTGTCTAAATTTGTCATCTTTAAAAAGCAATCTGAATTGAAGACGAAATTTCAGGGAAGTATTTTTCATATTTTTTTACTGTCTGTTTTGTTATTTGGGGCCAGCCCTGATTGTTATTCACTTACACAGGAAAAGACGATAATCAAAGGTGTGGTTACCGACGCCTCCACCGGCGAACCCGTGCCATACGCGTCAGTGCTTCTGAAAGGAACCTCAGTCGGAACTCTGACAGATGCCACAGGTAAATATCTGATAGAAACAACAATCAGGGCATCGGAAATTAGATTTTCCTTCATCGGATATGATCCCGAAACAAGGCCTATTCGCCAGGGAGTAGCCCAGACTATAGACATAAAGTTAAAGGTTACCTCAATAACCCTCAATGAAGTCACAGTAAAGCCCGGAAAGAGAGAGTACAGGAACAGGAACAATCCTGCTGTTGAGCTGATAGAGAATGTCATCAGGCATAAAAGTCTGAACAGGCCGGAATCATTCGATTTTCTGCAATATGAGAAATATGAGAAGATACAGCTTGCGTTGAGCAATATAACCGAAGATTTCAAAAGGGCTCCGATATTCAGGAAATACAGTTTTATCTTCGATAATACGGATACAACAAAAAGGATTGGCAATGAGATACTTCCAATCTACTTAAAGGAAAGTATTTCTGATAATTTTTACAGGAAAGTGCCTGAAACCAGGAAGGAAATCATAAGGGCTCAGAAAGCCATAAATCTTGAAGAATACCTCGACAATAAAGGCGTAACTGCAAACCTTAACTATATTTTCCAGAATATAAACATCTACGATAATGAAATCCTTTTTCTTACAAATAAATTCCTGAGCCCGATAGCCGGCACTGCACCAGCTTTTTACAGATATTACATAACCGACACCATCACCTTAAAAGACACAAGGTGCATAAGATTGTTCTTCGAGCCTCGGAATCCATCTGATTTTCTTTTCCATGGCGATCTGTATGTTACCCTCGACAGCACCTTTGCAGTAAGAAGCATTGACATCGGGATCAATAAAAATATTAATATCGACTGGGTCCAGGGCATAAGTGTAAAGCAGGATTTTGACAATTTCGGCAAAAACTTCTGGCTTCTGTCAAAAGAAGATATTTCAATTGATGTGGGTCTGGTTAAAAATTCTCCCGGACTTTACGTGCAGAGGACTGTTTCATATAAAGACTACATTGTTAATGTACCTGTTGCTGACAGCGTTTTCACAGGTCCGATTGTTAGCGAAATAACAGATCCCTCGGAAAGCAGTCCTGAATTCTGGGAAGCGCGAAGACAAATCCCGCTTAATAGTACAGAAAGGAACCTTTATTCAGCCGTTGACAGTCTCAAAAAAGTATCATCATTCAGAAATCAGATGGGTTTTGTGATGCTCGCCACAACCGATTTCCTTGAACTTGGAAGGATTGAGATTGGCCCTGTCGGAAGTTTTTACAGCTTCAACAGCATTGAAGGCTCAAGGCTCAGGTTCGGTGGAAGGACTACTCCGGCATTCAGTAAAAAGATAACATTTGAAGGATACGGAGCTTATGGTTTTGAAGACAGAACATTCAAGTACAACTCAGGAGTTACTTTATCGCTTACCCCACGGACCATATATCAGTTTCCTGTAAAATCGCTTAAACTGAGTTATACGAAAGACACAAGAATCCCGGGACAGGAACTGCAGTTCAACCAGGGTGATAATTTCTTCCTGTCGTTCAAGAGAGGTGAAAATGACAAGCTTCTAATGAATAACACTCTCAGGTTTGAATATCTGAATGAATTTGAGAATCACTTTTCATACCTGCTTGGATATAACTTCACAAGGCAATATCCTCTCGGTAACCTGTACTATTATAAAGCCGGGGAGACTCCTGATGCCGACGGGAGGAGGAATATTGACATTTCCGAGATCTATCTCAACCTGAGGTTTGCCCCAAATGAATCTTTTTACCAGGGAAAACTTTACCGTGATCATTTTCCAAACAAATATCCTGTAATACAGCTCAATACTGCCGTTGGTTCAGAATTCATGAAAAGCAGCTATGATTACCTCAGATTACAGATGAACATCAGCAGAAGGTACTATGTTTCAATTCTGGGGTATACAGATGTTGCACTGGAGGCAGGGAAGATATTTGGAACAGTCTCGTTTCCGATGCTTTTCGTACACGCTGCAAACCAGACATATGCATATCAGCGAAATGCATATAACCTGATGAATTTTCTGGAATTTGTAAGTGACAAGTATGTATCCCTCAACATTGACCACTCTTTTAACGGTTTCATCCTGAATAAAATACCACTTATCAAGAAATTGAAATTCAGGGAGATTGTTACATGCAAGGTCATTTACGGCGGTATTGGAGGGAACAATGATCCTTCCCGTAATAATGACCTTTTCAGGTTCCCCTCAGGCATTGACAATATCCCGCTTACCTATACCCTGGAGAAAAAACCTTATGTGGAAGCCGGCATCGGGCTGTCAAACATTCTGAGGATATTCAGGGTAGACCTGATAAAGCGGTTCACTTATCTTGATCATCCGGGTATTTCTGCCCTTGGGGTAAGAGTGCAGGTCAAAATGGACATTTGACACAAAAAGAGAAGGATCTGCCCCTGATCCTTCTCTGCCAACAAACCCGGAATCGATCCGGGAACTGATTAACAAACCTGAAACTGGCCTTTCCTGACCTAATCCACGTAAAACATATACTTGTAGACAAATCCATTCTCACGTAGCCACCAGCGGAGCGCTTTGGCTATCTTCCGTCTTCTTATCAGAACTGTTCCCAACTCATCGGATGAAATGCGGTAGAATGTTTTCATAAGTATCTATTTTAAATATTAATAATTTTCATTGATGTAAAATTAAGGTCAGCAACTACTGTTGTCAATACGCTAATGGCCAGGCAATGGGAAAATGCAACAGTCCGTCAAGGCTTTCATCAATGAAATTCCGGTGATCGGATAAAGGTCGGTCAACCTTGTAAACAGAATGAATGGATTCGTCAAATTCGCTGCTGAATTTATCAATAAATGCCTGCGTGAAAGGAACAGGCAACGTTAATCAGACTGTTAGTCATTGAATACCAGCATTATAATCCGAAAAAAACATTAATAATTGCCTGGGAGACCGATTTTGACTAACATTATGTTTCAGATGATAAAATTCGCCGATTTGTCTCTGTTTTGAGGTTCGGTCAGAGGTTATTTCATAATCCGGAGGTCAATTTCACAGGTTCAGAAAAAAAATTTGCAGGTATATTGTATCTTCGGCCTTTTTACCAGTCATTTGTCAGACATAAAAAAAGAGTTTGAATTATGCCATTAAACATTTCAGATAATCTGCCGGCGGTGAAAATTCTCGAAAATGAGAATATTTTCGTCATGAAGGAGACAAGGGCCGTTCACCAGGATATCAGGCCCCTGCAGATACTGATCCTTAATCTGATGCCGGTCAAGATGACTACGGAGACACAGATCCTCAGGCTTCTGTCAAACACACCGCTGCAGGTTGAGATAACCCTGATTTATACAAAGATGCACCTGTCAAAAAATACACCAAAGGAACATCTCGATTCATTCTACAAGACTTTTGATGATATATCGATTCACAGGTATGACGGGATGATAATCACCGGAGCTCCAATCGAGCATCTTGAATTTGAGGAGGTTGACTACTGGGAGGAAATGGTCAGGATAATGGACTGGGCCGATACTCACGTGACATCATCGATGTATATCTGCTGGGCATCACAAGCTGGGCTCTATCACCATTATGGTATTCCCAAGTACATGATGAAGGAAAAGATGTTTGGTGTATTTAAGCACAGGGCTTACAGCAAGACCAATCTTCTCACAAGAGGTTTTGATGATGTGTTTCTCGCCCCGCATTCCAGGTACACGGAGGTGAGAAAAGAAGATATTGAGAAGGTAAGCGATCTTGAAATACTTGCCGATTCAGAAGAAGCCGGCATTTATCTTGTTGCCTCAAAGGATCTGCGAAGGATCTTTGTAACAGGGCATTCAGAATATGATCCGCTGACTCTTAAAAATGAATATGACAGGGATGTGGCAAAAGGTCTGGATATTAAAATCCCAAAAAACTATTTTCTCAACGACGACCCTAATCAGATGCCTGTTGTAAAATGGAGAAGCCATGCCAGCCTGTTGTTTTCCAACTGGCTCAATTACTGCGTTTACCAGATGACACCTTATGTTCTTGAGAACGGTGAAAAACAGGTTTGACCTTAATCGTCGAAATTGACTTTTTTATAGCTTGTCAGGTCGAGAGCCTTCTTCCTGTATATCTTTTTGCTTGCTTTATCTCCTTCAAGTTCAGCTAATCTGCTGAGCCCGAAGTTTGCATAGGCAGCATATTCATTACCGTAAAAGCCGAACATGGAGATCTCATTAAGCCCCTGGTTGTAAAATTGTTTTGCCCTGGCCGGATCCCTGTATTTCTTTTCCTGGATTATCGCTTTGAATATATCGGACTGGGCAGCATAAAAAAGGTTTTTCTCCTTCGCTGTTGATGATCTGATAAGATTTTCTGCCTCATCATATTTCTTCAGAAGGAGGAGATTTTTAATGTTTGAAGCAAGATACTGAGGGTTTTCAGGATACATATTATTAAGATACCTTGTATATGCGTATGCCATCTGGAAATTACCCTCAAAATGTATATAGATATGTGAAAGGAATGTAGCCGACTCGGCTTTCAGCATAATTGAAGTCCTTGCCGCTTTTCGCATCTCAATGAGACCTTTTGCCTTGTCTCCCCTTGGGAAGAACAATGCAACCACCCTGTATACAGGACGGGCCTCAGGGTATGCTTCCCGGTAATAATTATATAATCCGGTGAAAAAATAGAAATCATCATAAAAAGAAGTATAGTCAAAGGACTGCCTTATAAGGCGATATGTAGTCTTTGCGATTGGAAGGACTTTATCACTAAGGTTATTGTCGGCATAAAACTGAAGCAGCATCCCGCGGGCGCCAAGATTAGAGAGGAGGATCTCAGGATAATCATCAGAGATCTTTCTCTCCTCACAGATCCTTATGCAGTCAGTCATATATTTCTCATAGTCCTTCTGTGCCTGAGATCCGGGCTCAAGCGGATAGTTTTGCCAGTATAATATCATCCCGTTAAGAAATTGATTAACGGGATGACCCGGGAAAGAGATACTTAATTTATCTGCTTCATTGCGTGCACTTTCAAATTCAAAATTGTAAATATCATTTACACATCTCTTAAGAATATTCATTGATGTGGAATCCTTAAGTATCTGTCCCTCCAGAACGCCTAAATTGACTGAAATCAAAACAGTCAACAATACAGCCAGTCGTTTTTCAATCGTGGGTTTCATCACAAATTTTTCAAAAATTCAGGAGATAAGTCTGGCGATAAGGAAGGCTGCTCCTGCAGCCAGCACACCGGTAATTGCTGTCTTTACCGCTCCCAGCAATGGTTTGTTGCCGGTCATCTTAGTTTTAAAGTATCCAAAACCGAAAAGGAATAAAACAGTAATGATTGTTGACAGCACAAGTCCTTTCTGTGGTGAATTCATTATCAGGTAACCTGTAAGCGGCACAAAGCCTCCCAGAATATATGACAGTCCTATGTTTAATGCGCTTCGGGCAGCTCTGTTGACGTCGGGTTTTTCAAGCCCTAATTCAAATTTCATCATGAAATCCACCCATTTCATCTTATTGTTGCTCAATTCAAGCGCTATGGCTTCCTGCAAATGGTTGCTTATCCCATATTCCTTAAAAATATCCCTGACTTCCTGCATTTCCTTTTCAGGAACATCAGCAACCTCATCATTTTCCCTTTTGAGCTCCGTATAATAATGATCGGCATCTGTCTTACCTGCCAGATACCCGCCGAGGCCCATTGCAATTGACCCTGCAACGATTTCAGCCACTCCGGCTGTAATTATGATGCTGTTGCTTGCGACCGCACCGCTCAGCCCGGCGGCAAGAGCAAACGGAACCGTCAGGCCGTCTGACATTCCTATTACTATATCGCGGATCAGATCCGAAGATTTGAAGTGTTTTTCATTGTGCATCCTTATTACTCTTAATTGTTTTTCAAGATCTCAACATGTCAAATTATTATTCCGGCATTAATTGTCGGGAGTACCAAATTTAACCGGTTACAAAACATAAACAGATAATAATTACTAAATAAAAGGTTCGTCAATGCCAAAATTAAGTAATAAATACTGACAGGTACAAGTTTTTTATTATGCCACATAATAGCAGAAGCTTCTTCACAGGCATCATGGATCGACAGCTTTTAAAAAACCTTTCTGATTCTTATTTATTAAAATCTTCCCAAAGCAATTTGTTGTATTTTTAGTTTCAGTAAACTCGTTAGAAATAGATGAAAAGTATATCTGTTTTTGTCTCTGCCTTCTTTGCAGTGATTACATTATCTGCTCAGCATCCTTCGCACAAAGCGACAGAAATGAAGCAATTCACGGTTAAGGAGGCAAAGCAGGGTGTGGCTGTTGACAGGCATCACTTTTATGTGATCAATAGCAGTACAATCACAAAGCATGATAAGGAAAGCGGAGAACTGATAACCTTATGGGATGGCAGCGCCGCCGGGGTGAAACATCTTAACAGCGGCGTTGTGATAAAAGGAAAGCTCTACTGTGCCACCTCAAATTACCCCGATTCACCGATGGCCGGCTCGATAGAGATTTTTGATGCCAGGACACTGGAGCATATCGGATGCCACAGCTTCGGAATTTTAAGAGGTTCCGCAACATGGATCGATAAGTATAAAGGTTCCTGGTACGTTGGTTTTGCACACTACTCTGGCAACGGGTCAAGTGAAGGCAAAGACACAAGATGGACAACAGTTGCGAGGTTCGACAGGAAATGACGTGAAACCGGGTCGTGGATATTCCCTGAAAATATCATAAAACTTTTCACGCCCATGAGCAATTCAGGCGCAACAAGGGGAAGTGACGGCAGATTGTATTGTACCGGGCACGATGAGCCAGAAATATATGTAATGGAAATCCCCGGAACAGGTTACACCCTGAGTCATGTTGAAACCATTACCACTCCTGTTCACGGACAGGGAATTGCGATTGACCGCACTGTAAACAAAAAACTGATAATGTACGGAATTCGCCGGGATAAGAACCTCGTAATTGCGTTTGAAATAAAACAGGAACATGACTGAAGAAGCGGATTTATCTCACCCAGCAATATCCTGTGAAACAACACTTCCTTTTTTTGAACACCAGGACAGGCGCATTGTTAAAAAGAA
>JAAYUS010000151.1 GCA_012517605.1 Bacteroidales bacterium
ACTACTTATACATTTACGCCTACTTCAGGCCAGTGTGCCACTACCGCATCCCTAACAATAACGATTAATCCAAATACAGTACCTACATTTAATTCCGTCGGACCTTATTGCGCCGGAGCATCAATACCTGCCTTACCAACTATATCCACAAACGGCGTTACCGGAACCTGGAGCCCGGCTATTAACAATACCGCCACTACCACATATACATTTACTCCTTCAGCAGGCCAATGCGCTTTGACAACGAACATTACAATTACAATAAATCCCGTGCCCTCTCCACCAATCCCTGGCTCTGCCACTCAACCTACCTGCACTGTATCAACAGGAAGTGTCCCGTTAAGCGGGCTGCCTGCCTCAGGAACATGGACAGTGACAAGAACACCCGGAAATGTCGCATCATCAGGAAGCGGTACATCAACTACAATTTCAGGTATTCCGCCAGGTACTTATACTTTTACAGTCACAAACTCATCAGGATGCATTTCAGCTTCATCAGGGAGTGTCACAATTAATTCACAACCCGTAACCCCTTCATCGCCCGTTGTCGGAACAATAACACATCCGACATGCAGCGTACCCACAGGAAGCGTCCCATTGAGCGGCCTGCCTTCCTCAGGCACATGGACCGTTACTATGTCTCCTGGTTCTGTCACTTCTTCGGGGTCAGGGACCACCACAACTATAACCGGAGTCCCCGCTGGCAGCTTTACTTTTACGGTGACAAACTCATCAGGATGCACATCTGCACCATCATCAGCCGCCATTCTGAACAGCCAGCCTCTGACACCCTCAGTCCCTGTTGTCGGAACCATAGTTCAGCCTTCCTGCACCATTGCAACAGGCAGCGTTCCGCTGAGCGGGCTGCCCTCCTCAGGAACATGGATCCTTACGAGATCGCCCGGAGGTGTAACCACAACAGGTTCAGGCACAACCACTACAATAACCGGTCTGGCTGCAGGAACCTATACATTTACAGTAACGAACTCTTCGGGATGCACCTCAATATCAACATCAGGTATTACAATAAATCAACAACCGGTAACCCCTTCGGCACCTGTAACCGGAACTGCCACACAACCAACATGTTCTGTGGCCACAGGCAGCGTTCCACTTACCGGATTGCCTTCCTCCGGGACATGGACAGTTACCCGAATGCCTGGATCAGTCACTTCAACAGGGAGCGGTACTACTGCAACAATTTCAGGGATTGCTGCCGGAACATATACATTTACAGTAACAAATGCATCAGGCTGCATTTCAGCTGCATCAACAGGCATGACTATTAATGAGCAGCCTGTCACTCCCGTCGCCCCGGTTGCCGGAAGTACAATCCAGCCGACATGCACTGTAGCTACAGGTACCATCACCCTTAACAATCTTCCTTCGTCCGGAACATGGACCCTGACCAGAACTCCGGGCAGTATTACCACAACCGGAACGGGAATTTCAACGACAATAGCCGGCCTCCCGGCCGGGACCTATACATATACTGTTACAAATGCAGCAGGATGCACATCACTTGCATCTGCAGGAATCACAATTGATCCCCAGCCTGTCACTCCATCTGCACCGGTACCAGGCACTATTTCGCAACCAACATGCACAGTGGCTACAGGAAGCATCCCACTGACAGGCCTTCCCTCATCCGGAACCTGGACACTCACAAGGGTACCCGGCAATGTGACAACAACAGGAAGCGGTATAGCAACTACAATTGCCGGACTTACCACTGGAGTCTATTCATTTACTGTTACAAACTCATCTGGTTGTACATCAGCATCATCACCTGATGTCACCATCAGTGCTCAGCCTGTAACCCCATCTGCTCCGTTGATTGGGACCATAACACAGCCATCATGTACAGTTGCCACCGGGGCAGCTGCATTAAGCGGTCTGCCTGCAACCGGAAACTGGATAATAACTAGAACGCCGGGAGGAGTTACAACAAACGGAAGCGGAACTACAACGGCGGTTTCAGGTCTTCCAGCCGGAACCTACAGCTTCACTGTAACAAATTCAGTTGGTTGCACATCATCAGCTTCGCAGAATGTAGTCATAAACATTCAGCCTCCGACACCTTCTGCTCCTTTGCCAGGAACATTAATCCAACCCTCACTTGACAATCCATTGGGAAGTATAGTGGTCAACGGTTTGCCATCAACCGGAACCTGGACACTTCACCGGCAACCAGGAGGTATTAGTACTTCCGGAACCGGAACCAGCACAACAGTTTCCGGTATTGAGCCCGGAAGCTATACTTTCACGGTAACAAACTCAGCAGGTTGCACATCTGCACCTACTGCAGCAATTGGTTTTTATCTTCTTAAACTGTACGGACCTGACAACAAGATAATCCGGTCGAAAGATACCATAAAAATTGCATCACCCGAGGCTGGTTCATTTACATTTCGCGTTGAGTCAAACAGTGACTGGAAGGTAGCTGACAATGCATTGTGGTTCAAAGCAGTTAAAGAAAGTCCCACATCAATAAAAGTCACTTATTCTGAAAACATCTCGGTAAAGGACAAGACTTCTTCTCTTTTTGTGACATATACTTCAAATCCGGAGATTACTATAAATATCAGGCAACAGGGAAGAATATCTCAGCTTAAAGAGTCGAAACTGACAAATGCAAAACTTTATCCCAACCCGGCAGGTGATTTTCTTTATCTCAGCCACGGCAATGCCGATCTTGAAAAAATAGTGGTAACGATTGCAGATATTCAGGGGCATGTTTTAATGGTAAGAAATTATGAAAGGATTTCATCCGGTGAAGTAACTGAGATAAATGTTTCTCATCTTCCGGTGGGGCAGTTCCTGTTCAACATTACCGTCGGGTCAGATTCCAGGACCTTCCAGTTTATAAAATATTGATAAACCGGACTATATCTAAAGTTCCCGGGGATACTAAGAATGATTAGGCAAAAGAATTTGCTTATTAAAATATTAGTTACCGGGAATTTGAATTGCCTATTTCTGATGATTGTATTTCGAGGCTGGAAGCAAAATCTTCGGTTAATCCAAGTATATCTGAATTTATTGAGTTATGACCATCGTTCCCTATTGATAACCGCCAGAATGGTGATGCATTTTTCTGAGCCTTTATTGAATAGTACCCTCTTGCAGTTATGGTCTGAAGCGGCATTCCGAAAAGCATAATCCTTATTTCGGGTTCTGAAAAAATCTCGAGGTCGGAATTGTCAGTCAGGACCGGAGAAATAAAATCATAGTTCACAGTCTGATCCAGCGGACTGTCAATCCATTCAAGTCCTTCAAACCTGATCTCAGAGGTTATTGTCCTGTCCTGCCTGACACCTGTTGAAAGGGATGAAGATATAGATCCGTTATAGCCGGTCTTAACAGACACCACCGGGACAAATACCACACTGTCAATAACTACCGGAGTGTGGGTAAATTCTGCGGCTGTAAGTTCCCTGGTTCCGTTGAATGAACTGTTTGAAATAATTGACACTTCCTCTATTTTGTTGAGAGTGGCTGATATAGTCACCCTGGTTACCTGGTTGAATTTTATAATGATGGTGATGTCAATTTCAGGGCTTATTCCTATTGCGCCGTTAAACCTTGCCAATTTGGTCCCATCCTTCATAATTTCAAGGTTATCAAGGGTTACAGCCAATCCGTCAAAGGATTTACCGGGTCCTTTAATTAGAACACCGTCCAATTTTGACTGCAGGTAAAAGTCTTTTTCAAGCAGGCGTCCGCTGAACTTAATAGTACCCTCCTTAATGGCTTCCGGAAGTGTGGCGTCGGAAGTTGAAATAATAATTCCTCCCTCTACTGCCTGAATTGTGTTTACTGCTCTCAGAAATCCATAGGGCGTCTTTTCGGATACTCCTGCAACGAGAATGCTCATTTCTGTAATATCAGACAGAACGCCTGTTTCTTTCGAGAATACCAGCCTGTCAGATGTCACCTCCTTCAATGAGGCAAGTTCAACAGGTCCAAGAAAAACCACATTTCCCGAATAAGTGATATCACCTACTTTCTGACCCCAGATAAATTCTTCCTTTTTACATCCGGACGTAAGAATTATCAGGATCAGAATGAGTGAAAAAAACAAATTCTTCAGCTTCATTTTACTTATTTAAAAAATTTAAAAACAAGGCCATTCGTATTAAAACACTTTTGCCATTTTTGCCGTTATGCTTCTTTTTCTCAGTGTTGTATGAATTATTGCTGAAACAGATACAATTGAAACTCCACCTGCAATATTTGCCGTTCGGTTGTACGCAACTCCTTTGTCATATAAAGTCTTGGCCATAGATTCAGTTTCTGCAATCCGCGACAGGGAGAAATTATGGTTTGCCCTTGACTTGTATGAAACATATCCTGATGTGCTGATGGCAAATACAGGTACAGCAATGAACCGGAGCACCTTGTTTAATTGTCTTTTCTTTATCAGGGTATTGTCGTAAGGAAGGTTTAATTCAATTTTATTGCCGGTCAGTGAAGGCCGGGAATTAATTTCAATCCCTCCGGGCGAAGTTTTATGAAACCGAAGAATAGCCGAATCTCTTTTTGTCAGGAGCTTAGCTATTTCAGTATTGCCCTGGATTTTTGCTATCATCTTCGGGGTAAGTCCCTGGTCAGTCCTGACATCTGTTCTTGCTCCATTGAATACCAGGTCGGATGCAGTACCGAAAAAGTTAAGCTCTGATGCAATATGTAAAGGAGTATAGCCTGATTTTCCGGCAGCGTTGATATCAGCGCCTTTCCGGATCAGTTCCCTGACAATTTCTTCATTTCCTGTCATCACTGCAAGATGAAGTGGAGTGAAGCCGGAACTGTTTTTAAGATTCAGATCCATACCAGCGGAAATAAGTTCCCTGACATCATCAATCTGACCTGACATAACTGCAAGGTGTAATTGGCTGCCCGAACCAGGGTCTGGGAGATTTACGGGTTCTATTCCCTCAAATCCCAGAGTGGATTCGGCAATGAAAACAGAATCAACATTTACGTCAGGTATATAAAGGGAATCATTTATTTCTGAAACAAGGACGGGGGACCCCGGACTCCACTCAGTCAAAACCGCAGCGGAAGGCTGAAAGGTGAAAATTTGCGGCCGGATGTTCACAGGGAGCTTTACAGAACCTAAATTCATCAATTCGTCTCTCTTTCGTGAGGGTTTGTTTGAGGATGTTGGTTTAGCTGCTTCAGGACTTACAGGCTTTGTATCGGCGTTCTCTTCCGTGGCCCCTGTCCGGGCTGCAGCGATTTTTCTTTCCCCCAGGTTCTCTGAAGCCGGCATAATTTCCCTGGTCGTCTGGCCCGTGGCTGCTTTGCCGGTGTAACCGGTATTGGAGGCAGTACGTACGGGATTTGAATAGTAAACATAAAATGGGACCTCAAAGCGCCTGGTTTCATTGCCTTCAACCGGGTTGTACTCGACTATGAGCTTATATCCTCCTTCCAGATCGAGCCGCGGAATCCTGATTTCAGCCAGGTCACTCCTTGTCCAGCCCGACCAGATTGAAAGCCGCCTGTCAATTGAAGTCTCAGGACCGTCTGGTATCTGGATCCTGTACCTGTAAGTCGAAACGGCAAGGCGGTTCTTGAAAAAGCTGAGGTCAATATTGTCAAGAAGTTTTTTTGCCGGAGGGACAGGGGTCACAAAGTAAAAAGGTTCCTGCTGCTGCTGATATAATAACTCAGCGGCATTTACAACAGAATGACCGGTACAGCATGCCTTATGGTCGTATGTTCCGAAGTATAAAAGCAAAATGACCAAAATGTATCTCATTACTCTGGCCCTGTATGATACTGTAAAAATCTTGCCCACAAAAAGAAAGGGTCGCTCTGGTCTTTAATTCAGATCATATAAAATTAGTGATTCCGGGCATTATTTCATAATATTTTTGATAAACCTGTTGAATTTGGTGATCAAATCTACATCAGGCTATCTACTTATAATCAGGCACATAAAGCAAATCATAATATTGCCTTAAAGTTACCTCAGTGGAGATTATTACTATTGTTAACCTCATAACAGTAAAATGGTGATCAGGAAATAGCCGGAATATATCCCGGATGAGGGTAATTGTTAGCCGGGCAGGGCACTTTATTGGTTTTTCTTAAAAATTCCTTTTGGCTTGCTTATTTTTGAAACTGGTAAAGTATCTAATCAAAACCGGAAATCAAAGATTATCCGGCAGAATTTTCCCCTGCTCGCAGACCATGCAAGCGAGCGTTCCCAAAAATGGACCTCTCCCCGGGGTCCATTTTAGTATAAAAAAACAGGGGCATTGACAGATGCCCCTGTAAACCTACTAAAACCCAAAAATACTAACCTAAATAACCCTTCAGCAATCTGCTGCGAGAGGTATGTCTTAATCTTCTTATTGCTTTTTCCTTTATCTGCCTTACTCTTTCACGTGTAAGACCAAACTTCTCACCTATCTCTTCAAGTGTCATTTCCTGGCATCCGATGCCAAAGAAATATCTGATGATATCCCTTTCACGCTCGGTAAGAGTCGCAAGTGCCCTGTAGATCTCCCTTGAGAGAGATTCATCCATAAGCAGTTTATCTGCTACGGGAGAATCAGAATTCGTAAGGACATCAAGCAGGCTGTTGTCTTCACCTTCAATGAAAGGAGCGTCGACAGAAACATGACGGCCCGATACTTTTAAAGTATCTGTCACTTTCTCTTTGGGCAGTTCAAGAACATCAGCCAGTTCTTCAGGTGACGGAGTACGTTCATTCTCCTGCTCAAACCTCGAGAAGGCCTTGTTTATTTTGTTGAGTGAACCAACCTGGTTGAGAGGAAGCCTTACGATCCTTGACTGTTCGGCCAATGCCTGAAGAATCGACTGCCTGATCCACCATACTGCGTATGATATAAACTTGAATCCCCTTGTCTCATCAAACTTTTCAGCAGCTTTTATAAGTCCGAGATTCCCTTCATTAATAAGATCGGGAAGACTTAAACCCTGGTTCTGGTACTGTTTTGCCACAGAAACTACAAAGCGCAGATTTGCCTTTGTCAGTTTTTCAAGAGCGGCCCTGTCTCCTTTTTTTATCCGCTGAGCCAGTTCAACTTCTTCCTCTACAGATATCAACTCTTCTTTACCAATCTCCTGCAGGTATTTATCTAACGATGCACTTTCCCTGTTTGTTATGGATTTGGTAATTTTTAGCTGTCTCATTATGCCTCCGAAAAAATTTCCGCAAAGATATTGCTTTAATATATAATAACAAAATAAAATCAATAATGTTATTCTCAGGGGACTTTTTATTACAAATCCCCTGAGAAACAACTACTTGAATTTTTAAATTCTAAACTTCAGTTCCGGAACGAATAGCTGAAGAATGTTCCGTTCGATTGTATTCCTTCAATTGAACTCAGATCATTTCCGTTATCGGTTGCAGAACGGACATCTGATGCGCTTTTAACCCTTTTTCCGTTAACGCTGAGTATTATATATCCTTTTTTGATTCCTATATCCTTGAGTTTGCCGTTACCAAGTTCCGTAACCTTTACTCCATAGTCAATATTGAATTTACTCTTATCTGCAGATCCGAGTGATTCAAGGCGTGCTCCGTAAACCTCGCCTGCAACAGATTCATTCATTCCCGGCTTCACAATACCGGTGTTGCCGGCGACATTTTTCATTGTGATAGGAACAGTTACTTCTTTTCCGTTCCTGATATAAGTAATATTAGCCTTATCACCCGGACGATGTTTTCCAACCTGCTCCTGTAACTCTGACGGGGTGGAAACATCTACTCCGTCAACTCTTATGATTATATCATTTTCCTTAAGCCCTGCAGCTTCAGCTGATCCTCCCGGAATAACATTGGCAATGCGTGCTCCCTTAACCTCGCTGAGTTTGTATTTTTCAGCATCCTCCTGTGTTACTTCAGTGATATTTACTCCGATTATAGCTCTCTGAACTTCCCCGTATTGTCTCAAATCCTCAACAACTTTCTTTACTATTGTAACAGGGATTGCAAATGAATATCCTGCATATGTACCGCTTGGCGCAAAAATCGCCGAAGTAATTCCGACAAGAAGACCTTTGGTATTTACAAGGGCACCACCGCTGTTGCCCATATTCAGTGCAGCATCAGTCTGAATAAATGATTCGATCCTTAAATCGTTGTCAAGGATCCCCAGATTTCTTCCTTTTGCACTTACAATACCGGCAGTTACAGTGGAAGTAAGGTTAAAAGGGTTTCCTACAGCAAGAACCCATTCGCCAATCCTGAGCTGGTCTGAATCACCATATTTAATAAAAGGCAGATTTGTGGCCTTTATCTTTAACAGGGCAATATCAGTGCTGGGATCGCGGCCGATTATCTCAGCAGGAAATGTCCGGTTGTCATTTAGCTTGACCTCAATATCCTGCGCATCTTCTATAACATGATTATTTGTGATTATATATCCGTCGTCAGAAATGATGACACCGGAACCGAAACCCTGTACTTCCCTTGGTTTTGAATAGCGGTCACCATAGAACCACTCCATAATCGGATTGCCGGCCTGAGGACCTACCATACTTTTGGTTCTGACATGAACCACGGCATGTACAGTCTGCTGAGCTGCATATGTGAAGTCGACCTGCCCTTCCTGCATCTGCAGGGATGTCAGGATTGCCCTTGCATCAGCAGTCTGAACGGATGAAGTATCCTTTACAAGCTGGGTAGATTGCCTCCCTTCAATTTTCGTATAAGCAAACAATGCTATTGCGGCCCCTAAAAATGCCATCAGTAAACCGCCCAGTAAATATCTCTTTTTCATAACTATCATTTTTTTAGATTTAATTTCTGTTCTGTAATACATCATTTTTTTTGGTTTCTTTGTCTTTATAAAAGATTCATATCTTTACAACCTGTTTTGAACATTTTTGTTCTGCAAAGTTCATGCATTTTTTATATTGCTTGTTATTAACTGACAAAGATTTAACAACACTTTAACTATGACTGAAATATCTTTTAACAAATACCAGGGTGCGGGTAATGATTTCATTATCATAGACAATCGGAATT
This sequence comes from Bacteroidales bacterium, assembly GCA_012517605.1. GTDB lineage: Bacteria > Bacteroidota > Bacteroidia > Bacteroidales > VadinHA17 > LD21. The sequence goes on from JAAYUS010000151.1 coordinate 9,014, forward strand.
CTGTTTTTAATCCTGACGACCATGCTCTGATAAGCAGAATGTGTGACAGGAGGTTCGGGATAGGTGCTGACGGACTGATCCTTGTGAATAAATTTGAGGGGTTGGATTTTGAAATGATCTATTTCAATTCCGACGGCTATGTGGGATCTATGTGCGGTAACGGCGGCAGATGCACTGCCGATTTTGCACTAAGACACGGTATAGCCGGAAGCCACATGCGGTTCAAGGCATATGACGGAATACATGAGGCCTTTTCGGAAAACGGGTTAATCAGCCTTCAGATGAGCGATATAAACGATTTCAGGCTGGTCAGGGACAACTATTTCATCAATACCGGTTCGCCGCATTATGTGCTGTTCAAAACAGGAGTCAACAGCCTTGATGTTTATAACGAAGGCAAGAAAATAAGACAGTCTGATGATTTTAAACCAGGAGGAACAAATGTTAATTTCGTTGAAACAGAAGACAACGGGATATACGTCAGGACATTCGAAAGAGGAGTGGAAGACGAAACTCTTTCCTGCGGTACCGGAGTAACAGCCTCTGCCATTGCTTCAGTCCTTTCAGGACATTTTGGCAGTAGCCCTGTAAATGTAAGGACAAGAGGCGGCAACCTAAGGGTTGAATTTGATGTCAAGGGAAATCAGATAACAAATGTATGGCTTACCGGACCGGCTACTTTTGTTTTTGAAGGAACTTACAAAATATAATAATGAGGCGAACTTCATATCTTTTTATTCTTTTGCTGCTGATCCCCTTCCCAAAGCTTGTCAGTCAGCCCGGAAATATCGAACTGATGAATGCCATAAGAGAGCTTGGAAAGAATTTCAGTACGCTCGGTCACCGGCTCGATGTCATTGAAAAAAAGGTAGATGATGTTTACTGGTATAACAAGATCGGCGATATAGCCTATATTGACAAGGTATATATTACAGGCCCTCCACTGGCTAAGGAATCAAATCCCACGGGTCAGGGAGCCGGAAACCCCTTAAAATTCTGGAATTATATTTTCATCCCAAAGAATGCTGATCCTTCACGGAAATACCCCCTGCTTGTTTTTCCACATGGAGGTGTTCACGCAAATTTTGACACTTATTACACTCACATTGTCAGGGAGATGGTATCGCAGGGTTACATTGTGACTGCGGCAGAATACAGGGGATCGACAGGGTATGGCAAAGCGATGTTCGACAATATCGATTACGGAGGACTCGAAATACAGGATGTTGATGCCAGCCGGAATTACATGATCGACAATTATTCGATCGTCGACAGCGGCAGGGTTGGAATAATAGGCTGGAGCCATGGCGGTTATATTGCCCTGTTCAACATATTCGAATATCCGGAACACTACAAGGTGGCATTTGCTGGAGTCCCGGTAAGTGACCTTATTGCCAGGATGGGTTATAAGGACCAGGAATACCGTGACCTGTTCTCAGGTCAGCCTGCAATCGGCAAAACCGCTGATGAGAATGTTGCAGAATACAGGAAGAGATCTCCCGCCTGGCAGACAGGCAAATACCAGAACACCCCCCTTCTGATCCATACGAATACAAATGATGAGGATGTCAATGTACTTGAGGTTGAACATCTCATCAAATCACTTAAAGCTGAAGGCAAAAAGAATTTCTCCTATGAGATTTTCCAAAATATGCCGGGGGGACATTCATTCGACAGAATGGATTATATGGAAGCCAAGGAGATCAGACTTAAGATTTATAACCATCTCAATAAATACCTCAACCCTCCGAAACCATTTAAGTCTGTCAGGGATCTCCAAAAGGCAGGATATGGTTTTAACTGAGAAAAATGATGCCGGGCTATAGAAATGATGTCATGTGGATATCATTCTGATATTATTATGATAAAAGAAAAATTATACGGTAAGACATTAAATGACCTGATTGCTGTCACAAAACGGATCGGGCTTCCCGGATTTGCAGCAAAGCAGATTGCCGACTGGCTGTACAAAAAGGAGATCTCCTCAATTGATGAAATGACAAACCTTTCCAAAAAAATGAGGGAGGTTCTGTCATCTGAGTACGAACTTGGATTATCTGATCCTTTAAAATACTCCGAAAGCATCGACGGAACAAAGAAATATCTTTTTGGTGTACTGAATAACAAATTCATTGAGACTGCATACATTCCAGATAATGACCGCGCGACAATTTGTGTGTCGTCCCAGGCCGGCTGCAAGATGGGTTGCGTTTTCTGCATGACAGGCAGGCAGGGATTTCAGGGTAATCTCTCCTCAAACGAGATACTTAACCAGTTTCGCAGCCTTCCTGAATTCAGGAATATTACAAACATGGTCTTCATGGGAATGGGTGAACCACTCGATAATATAAACCAGGTGATGAAAAGCCTCGAAATACTCACCAGCCCCTGGGGGTATGGGTGGAGCCCGACAAGAATTACCGTAAGTACCGTCGGACTTACCGGCACAATTGGCGAGTTCCTTGAAAAGAGCCGGTGTCACCTTGCCATAAGCCTTCACTCTCCATTCGACGATGAAAGAAGGCAGCTTATGCCGATTCAAAGAACGAATTCAGTAAAAGAGATCCTGGATATCATCAGAAACTTCGATTTCAACAGCCAGAGAAGAGTATCATTTGAATATATACTTTTTGAAGGCCTTAACGACACTCCTCGCCATGTCAAAGAACTGGCAAGGATACTCAATGGCATTAAATGCAGGATAAACCTTATAAGGTTCCATAAAGTACCAGGTTCATCTTACAGCAGTCCCGGCGACAAAGAAGTATTTGAATTCAAAGAAGCGCTGGTTGCGAAAGGAATCCTTACGACAATCAGGGCCAGCCGGGGAGTGGATATTCAGGCAGCATGCGGATTGCTATCGACTCTGGAACAGAACAAAAGCAGCCAGTGATGGGAAAAAAAGTCAGCTTCATCCTTTTAATCTTTTTGCCCCAGCTGGCTTATGGTCAGCAGAAAGCACTTGAGTCCCTCCTTGCCGATTCTTCAATGAAAGGCGCCTCGGTAAGTATCTGTATCCTGAATACTTCGGATAACATTTCTGCTTTCGAGTTCAACAGTGATAAAAGCCTGACTCCGGCGTCAATTCAAAAGCTCATAACTGCAGCCGCTGCGCTCAAGCTTCTGGGCGATGATTATTTTTTCACAACCCAGGAAGGATATTCCGGTACTATTGACAGAAAGACTGCAACCCTTTCAGGAAACATAATAATAAAAGGTGGAGGCGACCCGTGTCTCGGCTCTGAATACTTCAAAGATCACTATGGCAATTTTGCCGGCAAATGGATCACTGCCTTTAAAAATGCCGGAATAAAAAAAGTCAAAGGCAGCGTGATAACTGACGATTCAAGATATGACTATCAGCCTGTGCCTTCCGGATGGGTATGGGAAGATATCGGAAACTACTATGGAGCTGGCGTTTATGGCCTGTCAGTATTTGACAATTCATATGAGATCCATTTCAGAACTTCAGCAGAAGGAACGGTTCCTGTCATTACAAAGGTGAATCCCGGAATTTGCATGCCGGAACTGTCAAACATGCTTACTTCCAGTGGAACCAATGATAAAGGTTATGTTTTTTCTGCGCCATATAACAAATACACATGGATGACCGGGACCATTCCCGTCAACGAGCCTGATTTCATCCTTAGGGCTTCAATCACCGACCCGCCCCTGATTTTTGCAAAGATCATCAGCCAGATGCTCGATTCAGCAGGCATTGCAATAACAGGCGAACCTTCAACAGCAAGGATACTGAAACGACAATTCGATAATGATTTCAATGCTGTGGACCTTGTTAAATCGCCTCCGCTAAAGGATATTATAAAGATTATGAATCATGAGAGCGTAAATCTTTACGCTGAGCACCTGGTCAAGGAACTTGGAAAAGCTGTAATGGACAAAGGAACAACCGCCGCTGGTATTGAGGTTATCCTAAAATTCCTTTCAGGTTCCGGAATAAACACCGGAGGCATTTTTATTGAAGACGGGAGCGGGCTTTCTCCAAAAAATGCCATGACCTCGAAAGGAATGGCAGAGTTATTGTCATTCATGAAAAAGGATCCGGAAAAATTCAGTTCTTTTTACAACAGTCTCCCTGAAGCAGGAAAAGCAGGCACTCTGAAATACTATTTCAAGGATCCTGCTTTTGATTCAAACCTCAGGGCAAAAAGCGGGTCAATGACAAGGGTAAGGAGCTATGCAGGATACTTTAAAACAACATCGGGGAAGGAAATGACTTTCTGTATAATTGTAAACAACTTTTCAGGATCCCACCATAGAATCATCAGGGGAATTGAAGAAATACTCAGGGAAACAATTATTATGAATTAAGCCTGATTGACTTTATGAATAATATTGCAGCGGTACGGAAATGTGAGGAATACGATTATGATAAGGTCTATTCCTGTATTGCAGATATATATGACAGATGTGGTGGTCCGGATGTCAGGAACAGGAAAGTGCTTGTGAAGCCAAATGTACTCTCGGATGATCTTCCGGAAAAATGCATAAGCACTCATCCTGTGGTATTTGAGGCTATGATCAGATTCCTTCAGGAAAGGGGAGCCACAGTTATTGCAGGTGATTCTCCCGCAGTTCATTTAAGGGGGTTCAAACCGGTTAAGTCGGGACTTGCAGAGGTTTGCAGAAAAACAGGGGTTGAGTGGATTGATTTTACCTCCCGTCCCTGGGAAATAAAACTTAAGAACGGAAAGATAAAAGTTGCCGCTGCAGCCTGTGAGGCTGACATAATAATATCGCTTCCAAAACTGAAGAATCACGAACTAGTTTATTTCACAGGGGCTGTAAAAAACACTCTTGGGCTCGTTCCGGGATTTTCAAAGGCAAAACAGCACGCCCTTTATCAGAACAGGGAAGGTTTCAGCAGGTTCCTCCTTGACCTTGCGGAGACAATAACCCCGCATTTTTACCTGATGGACGGAATAATGGGAATGGAAGGACCTGGTCCCGGACAGGGAAATCCGGTCAGGACAGGTGTTCTGATAGGATCCACAAACCCGGTTGCAGTTGACATAGCCGGAAGCACAATAGCAGGCTACGATCCACTTAAGATACCCACAACCAGGATAGCAATAGAAAGACAGGTCTGGCTTCAATCTGCCGAAGAGATTGAATTTGACGGACCTGCTCTCTCATCCCTTGTAAAAAAGGATTTTAAAAGGATACCATTAACTGCCAACCGGAATATTTCAATTCAGTTTATAAAGAAAAGGATCCCGTTCCTCAGGAAGCTTGAACGCAGACCTGTATTTATTCACAGTAATTGCACAGGCTGCAGGGAGTGTATAAAAATCTGTCCGCAGAATGCCATTGAGATGCATCCTGAATGGCAAAACTGGGTAATGCTTACTGACCGGAAGTGTATCAGGTGCTTCTGCTGCAGCGAAGTCTGCAAATATCATGCAATAAAAATCCGGGTAAAGGTTTTTGGGACCTGAATTACCCGGATTAAAATATCTTAAGAGTGCTAACTTTACGCGTCTATTTTGGCGTATTTGGCATGAGCTTCGATGAATTCACGCCGTGGCGGAACTTCATCACCCATCAGCATGGAGAAAATATGGTCGGCTTCTGCAGCACTCTCTATCGTCACCTGCCTGAGTGTCCTTGTCTCAGGATTCATGGTGGTTTCCCAGAGCTGTTGTGCATTCATCTCACCCAAACCTTTGTACCTCTGTACATTTACAGTTGAGTCTTTGCCCTGTCCCATCTCTTTCACTGCTGCTTCCCTTTCTTCCTCTGTCCAGCAATAGCGCTCCGTTTTTCCCTTCTTCACAAGGTAAAGCGGAGGTGTTGCAATAAACAGATTCCCTCCTTTAATAAGATCCTGCATATACCGGAAAAAGAATGTCATTATAAGTGTGGTAATATGTGAACCGTCCACATCAGCATCAGTCATTATTATGATTTTATGATATCGTAAACCTGAAATGTTCAGAGCTTTGCTGTCTTCATCGGTTCCGATATTTACTCCGAGGGCTGTAAAAATATTTTTTATCTCCTCGCTTTCATATATTCTGTGCTGCATTGCCTTTTCGACGTTAAGGATTTTTCCTCTCAGAGGAAGGATAGCCTGGAAGCGGCGGTCGCGGCCCTGTTTGGCAGTTCCTCCTGCAGAATCACCCTCAACAAGAAAAACCTCACATTTTTCAGGATCCCTGTCGGCACAGTCAGCAAGTTTGCCCGGCAGACCTGACCCTGAAAATTCATTCTTGCGCTGGACCAGTTCCCTTGCCTTCCTTGCTGCATGCCTTGCAGTGGCTGCAAGAATAACTTTCTGAACTATGGCTCTTGCATCCTTAGGGTTTTCCTCCAGATAGTTAGTAAGCATTGTACTGACAGCCTGATCAACAGCCCCTATTACCTCATTGTTTCCGAGTTTTGTTTTGGTCTGCCCTTCAAACTGCGGTTCGGCAACTTTTACTGATATTATCGCCGTAAGTCCTTCCCTGAAATCATCTCCGTTTATATCAAATTTCAGCTTGGCTGTTGCTCCCGAATCCTCTGCATATTTCTTCAATGTCCGGGTAAGCCCTCTTCTGAACCCTGCAAGATGGGTACCACCTTCAATTGTGTTTATATTGTTGACATAAGAATGGACATTTTCCGAAAAGGAGTTATTGTACTGAAGTGCAATTTCGACAGGTATTTCGGTTTTATCGTAAGAAATATGAATTGTCTTTTCAATAAGTCTTTCCCTGTTTACATCAAGGTATTCAACAAATTCCTTAAGTCCTTCCGTCGATCTGAATTCTTCATAGCGGTTCTTTCCGCCATTCCCGTTCTCGATCAGTTCCCTCATGTCAGTGATCGTCAGGACAATACCTTTATTGAGAAAGGCCAGTTCCCTCAATCGTGCAGAAAGGATTTCGAAATTGAATTCGGTAGTCTGGAAAATCGTAGAATCAGGTTTAAATTTAATTATGGTCCCCGATTTATCGGTTTCCCCTGTCACTTCGACTTCCGTGACGGGCTTGCCCTTTTCATATATCTGCCTGAATATCTTGCCCTCACGCATTACGGTTGCTATGAGCTGCTCTGAAAGGGCATTAACGCATGATACGCCTACTCCGTGCAATCCACCGGAAACTTTGTATGATCCTTTGTCAAATTTACCTCCGGCATGAAGTACAGTCATTACAACCTCAAGGGCTGATTTCTGCTCCTTTTCGTGAAGACCTGTCGGTATTCCCCTTCCGTCATCAGTCACTGTGAGATATCCGTCCTCATGGATCACAACATCAATTCTCGAACAGAAACCTGCAAGAGCCTCATCTATTGAATTGTCAATAACCTCATAAACAAGATGATGCAACCCTTTTATCCCAATGTCCCCAATGTACATTGCAGGCCTTTTCCTCACGGCTTCAAGACCTTCCAGCACCTGAATACTCTCAGCAGAATATTCAGAACTTTCCTGCAACTTCTTTTCATTCTCACTCATCGTTCAAAATATTACAACAACAACATTTTACTGATCAATCAGACCCTCTTTTTTAATTATTACAATCCCCTTTTAAACGTCTGATTTTATGAATTTTAAAAACTCCGACAAAGATACTTTTTTTGCCTGTTTTTTTTAGTTAAAACTAGTTAAAAGAAATCCACAATTCCGGAAAGAAATTAACATTCCCGGACAAGAGCAGAATCGTTAAAATCCTGCAATTGAGGGAATAACGTCCTGACTATCAAAATACGGGCCGAAAAATGGAAAAAGGATTATTTTTAAAAACAGCATACAAAAACTCCTGATTAAAGGCTGTATGTAAATCCTGCAAGAAAATTGAACATCTGTGAAGGATAAAAAGCCCATTCATTATATCTGTTCCAGGAGATATTGTTCACCTTTATCCAGAAAGAAAGGATTTTAGTATACCTGTATTCGGCGCTTATTCCGAGATTAACATGAACAGGTTCGTCCCTTATTTCAGGCTCAAGTGTCATCCAGCCGGTGGGGCTTTTGCTGATCATAAGCTTTCGTGCTCCGAGAGCTGTGAACTCTGTTCCTGCAATAATCTTGTTCCTCAGGTTGTAATAAAGTCCAAGCTTACCGTCCCAGTCGGGTCTATTCCATGCATATGGACTGGCAGAAAGAGTGTATTTATAATAATTGGCAGATGCTCGGAACGACATCCTGTCAGAAAAGTTGCCCGTCATCTCTCCGTGAAAGTTCAGTATATCAGCATCATCTGTGATGACAAGAAAATGATTTCCTCTTTCTATCCTTGATGCTGTATCAGGATAAACAACATTCGAATAGAAAAGCATGTCATTCACAAGAGAATAGGAAACTGACAATAAATAATTGCCTCCCAGTCCGTTGTTGCCTTTCAGACCGGCAGAAATTTCAAGTGAATGATTAGTATCCGGCACCTTGAAGAGTGACCCGTCGGGTACTATGAAAGGATTCTGGGAAATTACATTCAATGGGTCATTGCTTTCCAGCCTGCCATTAAGTTCGGAGAAGAACTGTAAATACTCCGGGATTATTGTGAATCCAAAGCCCAGATCAGGATGGAAATATATTTTCGATTTGTCAAGAGGATTCTTCTGAACTGACAATTTTAATCCCAGGTTGAAGTTCCATTGTCCCGAACTTTTTCTGACATAAGGGTTGACCGTAAAGATATACCTTGGATCAAGTCCGAGTGATTCTGAGAACGTATAATGGTCAATGTTTATCTTACCTCCGGCGTAAAAGTCCTTGTACAATTTCGAAAGTTCGCCATTGAAACCTGCATGGTTCAGATACCTGTCGGCTGTGTTCCTGAAGTAATCATATGACAGTCCGAAATTAAAAGCCAGGTCGGTTGAATCAGGATTCATTGAAGCGAAAGAGCCGTCAAGTCCTATGTCGTAATAACTTTGTCTGATGTCTCTCCGCGCAAAATCAAAAGGTTGCTCAGTATCGTAGCCATAGGCATATCCCGTTCTCTGAAGATAGCTTGCAGAGAGTCCGGCATAGCTCTTCCGGAAAAATTTCTTTCCCGTAAGTGTTGCATCATTGTCCATGAAGCCTGCAAAAACCCTTTGCTTGTTTTCAAGCGGGACCTTGCCGTTGGATGAATAATGCCGGGCATAAAATCCTGCAGCGCCCTTCTTCGATCTGTGATTTGAGATGCTGAGCTCTGCGAGCGGTGTATTGTTGTTTCCCAGTCCGAGCTTTATGTAACTTTTGTATAGTTTGGGAAGGGGATCAGGCAGCAAAGAGGCTGCCTTTATTGTTGCGATTGAATATGTCGGGGTAAAGGGCCTTGAAAAAACATCATAACTAAAAACAGGATTAACGCTGGCACTGTCATCGATCTCAGGAAGGTAGCTTTTTTTCCTGGCATCCGACAGTGAGGGTTTGTATGGGTTATAGAGTGTTACCTCCCTTTCCAGAGTCGGGCTTTCCTTTTTCCCCTGCGCCTGGGCCGTCCATGTTACCGCAGCCAGAACGATTATTGCGAATATGTTTCTTTTTCTCATCTCAGAACACTTTAACAGCTGATAATATCTTTCACATTCATGACATTAAAATTACTTTCCCCCGTCGATTGAAGAAAGCTTTTCATTGACTTCATCAAGTATCCCGTCACTGGTAACTGTATAATACTCTTTGAGACTCTGTAAGGTTGCCCTGGCCTGCAGATTGTCGCCTTTTTTAATGCTTATGTCGGCCAGGAGAAGGAACATTTTCGCCATCCAGTACTGATGGGGTGAATTCTGATCTATAAACTGTGTCACGATTTTTTCCGATTCATCAATACTGCCCTTTTTATAAAGAAGCTCGGCGACCCTGTACTTCGATTCGGCACCTTCAATACTTACAACCTCATTTGCCGTCTTCCTGAAATCGGCAAGAGCCTGGTCGAATTCGTTCAGGCTGTAATGGGCTTTTGCGCTTACAAACACAGCCTCCCTCAGCAGTTCTTCCGGAATATCAGATGCACTTTTTATGCGGTTGGCAACTTTTATGCTTTTTTCCGCATCACCCTCCTGGTATGCAGACCTGAGCTGTCCCCTGAGCGCAGCCCGCCTGTTTTCGGGTGTTGACGTCAATCTCTCAAGCTGCTCATAATATCCATATGCTTCCGAATACTCCTCTTTGCTGTAGAGTAGTTCCGAAGCTCCTATCAATGCCTGTTCCATGAACTGATTATTGGGATTCCTGATAACCTCGCGGTACAGTTCCAGAGCTTCATCCCTGTTGCCCGACTTGTTCAGACATTCAGCAAGGTAAAACTGCGCATTAAGCCTGAAACTGCCTTTCTGGAATTCCTTAAGGTAATTTCTGAAGACTTCCGAAGCCCTCTGACAATTTCCTGCCATATAAAGATTCTCACCGGAAGCATAAAGCAGGGAATCTCTTTCGGCTGCATTTACATCTCCCTGTCCCCTTGATCTGACATATGCGAAATAACTCTCGACATCATTCATTTCGACATATGTGTTCTTAAGTCCGGTCATTGCATATCTTGCTTCAGGAGTGGAAGGATAGTTCTCGATGACCTTTTTAAACTGGGCTACCGATTTCTCATTTTCGCCCTGATTGTAATAGAGAAGCCCGAGCTGTACAATTGACCTGGGAACAAACTGGCTTGAAGGATAATTGGCAATTACATTAATGAAATCGGCCTCCCCGCTCCGTTGATCCTCAATGACAAGATAGGCCCTGCCCCTTTCATATATTGCATTCGGCACATAAGAAGAAGAGGGGTATCTCGAAACAAGTGAAGTGAGCATGTCAATTTTGCCCTTCTGGTTATTCATAAGGCCCAGGCAGAAACCTTTCTGATACATTGCATAGTCGGCATCTGTTTTCCCCGCAGCTATTATCCTGTCGTAATAGCTGATAGCCTGTGAATAGTTTGTTGTTATAAAATAGCAATCAGCTATCCTAAGCCTTGTATCGGCCTGTATCTCAGGCTTTGCATCCGCCATTGCAGTTTCAAATGTCCTGAAACGTGAAAGAGCATTTGAATAATCCTTCAGATTGTAAAAAGAGTAACCGAGGTTATAGCTTACAAGTTTTGCTTCCTGAAGCTTCGTTGAACCCGGGATGTTAATGAACAGTTCGTAATCATTTTTTGCCAGATCATACTGTCCCAGCCTGTATTCAGCTTCTGCACGCCAGTAAATTGCACGGGCACGGAGGTCCCTGCTGTATTTTTCATACTTTAGTGATTTATTGAAGAAGTCGATTGAGGCTTCTATTTCCATATTCCTGAATAACTCAAGGCCCCTGAAAAATGCAACTCGCTGGTAGGCTGATTCGAGCCGGCTGTCCTTATTTCTTATCTTGTCAAGAGCCGCAATGGCAGCACTGTAATTCCTGATCTCGGTAAAGCTGGCAACCAGGTAATTATAGGCTTCCTCAATCTTATCGGAACCGGGATAAATTTCAATATATTCCTGGAACGCGGCAATCGCTTCGCCAAAAGGAGATGAAGAAGTCTCATATGTCAGCTTTGCATAATTGAAGAGTGCATCTTCCCTCAGCTTTTTATCGAAATCAAGTTTTGAAGCCTGACTGAATGCAAACTGTGCCCGTTTTTTGTCACCGGTCTTTAGGTAACAGTCACCCAGTACAAACCAGATATTCTGGCTCAGAACATCAGATTTTGCACCTGTCGACAGCAATGTCTTTATTGCTTTATCATATGCCCCGGTTTTGTAGTAACAAAATCCCAGCTGGTATTTATCCTCCCTTTCTGTTGATTTGGCTCCTGCGGCATATTTTTCAAGATAGGCAAGTGCAACTGCATAATCACCTTTGTTGTAGTATGCATCACCGATGAACCTGTACATCTCTGTGGCCCTTTCCTTTGGGGCTGAATCTAGTAGCTCAGGTGCTATTTCGAGGATTCCGTCATAATCCTTATTCAGGTAAAGGATCTGAGCTATGTAAAAAGGCACTACCGGACCGAATGTCTCATCATTTCTGAGCTTCATGAAACCTTCAAGGGCAGTCTGATACATTTTCTTCTCATAGGCGATGTGGGAGAAATAATAAATTGCAGGTGCAGTGTACTCAGTGTCAATATCCTTGATCTCGGAAAACATTGCAAGTGCTTTTTCCTTATCACCCTTAATATATAATGAATAGCCGTACCTGAAGAAGTATTCGGGAAGCTTGCCGCTGTCGATTTCCTGCCTGTTGACAAGTTCGTAATAGGAACATGCCTTCCGGTAATTCCTGTTCTGGTAGAAATAATCTGCAAGGGTTATCCTCGCTTCATTTGTTTTAGGGCTTTCAGGATGCCGGGCCAGAAATGAGGTCATTCTGTATTCGGCATCAGGATTGTAGAGTTTCAGCGCCGACATGGCAGCATAATATTCCGCCTCCATGATTTTGATATCAGGCCTGCCGGCATGTTTTTTAACATAATCATCAAAGATCATGATCGCAGGCGCATATTTTTCCTTGTTATAAAGATCCATTGCCCTGTTGAAATCCGATCTCAAGTCCTCCCCTGAAAATGATGTCTGGGCAACTGCCGGCAGCATAATCATGAGCATGAAAATAAACGTCAATAACCTTCTCTTACTGTTCATAACTTATTTTTTTCGGCCTCTCATTATCTCAAAACAATATACAACAGAAAACGCTTTCTGTTCATAACAAACTAATAATAAGCCATATATAACAACAAAAGATTTCTTCAGCAATCGTAAAATTACTATTATTTAACGGTGGCTTCAGGTCTTTATTACTGATTTTATTAACACTCAAATACTATTTATCAATTCTTTCCTTATTTTGCATGGCAAATATCCGGAATATGGAGGATCCGAACACTTCTGAAAGTATTATAGAATTGCAGAACTGCAATATCTGGCAACAGGATCATCTTGTTCTGACCGATGTGAACCTGGCCGTCAGAAAAGGAGAATTTGTATATCTGGTCGGAAAGGTCGGAAGCGGTAAGACAAGCCTCATTAAAACTCTTAATGCCCAGATTCCCCTTAAAGAAGGGAAGGGTTTTGTTGCCGGGTACGATCTTTCGGAAATCAGGGACAGGGATATCCCGTATCTGAGAAGAAAAACAGGAATAGTATTTCAGGATTTTCAGCTTCTGATCGACCGCTCCGTAAACGAGAACCTTGAATTTGTCCTGATGGCCACAGGCTGGAAAGATAAAAGTGAAATTGAAAAACGTATAACTGAGGTCCTGGAAAAGGTTGGCCTCAGCCTTAAAGGATATAAAATGCCGCACCAGCTTTCAGGAGGAGAACAGCAGCGTGTCGTCATTGGAAGGGCACTCCTGAATGAACCTGAGATTATACTTGCCGATGAGCCAACTGGCAACCTTGATCCGGAAACATCAGAAGGAATTGTCAGGCTGCTCAGGGAAATAAGCAGCACCGGACGAGCTGTGATAATAGCAACTCATAATTATACACTTGTAAAGAAATTTCCAGCCCGAACGATCAAATGTGAAAACGGAAAGGTCATTGAAGTAAAGGATGATGAGGAGATTGAACTGGAAAGTTTGTAGGGAAATATATAGGCAAAAAGTAAAAAGATAAAAGGAAAAAGATAAAAGGAAAAAGATAAAAGTAAAAGAGATATATGGATAATATTCACTTCTTTATGGGTTTATGATCAGAGAGCCTGCTCGTCAAGGGTGAATTTAAAAAGTTCCCGCCATTCCCGGCATTCATTTGTATCCAGAAGAGATGTATTATGCCAGACACTCACGAACTGGCCTCCGACATTTTTGGCCTGACTTATCATTTCACTTATGACCATTGCAGAAGCTTCAGGCGTAAGTTTTTTGTTGTCTTTCATCATAACATCCATCACCTGAAAAGGAAATATCCTGAGATCGGTAACCGCATTTCTCAAAATATCAAAAAAACGAAATGATCTTGCGATGCCTGCCCTGAAACCCGGCTCATCGCTATATCCCATTGAATGATCCTCTTTCACACCTGTATCCATAAGGTTTCTGAATGACGATGGCATCCTGAACCGGAGATAATGAAAACGGCTTAAAAGGCAAGCCTTCCCGGTAATGGCGGTAAGCCTCCCTGCCTCGGCCCTGAGGGATCGCAGTTCTATGCCTGCCCTGAAGGAGGGATGAAGTCCGGAGGTAAATATTTCAAATGTTCTGTTTATCATTTCCCTGTATTGTCTGTTTTTCCAGGAAGGATTTTTATCAAAATCAGTCTGGTTTCCAACAGGGAAGAAAAATCTTGCAGAGATATTCCTCTGAACGCACTCCTGCAGAATAAACTCAAATGCCTCATAATAAGGATCTTTAAGTGAACCTTTCAGACAATCAAGCCTGCGGCCTGCATTTTTTGAACCTGAAGTAAGATCATGAAGAAATCCGCCAAGATTGCCTATAAGATCTTTCCCGAGAAATGCAAAAGGTTCGTCGGCATCAATTGTAACAAGGGCATTGAAAACATTTTTCCTGAATGCAAGCGAAGGGAACCTGCGGACAAGCATCCTTGCCAGCTCCTTCACCCAGAGATCAACAACCGGTTTGCCGAGAAATCCATGCTTATATGCGACTGACCGGGAAGAACTGAACCTTCCATATACATCAGGCTCGAAAACAAGATACTCTTCATATCGTGAGACAAGGTAAAATGAGGCCGCAAATACATCAAACGACAGATCTTCGCCACCATCAGAATGGAAGAGTACAGGAAGTCCGTTCCACTCGGAAATATTAAGTTCCTGAACATGAACATTTTCCTCAAACAGAATTGGTGATGGTCTGACAGTGAATGATCCTGAAAGCTTTTTACCGGAATAATTTACGACAGGACTTTTTCCCAGCCTGCGCCTGTCTGTTACAATCTCCCAGTTTAAACCGAGCATTTCACCGAAAATAAGTTCGGTAATAAATCTTAACCTTGATGTGTCGGCAGAAGAAAATATTTTAACAGGCCGGGCTTCCATATTAACAAATATAAAGAATTACAGGCGAAATAATTATATGCCTGACTGCAAATATTGAAGAAAGAAACCGGAATTGAATTCTAAAAATTCACCTTTTAAGGTAGTCATCAAACAAAACCTGCAGATAAGCTTTGCCGAGCTTTTCTGCATAATCAGGATCTGATCCTGTCATTACGGCAGGTCCGCGAAGCTTCTGATCATAAATGACTGTAGAGCTGTCTGTTATAAAAGAAAACCCTTCATTGAATGTATAAAAGGCGAATGATTTGGATCCTGGTGCCAGAAGATCTTTTCCAAAGGGGAAATCTCCTTCAAGGTCAAGCTGGTGAAGCAGCGTAAGAGGTATATCCACCTGGCTTCCAAGCTTTTCTATTCTTTTCCCGGCGGCATCAAGCGCTCCACCAAGCCAGAGCATAGGTATCCTGAATATTTCAGGTGAATATACAAGGTCATTTATAGAATTTCTCCTGCAATGATCGGCCACCAGGATAACAAGTGTATTTTTCCACCAGGGTGTTGTCTTTGCCCATTCTAAGAAAGCCCCGACAGCTTTATCCGTATAATATACAGAGTTTTTGAACTTTGTTAAATCATCCTTCCCTGCGAAAACAGGTGCCATAGGGACTTCAAAAGGTTCATGGCTTGAAAGTGTGAGCGCCACCCTGAAAAAAGGCTCCTTAATTCTGGCCATTGAATCCTGCAATGCCTTAAGGAAAACATGGTCATGCACACCCCACTTTGAATTATAATCCGAGGGATCAAAATTATCCATCGTAATTATCTGCCTGAAACCTGAAGAAATAAGGAATGAATTGAAATTCGCAAAGTTAATATCACCACCGTACCAGAAAGATGTATTATAATTCAGGCCATTCATGATTTTCACGATACTGTTCATCGATTGTGTCTTCCTTGGCTCTTTGATTATCGATACCGCAGGCTGTGCGGGATAAGCATTCAAAATGGCCGGTAACGCTTTGTCAGTCCTGTTTCCGGATGCGTAGAAGTTGGAAAAAACAAGGCCTTCACCTATCAGTCTGTTCAGATTGGGAGTGGTAAGCGGATCTCCTCCAAGAGGTCCGACGAGCGAACTGCCAAAGCTTTCCAGAATGATAAAAAGGATATTGGGACGTGTATTGTTAAGTACCTTTTCCGGAGATCCGCTGCCGGCAGTAAGGGAATTAGCAATCGCAACAGCTTCATCCGTGTCACCGAAAGTATACGGATTCTTTGTCGGCTTGCGGTGAAAAAGTGAATTGCCCACATTCCATACTACATTTATTGCTGAATGATTTACAAACAGGTCATCACTGAAATAAACAGTTCCCGCATTTATCGGGGCAACTCCGAAACCGCCTCTTATGGGAATTATAAGCGAACCAAGCAGGATTGCAAAAACGAATGCATAAGGCAACCTGTAACGAATCAGGCCTGGCAGGGAAAACCTCTTATCAACAAACCTGTTATAAATAAGACCGGATACTGTGCCAAGGGCAATTATGCCAAGAAATGTAAATATCACTGTTGCTGTGCTAACAGATGCTGCAACCTCCTTTGGCGTCTTCAGGTAAAGCATTGGAGTATAATCCATTCTGAAGCCCCAGTAGGAATAAAGTTCGGCATCCCCAATTATTATTGCGGAAGATATTAACAGAAGTATCCATGTATAAATCCTCATAAAATGCCTGTACCATTCACCCTTTATCCAAATGGCCGGAAGCATTAACAGCACCGGGATCGCCAGGATATATGATGTAACTGAAATATCCAGCTTTAGCCCGTGGGTAAATGTGCCGGCAAGCAGGTTAAAACTGAATCCTGCTGCCTCCCTGTGATGGAAGACAAGGAACAGGAACCTGGCAAAAAAGAAAAAAAGTATCCAGTAAACTGAATAAGCTAGTAATGATGTAAGTCGTCGCTTCATCGGGTTTCAAGTGTTTTTTGCGGTTTTACCTTTTCTTTTGAAGTCATGAAAAACATTATCAGAGAGCTTGTTATGATTATCATGCCGGTTATTGTAAGAAGTTCGGGGTTTTCGCCAGGAACCAGAATCCAGCTTAGAATTGCACCAACAGCAGGAATAAGAAATTTCCAGAGGTTAAGTTCTGATACTTTCACACCGGGCCTCTGCAATAGCATGTACCAGATTGAAAAGGCAAAGGCCGACATGAAGCTGAGCCAGATAAGGTCGATCCAGTAAACAGGCGGTTTGATTACGCCCACGGGCTTCTCAACTGCGAAAGAAACAAGATAAAGTATTAGTCCTCCGGTTCCGAGGGTTGCCGAGCTCAGGACATAAGGATTCAACCCTTTGCTTTTCAGCGAAACCACTACGTTGCTTGAAGCAGTGGCTATGTTTGCCAGAAGTATCAGGATAACACCCAGTAACTCTGCGGCAGTTCCCAACCTTAATGCCTGCCTTCCTGCACTTATTATGATTACCCCGGATATTCCGAAGATGATAGTAATTATTTTTTTCCTGGTAAGTTTATCTTCCTCGTGCATCATTGCAGCAACAACAGCCGTGACCAGAGGCTGCGAACCGACAATCACCGCCCCGAGCGAGCCAGGAACCAGATCCAGTCCGATATAGAACAATGTATAGTTAATAAGGGTTTGAAGAACAAGGACAAGAGCAATGACTTTCCAATACTCCTTAACCATAACTATATACACAGATGGTTTTACTGTAAATGGAAGTATCATTAGTCCTGATATGATGAACCGGATTCCGGCAAAATGAAGAGGCGTATCGTATTGCAGGCCAAGCTTAATGCCGGCATACGCTGTTGACCATAGCAGACAGGCAACAATAGCCCAGATTATTGTATTTCTCCCGGTACTCACAAAGGAATAATAAGGGGGCAAATATCATGAAAAAAAATCATTTCCCCATAGTATTCCAGTCGGGAGGATTGAGTCCCAGAAGGTTTTTTACAAAAAAATCACGTCTTTTCCTTTCTCCATAAGTCCCTCCGCTTGTATGCCGTGCTCCGGGCAGAAACACATATTCAAAATCCTTGTTGGCCTTGACAAGAGCATTTACGAACTGAACCGTTGAGGATGGATCAACATTATTGTCCATCTCACCGTTCATGAGAAGCAGTTTCCCCTTAAGCCTCCAGGCGTTATCAACATTCGACGACCAGGAATACTCCTCTCCTACCGGCCATCCCATCCACTGTTCATTCCACCATATCTTGTCCATCCTGTTATCATGGCATCCGCATGAGGCTACGGCAACCTTGTAGAACTCCGGAAAAAAGAGCAGGGCGCCGGCCGCACTCTGGCCACCGGCCGATGTGCCATAAATTCCTACCCTTTCAAGATCCATGTAAGGATATTTTCCGGCCGCAGCCTTCATCCAGAGGATCCTGTCGGGAAAGCCTGCATCCTTAAGATTTTTCCAGCATACATCATGGAATGCCTTCGACCGGTTTGATGTTCCCATTCCGTCGATCTTCACAACAATGAATCCAAGCTCCGCAAGCTGATGCATTGCTGTTGCCGATGGCCTGAAGCTTTTCGGAACGAAGCTGTCGTGAGGTCCTGCATAGATATCTTCTATAACAGGATATTTCCTGGAGGGATCAAAATCCGTCGGCCTGATGATTATTCCCCATATGTCTGTTTTCCCATCCCTTCCTTTTGCAACAAACACTTCAGGCAACCTGAGGCCAGTAGCCAGAAGCCCTGATATATCCGCTTTCTCAAGCTCCATAACCAAAGATCCGTCCTCAGTCCTCCGAAGGACCGAAACAGGAGGAGTATTAATGGTCGACCACGTATCGACAAAATACTTCCTGTCGGGGGAGAAACTTACCTCATGGTTTCCCTCTCCTCCGGACAGGAGCCTGATTCCCGTACCATCAAAGCCGACTTTGTATATATAATTGAAATATGGATCACCCGGCTCCTTCCCGCTCCCCTTCAAAATAATCTGCCGGTTTTTTTCATCAACATAAACAACATCCCTTACAACCCATTCACCTGAGGTGATCTGGTTTTTCACATTTCCCGATTTTGAATCATAAAGGTAAAGGTGATTCCAGCCGTCGCGTTCCGAGGCCCATATTATCTCATCAGTATCTTCGGCATCATACCTGTACATTTTGCCGCTGTAATCAAAAAAAGTCGGGGATTCCTCATTTACCACCACGGCCGAGCTCCCTGTTTCTGCATCAACTTTAATGATCCTGTAGAGCTGGTGGCCCCTCTTATTGTACTCATAGGTAAAATAACGGCTGTCCCTGCTCCATTTTATGTCATCTACCGAGTACTGATCAGGTATGCCGGCATCATCAACTTTAATATGCTTTTTGGATTCTATGTCGAAAAGCTGCGGAAATTTCTGAGGTACAGCATCACCAGGCTTCTGGTATTCATATGAAAAATGTTTTGGCTGAAGCTGATCGGCAGGCGAGGATTCGATATAGTGAATCATGTGCTTTTCAGCAGGTTTCACACGGCACACCGCCAGTTTCCTTGAATCAGGCGACCACCTCATGAATGAAGAATAATATTCTCCCAACCCTCCGTCAAAACTTAACTGATACTCCTTGTTGTCGTCCTTCTTCCTGACATATACATTAAAATTCCTTATGAAGGCAGTCCATTTTTTATCAGGCGATTCAACGGGGTCATTCGAAAGCTCATCCCTGAAGCCCCAGTCCCATCTGTCGGACCTTCCCCTTTCGGATGTCTTTTCTCCCTTTTTTAACCTGTAATCTTTCAGGTTGCAGATCCAGTTGTTATTTTCGTAGGTAAATGCAAAACCTGCCAGATTGTCGGAGAAAACTATATCTCTGATAGGGAGTTTTCGGGGATCGATAGCTGCACCAGTTTCCTCCTGCAGTGATTTGGCAAACCTGATCTGATCGAAAGCCGCTTTTTTGGAGGCTTTTTCTGCATTTACTATAATGTATCTGGTTCCCTCCGGCGTTAGATTCTCATATAAAAAACTGTTTGACTTGCCTATCCAGACGGGTTTGACGTTTCCGTAAAATACCTTGTCCGTTGTCCTTTTTATAAGATCATCAGCTCTCCTGTACACATCCGGGTCTATCTGCGAAAACACTGCCTGGTATTGAAGCAGGAAAGCAACAGCAATAAAGAAATGATACCTGGGATAAAAAGTTCTCATGGGATGCGATATTAATATTGCGTTTAAATTTAGCGGATTTTGAATTTGATGTAACCGATTGAAGAGGATAATTAATAGATTTGCCGTTATGAGTCCCATGCCGGCATGACAGTAGCTGAATATATTGCAGATCGACTTTTTCAAAAAGGAGTAAGATACGTATTCGGGATTCCCGGAGGAGCATCCATACCATATATGGAGGCTTTCAGAAAATGCGGGATCGAATTCATCCTTGCTTCAAACGAATCAGCGGCCGGGATAATGGCTGACGTCACGGCGCGACTTACAGGAATCCCCGGCATCTGCCACGCAACGCTTGGTCCGGGAGCAACAAACCTGATAACCGGAGCAGGAGGTGCGCTTCTTGACAGATCTCCGGTGATAGCCATTACCAGTGAAGTAAGCCGGAATATGATTCACCGGACAACACAGATGAACATCGACCATCAGAAGCTCTTTGAGCCGGTTTGCAAGGCTACATTCAGAATGACACCTGAAAATGCCGCTGAAGTTATTGATAAAGCTTTCAATATATCGGCTGCCGAATACCCCGGACTGGTTCATATCGGACTGCCTTCTGATCTGGCCTCCAGGGAAGTCGTGATCATGGAGAATCAAACCTCGGAAGAAAAACAAAATAAAAATGAGAATAATGTTCAGGAGATAATTGACATTCTTGAGAGGTCTGCCCGCCCGGTTCTTGCCATTGGTCTGACCTTCGCACGGCTCGGATCATCAGCTGACCTTCATGATTTCCTTGAGAGTTACAAAATGCCGGTTGTTCTGACACCGATGGCAAAAGGCGTTATTGATGAGGAACATCCATGTTATGCAGGTGTGCTTTTTCATGCTCTCAGCGATTATCTTGAAGATATTTTCAGGAATTCAGATCTTGTGATCGGACTGGGATATGATCCGGTTGAATATAATTATGAATCGTGGATGCCCGACGTACCACTGGTTCATTTCAATACTGTAAAAACTGATTTGCCTCAGCTGGAAACAGTTAAAGAGTTTACAGGGGATCCGGCTGAATGGTTCAGAATACTCCGGCAGGCCGATCACGGACATTTTTTGTTCAACAGGATGGCAGTTGAGTCGATGCGCAATGAAATGCTATCCGTATTCAACGGATTTACGGATCATTTTGGTCCGGTTACAGCCCTGAAGGTTTTGCAGGATGAGTTACCACCGGAATCAATAATCACCTTTGATGTCGGATCCCATCTCCATCTTGCAGGGCAGTTCTGGAATACCCGGGCGAAAAAGAACATTATAATGACAAACGGATGGTCTGGTATGGGATTCGGACTTCCGGCTGCCCTGGCTGCAAAGATAGCAAGACCCATGTCGCCTGTTGTATGTGTTACCGGGGATGGCGGTTTTCTTATGATGGCCGGCGAAATAATCACTGCCAGAAGGTACAACCTTCCCGTCGTTGTTGTGGTTCTTTCCGACGGCGAGCTCAACCTTATCAGGATTAAGCAGACTTGGGAAAACATAAATCCCTATGCTACCAGGTTATACTCAGGCGATCTTTTTGATTCTGATATATTTTTTGGAATCAGGGTTATTCCGGCAGACTCGGAGGAAAGCATGCTCAATGCAATCAGGGAATCTCTCTCGTTGAATAGCCCTGTAATTATAAATGCCAGGATAGATCCCGATGATTATAACTGGCTGGTTGTCAGAAAAAAGAGTTAGTCTTTCTTTTCTTTTTTAGGTTTAGCCTCCTTTACCTCTTTCTTTTCTGCCTTTGGTTTTTTGGTCTCCTTTGGAGTTTTTGCGGCTTTTGATTCTTTTGATGCCTTTGATTCCGCAACCTCAGCAACCTCCCTTACTTCAACAGATTTAACAGCTTCGGCTGTCACTTTCTTTTCTTTAAGGGGCTGTTTTTCTTTTTTGGCTTTTTCAGCGGGTACGGAAACATAAGCGGCAGCAGGTTTTATTGATTTCTTTTTCGGGCGTCTTACACCATAAGTGCCGATAATTATCTTACCTCTTCTGGTTTTTTTATCACCTTTTCCCATATCGCAAACTTTTTTGTGTCTTTTTCAGATTCGGACAAATTTAATAATAATCTTAATCCTAAATTAA
>JAAYUS010000152.1 GCA_012517605.1 Bacteroidales bacterium
GAGATAAGAAGATACCCGACGATGTCAGGGAGAAGATTTTAAGGTTCGTAAAAGCTGGCCTTGCAGTTGCCTTCATGAAAGGCAAATCATACCTTTCGATGGGTTCTGTTTCGATGGGTATTGCCGGATCTATTGTAAGAGAGGATTTCTTTCAGGAGTATCTTGGCATGCGTAATGAATATGTTGATATGAGCGAATTTACAAGAAGACTCAATCAGGATATTTTTGACAGGGAAGAATATGACAGAGCATTTTCGTGGACAAAAAAATATTGTAAGGAGGGAAAGGATTATAATGAAAAACCTTCTTCAAGGGAAAGGAAGGACAAGGAGTGGGAAATAATTGTCAAAATGGCTCTTATTGCCCGTGACCTGATGGTCGGGAACCCAAAACTGAAAAAGATTGGATTCGGAGAGGAATCTCTTGGCCATAATGCGATCCTCTCAGGTTTTCAGGGGCAGCGTCAATGGACCGATCATATGCCTAACGGTGATTTTCTTGAAGCCATCCTTTGCTCTTCTTTCGACTGGAACGGGATAAGACCACCCTATCTTGTTGCTACTGAAAATGATGCAATGAATGGCGTACCGATGTTGTTTGGCTACCTGCTTACAAACACGGCGCAGATGTTTTCCGATATTAGAACATACTGGAGCCCTGAAGCGATCAGGAGAGTGACCGGAATGCAGCCTGAAGGACTGGCATCCAACGGAATAATCCACCTAATCAACTCAGGCGCGTCGGCCCTCGATTTCTCGGGAAAACAGAAAAAAGACGGAAAAGCCTGCATTAAACCATTCTGGGAAATTACAGGTGAAGATGCCGCTGAATGTCTTAAAGCAACTAAATGGTCACCGGCGAATACAGGATATTTCAGAGGTGGAGGCTTCTCTTCCCAGTTCACGACACAGGATGTTATGCCAGTCACAATATCAAGGGTGAACCTGGTAAAAGGGTTAGGCCCGGTGCTTCAGCTTGCCGAGGGATGGACGGTCGATCTTCCAGAAAAGATGAACAGTATCCTCACTGACAGGACCGATCCGGGATGGCCTACCACATGGTTCGCTCCGCGTCTCACAGGTAAGGGACCATTTGCAGATGTGTACTCGGTCATGGCAAACTGGGGAGCCAACCATTCAGCATCAAGTTACGGACATATTGGCGCAGACCTTATATCCCTGGCATCCCTGCTCAGAATACCGGTCAGCATGCACAACGTTCCCGAGTCGCAGATATTCAGGCCCAGTTCGTGGAATGCTTTCGGAATGGACAAGGAAGGTTCAGATTACAGGGCTTGCTCAACTTACGGACCACTTTACAGATAATAAGTCTGAAGAATTATCAAAGTTTTAAACAGGAACCTAATGGATAATACTCCCGAGGGCAGGAAACTGGAAATAGGCCCTGAAATACTGAATAAACTCAATTCGACAAGGAAGTGGACTACATTCCTTTCCGTGCTTGGCTTCATTTTTCTTGGACTTGTAATAATAGGCGGACTTGCTGCTGGTCTTTTCCTGACAATCTTTAAAACCAGTGAGAACGCCCTCGGATTTCCTGAATCATTGCTGACGATTACAGCCCTGGTTGTCGGACTGATTTATTTCTTCCCGGTATTGTTCCTATTCCGATTTTCAAGAAACACCCGCGATGCAATTCATAACCTCGACAATGTGAAGTTAACAAAGGGATTCCGGAATCTTTACCTTTTCTTTAAGATAATCGGGATCATAGTCATTATGGTGGTGCTGATCTATATTATCGCTCTTGCGGTCTCAGGAGCATCCCTTACTTTTGTCAATGGGATCTGATCTATGTCAAAGGAAATTGTCATCGTATTCGATTGCGGTGCAACCAACGCAAGGGTAGTTGCCCTGAACCGCAGAGGTGTTGTCATTGCATCCGAATCATATCCAAACAGCCCTAAAGCCGATCCGTTTTTCCCGGCATACAGGATCTGGGATGCCGGGGCAATATGGAAGAAAATGTGCTCTGCTTCAAAAAAGGTTGTTGAAAAGGTCAATAGTGACAAAATCCTTGGAGTGACAGTTACAACATTCGGCGTTGATGGTACGCTTTTCAACCGTGACGGCAAGATGCTATATCCGGTCATCTCGTGGCAGTGCGAACGTACCAGGCAGGTAATGAAAGATATAGACAAATACATTCCTGTTGAGGATCTGTACAGCGAAAGCGGGGTTCTTCCATTTAATTTCAATACCATCAATAAACTCATCTGGTTTAACGAGAACATGCCACATCTTCTCAAAAAGAGTTACAGGTTCCTGTTTATGCCGTCAATTTTCGCTTATTTTCTTACAGGCCGGATGGCAAATGATGTCACCATGGCAGGCACTTCAATGATGACCAGCCTTACCGGAAGGAAATTATCCGAGAATATATTCCGGAAAGCAGGCTTGCCGGTTAACTTAATGGGCGATCTTTATGAACCCGGATCATTAACAGGTGAAGTTACTTTGGCAGCTTCTGCCGATACTTCAATACCGGCACATACTCCGGTAATAGCAACCGGACACGATACCCAGTTTGCGATCTTCGGATCGGGTGCTGAAAAGAATCAGCCTGTTTTAAGTTCAGGGACCTGGGAGATTCTTATGGCCCGCACTGAGAATTTCAAAACTGAAAATACCCAGCTTGAGATGGGCATAACAACAGAACTGGATTCAAGGGCAGGATTGTACAATGTAGGCAATCAATGGATTGCGTCGGGGATACTGGAATGGGCAAGGAGAACTTTTTTCAGTGATATAATGGAGAATGCCTACGAGGAGATGATCTCCGGAGCTGAAAAGGTCCCACCGGGATCAAATGGCATAAAAGTTCTGCCAGAATTCTATGAGTACCTTACAGGCAAACCCGGAGGCCGGATAACAGGATTGACAATTGAATCAACACGTTATGAGATTTACAGGGCTATCCTTGAAGCTCTCGGAAACCGGCTGGCCGAAGGCAGGGCAGCGCTTGAGAATGCAGGCGGGTTTAAAACGGAAAACATAATCTGCGTCGGGGGAGGTTCGAAAAACAGGCTGTGGAACAAAATCAGGGCAAACTATTCAGGAGTTCCTGTAAAAATACTGGATCAGAAAGAAACAACCGTTCTGGGCGCTTCCCTGTTTGTGCAGGCTGCCTGCGGCAATTTTGCCTCACCGGAAGAAGCCAGATCGGCTGTTGAATACAAGACTGAGACTATCCTTCCTGACTAAATCACTCTTTGTACAGCTAATTTGTCCTGTGCAACAGCTGCAATACAACAATCTGAAAGGATCTGTGTTAAATATTAAAATTGCAAACGATGGAAATAGCATATTTTAACGGGAAATTCATCCCAAAGAACGAAGTCAGGATCAGCCCCGATGACAGGGGATTTCTTTTTGCAGAGGGGATTTATGAAGTGGTAAGATGGTACCAGGGATTTTTTTATGATATGGACAGTCATGTTTCAAGAATGAAAAGAAGTCTCAGGGAAATTAAGATCACATGGCCTGAAGAGGATACGTTCCCGGTCGTTGCCAGAGAGCTCATACAGATGAATAATCTCCGCAATTCTAC
>JAAYUS010000153.1 GCA_012517605.1 Bacteroidales bacterium
AATCAATTCCGGCAGGCTGTATCTTTATTACTCCAGGATACGTATTTCTGAAGTCAGTTCCATCGCTTTCCTGTAAGAAGCACTTACTCCGCAATATTTCTCTGAAGAAAGATCAATTGCCTTCTGAAGCTTGTCGACCTGAAGATTCTTTCCCCTGAATTCATAAATAATGTGCATTTTGAAGAAATGTTTCGGATGTTCCTCTGTCAGGTCTCCTTCAACTATAACATTCAGCCCTTCAATATCGACGCGCATCTTTTTAAGGATGGCTACAATATCCATGGCTGTGCAGCCGCCAAGGGCCGAAAGCATGAGCAGCTTCGGCCTCGGGCCACGGTCTTCGCCTCCAAAGGCAGATTCGGCATCAATTATAATTTTATGGCCATTTACCTGAGTCTCAAAGGCCATATTTCCGATCCATGTTGTGGAAACTGATTCTTTCTTTGCCATTTATTGTCTGGAAATTTAGATTTTTTCTGTTTCCACAACCTTTGCCAGGACATCTGCATATGGTATCAGAAGATACCTGCCACCCTCGAATTCAATTTCGGTTCCGGCAAACGGTTTATAGACGACAACATCCCCCGGCTTTATTTCTGCATTTTCTATGACGCTCATCCAGACAACAGGAGCTGATTGTGATTTTTCTTTTGCAATTTCAGGGATTATTATTCCGGATGAAGTACGTTGTTCATTTTTTGAATCGCTGATGTTGAGTACTACAAGCTGGTTTATTGGCTGCAATTCTTTCATATTTGTATGTTTTAAAATTAAAGTTTATTGTATTTCAAGAAGTTCTTTCAGGCGTGGCTGATTGAATCCTACCACAATCTGCCCGTTGATATCGGTCTGCGGAACACCCTGCTGTCCGGAACGGCGGACAAGAGCTTCAGCCGCATTCTGATCACGCGAAACATCTATATCGGTAAACGGGATATTGTTTTTCCTGAGCCATGCCTTAAGAGTGTTGCACCACGAACAGGTCGGGGTGGAATAAACAGTCACATTTTTTGCAGATTTCCTGACTGAGGTCTCCTCAGGCCTGAAAAGAATATTTTGGGTCAGGGCTTTATAATAGCTGCTGTCATGGCATCCCTTTATGATATTTGTAAGCCTTCCGTCAGCAAATACAAGAAGAGAGGGGACGCTTTCAACACCGTAAAGCTTATGGATGTCGCGTACAACATTTACATCTGCAGAAAAGAATTTTGCTTTTTCAGATTCACCAGAAGCTTTTATTACATTTTTCAAAGCACATGAGCTTTGTTCACTTCCTTCCTTGTAAAGAAGAAGAAAGGATTTATCAGCATCCGATATTTTGGAGATAAACTCTATATATGACAATACACTTTCCATTACGCAACTTTTTGAATTTGACTCTTTAAAAAATCCTTAGTTTTTACACCGACGAAACGGTTAACTTCTTTCCCGTTCTTAAAAAGAACCATTGTCGGAATATTCCTGATATTATGCTTTTTTGCAAGTTCACGGTTTTGTTCCACATCGACCTTGCCAACATAGGCATTGCCTTTCAGATCACCAGCCAGGTCATTAAGAACAGGCGCCATCATCCTGCAGGGAACGCACCAGTCTGCCCAGAAATCAACAAGCACGACCTTGTTCTTTGTCTGATGGTCAAAATTCTTATCAGTAAGCTTAATAATGTCATCGTTGTCCTCAACAACGGGTATATTTTTCATTTTTGACCTTGCAGCAAGATACAATACTGCAATTGCAAGGATCAAAGCACCGGTAATAATCAAAACTGTATTCATATTATATCTCTGCTGGTTGTTTTTGTTTTACTTTTAAATCGTTTATATATGCTGATGCAGCAAGAGCTGCAATTGTACCGTCGCCTACTGCCGTTGTCACCTGCCTGTACCTCTTTGCCGTACTGTCACCGGCAGCATATACTCCTTCAATATTTGTCGACATATTGCTGTCAACAATTATTTCCCCCCACTTGTTTAAGCTTACAAGTCCTTTCAGGAATTCCGTGTTGGGGACATAGCCAATAAAGATGAATGCTCCATCGGTCCTGAAATTGCTTGTTTCTCCGGTTTTGAGGTTTTTTATATCAACGCTTTCAATCTTTTCGTTTCCATTGAAGCCTGTCACTGCCGACTCCATCAGAAAGGCTATCCTGGGGTTTTTGTGTGCTTCCTCAACAGCATGTTCAAAAGCCTGAAAATGATCAAACTGATGTATCACGGTTACCTTGCTGGCATATTTTGTAAGCGACACAGCTTCTTCAAGTGCTGAATTTCCTCCTCCAACAACTATGATCTCCCTGTCAGTGAAGAAATCTCCATCGCATGTTGCACAATAGGATATCCCCCTGCCTTTGAATTCATCCTCTCCCCTAACTCCAAGAGTTCTTGATCTTCCGCCGGGAGAAAGTATGATCGCATATGCTGTATAAACAGTTCCGTCAGAAAGGATAACCTGTTTCAAAAGGTCATTCAGTTCAAGTCTTTTTATCGATATGTTTGCCCTGATATCGCAGCCAAAATTTATTGCCTGTTTTTTCATTATGCCGGAGAGCTGGTAACCGCTTATATTTTCCACACCGGGATAATTCGCAATTTCATGTGTAAGGACCATCTGTCCGCCCACGGTGCCTTCATTCAGAATTAATGTCCTTACCTTTGCCCTGGAAAGATATATGCCGGCTGTAAGACCGGCAGGGCCCGCTCCTATTACTATTGCATCATAATGATTAACAGCATCCATAATTATGCATTTACAGTTGTTGAAAACTCCTTGTCGAGAATTGCCGTTACCTGCTCCCTGGTCTGGATACTTGATGTGGCTTTAACAACCTTGCCGTTTTTATAATATATTGTAAAAGGAATACCCATAAATCCGCGAACTTCAGGGAGAGATCTGATAATATTAGCTTCAGGATTATCAAACTCCATATCATAGAACTTCACATGCCTGTATTCATCCTCAAGTTCTTCGGCTATTCCGTAAACAGGGATACACATAGGGCCCATGCGGCCGCAGATCACCATTACATTTTCATTTTCACTGACAGCCTTTTTAAGGTCGGCTGCTGATTCGAGATGTTTCAGATTTGTATATAACATGATTTTTGGTTTTAAAATTTCTGTGGCAAAAGTAACCTGACTCTGTAGAATGTTAAAGGAAATGATGCCCGTGGAAGACAACCTCCCGGTTGAAACAGATCAACTTTTTTATTGATTTAGATTAATTTTGCGTTATCCTCTCTTTATTCTTCATACTTTTCGGGCATGAAAACTATTTTTGAGACTGACAGTGACTTTATATGCGACATCCAGGCTCCCTGTTTCAGGGATCTGACACAGGAGGAAACAGAATTCATAAGGGCTGGAAAAACCCAGGTGCTTTTCAGGAAAGGAGACAACCTGACCAAGCAGGGGGCATTTACTTCATATGTATTGTTTCTTATAAATGGCATGGCAAAACAATATCTTGAAGGCGACAGTACAAAGACATTTAACCTGAGGATCATAATGCCCGGCGAATTCCTTGGATTGTCGGCAGTATTCAGTGAAAACCTTTTTGGATATTCTTCAGTTGCCCTTACCGATTGCCAGGCATTCCTTATAGAAAAAGAAGCAATTGCAAAGGTGATAAAACAGAACGGACAGTTTGGCTTCAGCCTAATCAAAAGATATTGTGAACAGAATAACAACCTCCTCACAATTGTCCGCAACCTGAACTATAAACAGATGAACGGCCGTCTGGCCGATGCGTTGTTATATATCGATTCCCTGAAAACCGGAACCCCTGAAATTTTCCAGCTTCTTTCGAGAAAAGATCTTGCTGATTTCTGCGGTATTTCTACAGAAAGCACGGTGAAGCTTCTGAAGATATTTGAAAAGGACGGAATCATAAAATTGCATGAGAAAGATATTGTTATTCTTAAAAACGAGACACTTTCAGAAATCAGCCGCAGAGGATAGATCTTAACACTGAATTTTTAAAGAACATATTGAAAAAGATTATCAGTTGAAGACTAAAACCACCCTGATTCTTGGCCTGGGAAATGCAATTCTGTCAGACGACGGGATCGGACCCAGGCTTGTGAATGACCTTTCGAAAATTTCCGGAATGATCGAAGCTGATTTTATTACCTCTGGTTCAGGAGGACTTGAAATTATGGAATTAATAAACGGATACAAAAAAGTCATAATCATCGATTGCATACATACATCTTCAGGTAAGCCTGGTGATGTTTATCTCCTTAAGACTTCTGATTTTAAAAAGACATCTAATCTTTCGGGAATCCATGATGTGAATTTCCTTACCTCCCTTGAACTTGGAAAAGTCCTTGGTTACAATATGCCTGATGAGATTAATATAATTGCGGTTGAAGTAATTGAGGATATGGAATTCGGCGAACGATTTACCTCAATGCTTGAAGATAAATACCCTGAAATTCTTAAAAAGGTGTCGAAACTGGTTAATATAACATAAGGGAAAATACTGCAGGATTTGATATTTAATAACTGTAGTAAATCAGACCTGAAAGCTAAATAATAAGGAGAACTGTCACAAAACCGGGTATTTTATACTTTTGAAATTGAGAATTTTAACAACACAGTTTTGACATTTTGACAATATTTCTTAATTTGTAAATCCTTATGCATCTTAATTTGTCCTCAGTTTGGTTTAAAAATATAAGCCGGAGGTGATCAACCATGAAAGACAATCCCAAAATACTTATTATTGAAGATGATACTGATCTTGTGGCAGCAATTAAGAAGATCCTCGAAAGCAAAGGTTACAATGTGGTTGCTGCTTTTGATCCGGATGATGGAACAGCTAAGCTAAAGTCTGAAAATCCTGATCTTATCATTCTTGATGTGATGTTCGGAAGCAGGGGTGAATCAAAAGGATTTGATTTTGCACAGAATTTAAGGCTCGACAAAGACCATTCATCTGTTCCAGTTCTGATGCTCACTGCTATCAATACAGAAAAACCTGTATTTAAGTTCTCGCCGCAAACTGATGGCGAATACCTCCCGGTAGATTCTTTTCTTGATAAACCTGTACGGTCGGAAGACCTGCTTTCAAAGGTCGAAGAACTTCTCAGACAGAAAACAAGCAAGTGGCAGTTCTGGCCTGAAAAGAAAAATTAGCAGACTGTTCTGAACCGGTTTTTTTGACCTGTTTTTGTGAATATATTCACAATTAAACCAGTGTTAAGTATTTTATTTCTGATTAATTTTAAAGCCTGTGATCATTGGGGATTTGCTTATAATTTCGGGCCGGGCAAAAAAATGCAATAATATTATCTGCTTTTACCTGGGTCTCCCGTAAGACACCCAAATAGATCATTAGTCTTATATCTGACATGTATACAGTATATTAGCTGGATTTCTTTTTTTAATTCAATCCAATAAAACCGATTTTGTCAGTTTAAAGAAACCTTTTTTATAAGATCTCTGCAGCTTCTAATTTGAAGAAATAACATTTGTTCTGTTGTGATTAATTTCACATTATAATAATGATAATTCGGAGAACATCTTATTAATAATATTTTTCATAAATTTATTATCACCTAACCTGGAATAAAAGTATATGCTATGGACGGGCTGGAATTCAAACCACGTATTGTAGCTTTTCTTTGCAACTGGTGTTCCTATACCGGTGCAGATCTTGCCGGAACATCAAGGATAGAATATAAAGCAAATGTAAGAGCGATAAGACTTATGTGTTCAGGCCGTATTGAGCCGACTCTTGTACTAAAGGCATTCAGTAAAGGCGCCGACGGGGTTTTGCTTTGCGGATGCCACCCCGGTGATTGTCATTATCAGGAGGGTAATTACAGATGTCTGCGCAGATACCTGCTTCTTCAAAAGTATATCAAACAAATAGGGATAGAACCTGAAAGGCTGAAACTTGAATGGATAAGTGCAAGTGAAGGAAAACAATTTGCAGATCTTGTAAACAGCTTTACAGAAACGATAATAGAGCTGGGTCCGAGTAAAACAAAGCAGACAATAACAGTTTTTAAATAGCCAAAACAGATTGTGATATGGCAGGAGATAAACCAAAGTTAAAACTGGCAGTCTATTGGGCCGCAGCTTGCGGAGGCTGCTGTGTATCGGTGCTCGATGTTCACGAAAAACTTTTCGATGTAGTTTCTGCCGCCGACCTGGTATTCTGGCCGATTGCTCTTGATACCAAATACGAAGATGTGGAAAACATGCCGGATAAATATATCGATCTTACTCTTTTTAACGGGGCAGTGCGAAACAGCGAAAATGAACATATGGCAAGGCTTCTGAGAAAGAAAAGCAAGACACTGGTGGCCTATGGAAGTTGTGCACATATGGGAGGCATCCCCGGACTGGCAAATTTTTCTACCAGGGAAGAAATTTTACGGAGAGTGTTCGAAGAAACAGAATCAGTCGTCAATACCGATAAAATCAGACCGGTTCCTGAATACACAGCAAAGGAAGGGGTTCTTGAAATCCCGGAATTTTATAACGATGTCAGGTCATTATCTCTGGTTGTTGATGTGGATTATTATATTCCTGGCTGTCCTCCCCAGACTGAAAGGCTGCTGGAGGTTTTCACAGCTATTGTCACCGGAGCGGAACTTCCTCCGAAAGGTTCAGTGGTGGGAGCTGACAATAAGACACAATGCGAGGAGTGCACAAGAAAGAAATCGGAGAACAAGAAAATAAAGAAGTTCTACAGGCCATGGGAGATAAAGGATGATGGAGAAACCTGTTTCCTCGAGCAGGGAGTAATATGTATGGGGCCGGCAACCCGTGCAGGATGCGGTCATCGCTGCATTAAAGGAAATGCTCCATGCCGTGGCTGTTATGGTCCACCTTCAGGGGCAATTGATCCGGGAGCAAAAATGATGTCTGCAATTGCCGGTATAATAGACGAAAAAGAACCTGAAGAGATCAGCAGGGTAATAGAGGATATCGCAGATCCCGGAGGTTATTTTTACCGTTTCAGCCTGCCCGTATCACTAATCAGAAGGAAAGTCCAATGAAAAAAGTCATTATCGATCCGATCACCAGGCTCGAAGGCCATGGCAAGATAGAAATCTTTCTCAACGACGAGGGCGGGGTGGAAAACGTATATTTCCAGGTACCCGAACTCAGGGGATTTGAAAAATTCTGCGAAGGAAGGCCGGTAGAAGAACTCCCTGCAATTACCGCGAAAATATGTGGCGTTTGTCCCGGATGCCATCATATGGCATCAGGAAAAGCCGTCGATGCTGTATTTGGGGTTGATCCTCCGCCTACTGCAAAAAAACTGCGAGAACTTTTTTATATGGCCCATTTTATGCATAGCCACACTGCTCATTTTTATGCACTCGCAGCCCCTGATTTTGTAGTTGGACCTGATGCTCCGCCGGAAAAGCGAAATATTCTTGGTGTTATAGAGAAAGTAGGAAAAGAAATAGGAACAGAGGTAATCAAACAGCGAAGAATAGCACAGGAAATACAGGCTCTACTTGGAGGACATCAGACTTTTGTTGTTATGAACATACCCGGCGGGGTGAGAAAAGGACTGTCTGAAGAGGAAAGAGATGATATTGCAATAAAAGCGGATGGATTTGTACGGTTTGCACAATTTACACTGCAGTTATTTGAAGATGTGGTCCTTAAAAACAAAGAGTATGTAGATATCATACTGAATGGCCCATATAACCTCAAGCTCCATTCCATGGGTCTTGTAGATTCAAATAACAAGGTGAATTTCTATGACGGAAAAGTCAGGGTCGTTGATACCGAAGGAAAGGAGTTATATAAATACTCCCCTCCTGAATATCTCGATTATGTGGCTGAACATGTTGAGCCATGGAGCTATCTAAAATTCCCATTCCTGAAGAAAATTGGATGGAAAGGATTTGTTGACGGGCAGAACTCCGGCCTCTATCATGCAACTCCTCTTTCGAGGCTGAATGCCTCAGACGGAATGGCGACTCCCCTGGCTCAAAAAGAGTACGAAAGAATGTATGCAACTCTGGGGGGAAAACCCGTACATGCAACTCTGGCCATGCACTGGGCAAGACTTGTTGAACTGTTGTACTCGGCTGAAAGATGCCGTGAACTCGCTACTGACCCCGATATAACAGGCAAAGAGTTAAGAGCATCCCTGGGACCGATCCCGGGTGAAGGTGTCGGAATCGTCGAAGCCCAGAGGGGAACACTTACGCACCATTACCGGACAGACGAAAAAGGAATTGTTACAAAAGTCAACCTAATTGTAGGAACTACAAATAATCATGCCGCAATAAGCATGTCAATCAAAAAAGCTGCTGAGGGCCTTATAAAAAAGGGTGTTGAGGTAAATAACGGTATTCTGAATATGATAGAAATGGCTTTCAGGGCTTATGATCCCTGTTTTTCGTGTGCAACTCATTGCCTGCCCGGGGAAATGCCAATGATTGTTGAAGTGCGCGAACCAGACGGAGAGTTGCTGCAGCGGTTTGTCAGAGACTAAGAAGAATTATCATGTTATAGGATAAAAACAAAATAAAGGCATATGCGTACTGGTATTTTTTTCTGCCAGGTTCAGGATAACATGAATCTGAATATTGATGCAATCGCAAAATATTCTGCCAACCTGCCTGATGTTGAAACAGTCCAGATCCTGCGGCTAAAGCCCCTGCCCACCATCGACTTCATATGCGGGCAGATCAGGTCAAACAGACTTGAAAGGATTGTTCTGGCAGGTGATATGCCCGGATATTTCAAGCCTGTTTTTACAAAGGCTGCTGCACTGACGGGCGCGAATACTGATGAAATACGTCTTGCCTCTTTCCAGGAACATGGAACCAAGGGCGAAAACGCAATGGATAGGGCTAAGGCAATTGTTGCATGTGCCGTGTTGGGAATACCTTTTCCGCTGGCAGCCGTTCCTGGAGGAAACCCGGTAAATCATGCCACTCTTATTATCGGAGGAGGTATTGCAGGAATCCAGTCTGCACTTGAAATAGCCAACGCCGGCAAACAGGTTTACCTGATCGAACAAACCGGAACCATCGGAGGGCATATGGCGATGTTCGACAAGACATTTCCTACTCTCGACTGTGCGGCATGCATACTTACCCCCAAAATGGTTTCGGTCGGACAGCATGAAATGATACGCCTTCTGACAAGGTCAAATGTTGTGGCTGTTTCAGGAAAACCGGGAGCTTACAGGGTAAAAATAAGACAAAAAGCAAGGTTTGTTGATGTAAAATCATGTGTCGCATGTAATATCTGTGCTGAAGTATGCCCTGTAAAGGTCAAAAGCGAATTTGATGCAGGGATATCACTAAGAAAAGCAATCTATATTCCATTCCCGCAGGCAGTGCCAAACGCCTATCTGGTTGATGAGACAAGCTGCACCTATATTCTCTCCGAAGGGCAAAAATGCGGCGCCTGTATGAAAAAATGCCCGAAAGAATGCATAAATCTTAACGAAAAGGATAAGATAATTGACATTGAAGTCGGCAACATAATTCTGGCAACAGGATATGAATTCCTCGACGTTGGCAAAATAGAACAGTATGGATACGGGGTTTATCCGAATGTACTGACTTCAATAGAGTTTGAACGCCTGACAAATGCCTCGGGTACAACAGGCGGAAGGATTGTCACAAAGACAAAGGTCACAGATAAAAAAACAGGGAAAGAACAATGGATCTTTTCACCCGAGGGAATGCCGCCCAAAAGTGTTGCTCTTATTCATTGCGTAGGATCAAGAAACAAGAAATACAATCCCTACTGTTCAAGGGTATGCTGCATGTATTCCCTGAAATTTGCCCACCTGTTAAAGGAAAAGGTTCCCAATGTAAATGTTTATGAATTCTATATCGATATGAGGGCATTTGGAAAAGGATACGAGGAATTTGCAGAACGCATAAAACAGGAAGGGACATTTGTAGTCAGAGGACATTCTGCTTCGGTTGCAATGAAAAACGGACAGATGGTAGTAAGGGGTGAGGATATATTCAATGACAGACTGGTCGAGTTCGATGTCGACATGGTAGTCCTTGCTGTCGGACTTATCCCTTCACAGGGAACAGAGGAGATAAGCAGGTTGCTGGGGGTCCAGAGAGATTCCGATGGCTGGTTTTCGGAGCTTGATTACAATGGCAGTCCCACCGATACCGACAAAGGCGGTATTTATGTGGCCGGGATGTGCCAGGCACCCAAAGATATCCCCGATACTGTTGCTCAGGCTTCAGCTGTGGCTGCCGGTGTGCTGCGCAGCCTTACCAGCGGAAAAGGAATCGGGCATATGAGCAGCCTTTCCCTGAGTGAAATTGAAAGCCGGGCAAAAAAAATCCATACTATCTAACTATTTGATTATGGCAATAAGAGTAAATCCGACATTTATTGATGACCTCAACCGCTACGGCGCTGAGGATGTACAACTTTGTTATCAGTGCGGAGATTGCTCAACAGTTTGTCCGCATGCTGATGACATGTATATATTCCCCCGCAAGTCAATGCGCTTCCTTCAGATGGGACTGGAACAGAAAATTGAAACTACTCTTGAACCATGGCTTTGCTATTATTGTGGTCAATGTTCAATCCAGTGCCCGCGAGAAGCCGATCCCGGAGAAACAATGATGAGCCTGAGAAGATGGCTGATTTCAAAATATGATTTCACCGGAATAGCTCGTAAATTCTTCAAATCAAGGCTTACTGAGGTCCTGACAATTATTACCGTTGCTGTGATCACCGCAGTATTTCTTTTGTTTTACGGATTCTCAGGAGGAAATTTAACTATTTACGATGGCAAAGGAGCATTCCTGCCAAGCACCTTTATACACAGATTTGACCTGACTATCGGAGGGGTATTATTGATTTTTCTACTTACCAATGCCATCCACATGTGGTATCTGGTAATGATAAAAGGAACAGACTTCCCTGTGCCATGGTGGATTTATATAAAGCAGCTATACCAGCTGCCTTGGCATTTCTTTACCCAGAAACGTTATTCTGAATGTGAAAAAAAGCAGGAACATCCTGTCTTTATGCCATGGCTGATACATCTTGGGCTGATGTTTGGTTACGTCACAATGCTTGTACTTGTCATGGTTTTCATAGAGCAGTTGCAGGCCGGCCCTGAAATCCGCTGGCAGGTCCATATTTTCGGATACCTTGCCACTATAGGTCTTCTTACCGGAACTTTTTATTTTATCCGTAACAGAATAAGGAAGAATTATGTACAATATAAAAAATCACACGGAACCGACTGGGTATTTGTTATTTTACTGTTCTATATTGTTCTGACGGGAATCTTACAGCATGTATTCCATCGTACAGGCCTTAATGTGGCTGCTAATATTACATATGTCATACACCTTATGGGAGTTGTGCCGTGGCTGCTTAGGATGCCCTTTAGCAAGTGGTCTCATCTCATCTATCGTCCGCTGGCTATGTATTTTGCAGAAATTCGCAGGGAAGCGGCAGCACGACAGGCATCAATCATTCAAACTGTACCGGTATTAATTAAATAACATATGGAATCCAATACAAACTGCAGAATCGGTGTTTACATCTGCATGTGCGGAACAAATATCGCAAAGATGATTGACGTTGAATCCGTTGCTAAATTTGTTTCATCCGTTCCGAATGTCGTTTTAGCGAAAACATACAAATACATGTGTTCCAATCCCGGGCAGGAGATGATTGTGCAGGATATAAAGGAAAATCATCTCAACAGGGTAGTAGTGGCTGCGTGCAGCCCCAACATGCATGAACGCACATTCCGGAGTGCTCTCAGGTCAGCCGGATTGAATCAGTACCTTTTTGAAATGGCCAATATCAGAGAACAATGCAGCTGGGTTCACAAAGATACTGAAGAGGCCACACTGAAGGCAAAAGAACTTATCAATGCAGCAATCAAACGGGTTGTCTACCATGAAGAACTTGAAAGCATGTCGGTTGCAATGTGCCCCAATGTGCTTGTGATTGGCGGAGGAATTGCCGGAATGACTGCCGCATTAGAACTGGCTGATGCCGGAAATCTTGTTTATCTGGTTGAAAAGGAAAATCATCTCGGAGGCAATCTTGCAAGGGTCGACCTGACGGCACCATACCTGTATTCAGCCCGCGACCTGCTGACTGAAAGAATTACCCGGATTATGAACCACAAACAGGTTCAGGTATTCTTTGAATCGAGGCTCTCAGGGCTGACAGGTTTTATCGGAAACTTTAAAGCGACAATCGGTAAGCTTAATGGTGAACCGGATAATGTCACAAATCAGGTCGAAGTTGAAATAGGAAATGTAATTGTATGCACCGGATTTAAAGAATTTGATGCTGCAAGAATTGTTCATTACGGATATGGTAAACTTCCTAATGTAATTACATCTTTCGAACTTGAAAAAATGATCCGTGCAGGTCGTATTATTACGAAAGAGGGAAAAACACCAAAATATGTTGCCATTATTCACTGTGTTGGCAGCCGCAGCCAGGAGTTTCACACATACTGCTCAAGGGTTTGCTGCATGACCGCCCTGAAATATGCCCATGAAATAAAATCTGCAAATCCTGAAAGCTATATCTCTGATATATATATAGATATGCATGCCTTCGGAAAAGGACATGAAGATTTTTACAAACGTTCTTCAGAGGCAAAAACACTTTTTCTGATGTACGAAAAGGATGACCGCCCTGTAATACACAAAGCTTCTCCTAAGGATGATTGTGAAATGCTCATTGAGGTAAATGAAAAACTGTCGGGAGAACTGATTGAAATACCTGCTGACCTTGTTGTCCTAATGGTTGGCATGGAGGCACGGGAAGATTCGCATGATATAGCAAGACTTGTGAATATTAGCCAGGATAAAGATGGATGGTTCATTGAAAGCCATCCTAAACTTGAACCGGTTGCCACCACCACCGATGGAATTTTCATCGCCGGAACATGCGTTGCTCCAAAGGATATTCCTGATACTGTGGCACAGGCACGTGCAGCTGCAGCAAGGGTACTGGCAAGAATTTCAAAGGGGAAAATCGAAGTGGATGCCCTTTTCTCAGAAGTTATCGAGGATAAATGTTCCGGCTGCAGATTGTGTAACCAGCTCTGCCCTTACAATGCAATTGAATTCGATGATGTGAAAAAAATAAGCCATATTATAAGTGCATTGTGCAAAGGATGCGGAGTATGCGTTGCCGCCTGCCCGTCAGCAGCAATAAGAGGCCGTCATTTTACTGACCAGCAGGTTCTTGCTCAGGTTGAGGGATTATTTGAGACCTGATAATTTTGTGAAAGAACCATTTTGAAATAAATCCAAACTAAAATGGATGAGAAACTGGTTCCGGCACATATTCATTTCACCAAATGGTTCATAAGGATCAGATGGATCGCAATTGGAATTCTCATTGCCGCCACTATCGTGGTAAAATACTTTTTTGAAGTCGCAATACACGATAAATCAATTTTTATCCTCTCAGGAGTTCTGCTGCTCTTAAATATATTTCACAGGATCATTCTTAAACTGCTTAAAAAGGAAAGCGGCAGCCGGGCAATTCAGAAAATAAAGCGGGAAATACACTTCCAGATAATAACCGACCTTTTATTACTAACCCTGATCCTTCACTATTCAGGAGGCATAGAAAATCCGGTTATTATATTCTATTTTTTTCACCTTATAATTGCAAGCTCAATCTTTTCAACCGCCCAAAGCTATGCTTATGCATTTTTTACTATTCTACTTGCATCATCCATGGCACTTCTTGAATGTTTTTCAGCAGTGCCACACTACCCGCTCACAGATTTTATTTCAAATGACCTTTATAAAAATATTTATTATGTCCTGGGCTCAGGGATAATTTTTACAATTACATCGTTTCTGATAGTTTTCCTTTCTCACATGATAATATACAGGTCAATAAAAACAGAGGAAACATATGTTAAAACAAACTTTGAACTCGAGAATAAGGATAAACTGAAAAACGAGTATGTATTGAGAGTGACTCACGACATAAAAGGTCATGTTGCAGCAATTTCAAGCTGTCTGGATGTAATCAGGTCAGGGATAGCCGGGCCGCTTACTGCAGATCAGAAAGAGTTCTCAGACAGGGCTTATGAAAGAACTGAATTGTTGTCGACATTTATCAAGGACCTTCTTAATCTTACAAGAAAACGTCTTCAGCACGGCAGCGAATTTGAGGAATTTTTACTGAAGGATCTACTTGATAAAGTTGTTGCAGGAGTACAGGGTCTAGCAAAGGATAAATCCATCGATTTCAGTTATTCCTTTGATAACTCTATTCAGACGATAACAGGAAACCCTTTTACAATAGAAGAATTATTCTCCAACCTTTTATTAAATGCCATCAAGTACACGCCGCAGAAAGGAAGGATCTCAATGCTTGTCAAAAGTCATCAGGACCAAATTATAGCAGAGATATCCGACTCAGGTATTGGTATTCCGAAAGACGAGCTGACAAAGATCTTTGATGAGTTTTACAGGGCATCAAATGTACCACAGGATATAAAAACAGGGTCCGGATTAGGTCTGTCCATCGCAAAACAGATAGTTGAAAGCCATAAAGGAAAAATATCTGTCAGCAGCGAGCCTGGGATCTGGACAAAATTTACAGTTATACTACCTAAAAATCCTGAGGCCGTTTTAAAATAACCATAACGGTTTAATATAAAATATTACCATTGGCACTTTGTTCACTGATAAAAAGAATTTCTCATCTACTTATATGTTTTTCAATTAATTATAAGTAATCCGGAGTATCCCGCAAGAATCCAGATGAAACAAATGATTTATTTTATCATTGATTTTTCTCTTAAAATTTCTATAAAAAAATAAATTATGAACATAAGTTCATTATCTTTGTAGTGAACTATCGTTCATAATTTATGTCACCAAGGCCTTTCAAATTAAGAAGAATAAGCAACCCTCCTCCTGTTTCAGGATTTAAGCCCTATGGCGGCAGAAAAAATTCAGGAAGGGCTGAAACCATTTTTCTAAATCTGGAAGAATATGAAGCAATAAGATTATGCGATAATGAGATGCTGAGTCATCATGAAGCATCTGTAATAATGTCGGTGTCAAGACCAACACTTACAAGGATATATCTAAAAGCAAGACAGAAAATAGCCGAAGCTTTGGTTCTTGGAAAACAAATCATTATTGAGGGAGGCAAAATATATTTCGACAGCGACTGGTATTCCTGTCAGTCATGCGGCAGTTATTTCAATAATCCTTTCAAACAGGAGGAAATAACCGCATGTCCGCTTTGCGGCAGCAAAGAATTCAGGGCTTATAATCCCGATAATAACAATGATGAGGAAGAGCTTTCACGATGCGCAGATATCTGTATATGCCCATCATGCGGTTATGAAACTCCTCACAGGTTCGGATTTCCATGCAAGGACGAGATTTGTTCCGTGTGCGGAAACCACTTGGTTAGAAAAAGATCCCCGTATTTCAGTCATTAATATCATTATAATCAATGAAAGTAGCAATTACAAGTAACGGTAACACTCTTGAAAGCAAACTGGACCAGCGTTTTGGGAGGTGTCAGTATTTTACAGTGTATGATACTGATACAAAAGGAATTGAATTTATTCCAAATCCAAACAAGGATGCAGAGGAGGGAGCAGGTCCTGCCTCGGTTCAGCTTGTTGCATCACAAGGCGTACAGAAGGTCATATCAGGAGAATTCGGCATAAAGATTAAGTCTTTGCTCGACAGCCTTAAAATCCAGATGGTAATTCTGAAGCAACCCGAAAAAAGCATACAGGAAATTATAGATATGTTAAACCATTAAACAGGAGGTAATTATGCCAGGTTTTGATAAAACAGGTCCGTTGGGCAATGGCCCCATGACCGGGCGCAGGATGGGCCGGTGTACAAATTACGGCATGGGTCCGAAAAAAACAGACAATATTGGAACAGATCAGCCGGATGCCGGGGCTCAGGCAAATCTTCCGGGCAGGGGTCTTGGTTTCGGAAGGAGAATGGGTATCGGAAGAGGAATGCGAAGAGGAATCGGACGAAAGAACAGATTCGGCAATAATTCCTGAAAATTACAGGGAATTTAAATTTATTTATTACATAACTTATTGATTCATAAAATGAAAAAAAGAATTGCCATTCCGATGGAAAACGGAATACTGTGTTCTCATTTTGGTCATTGTCAGCAATTTGCAATTATTGAAGCTGATAGTAATAATATTTCAGAAGCGCAGTTTATAACTCCTCCCCCTCATGAACCCGGATTATTGCCTGGCTGGCTTGCCGAAAAAGGCGTCACTGATGTAATTGCAGGAGGAATGGGACAAAGAGCAATAGGACTGTTTAACAGTAAGAAGATCAACGTGTTTGTAGGAGCGCCAGTAAAAAGTCCTGAAGAACTGGCAAACGACCTCCTGAACAACAGGCTTGAATCAGGGGCAAATTATTGTGATCACTGACAGTTTCAGGTATTGTCGTCTTCAAAAATAAACTCCGGAAATGATAACATTCGGTCCTGTACCTTCAAGAAGACTTGGGAAAAGCCTTGGGATCAATAATATCATTCCTCCAAAGACATGTTCTTACAATTGCATCTATTGTCAGGTTGGAAAGACAATAAGAAAAAGCAGTGAAAGGGAAGATTTTTACGAACCTGAGTTTATTTACGAGAATGTTACAAGGCACCTTGAAACGGCCGGAAAAAATAATCTACCTGATTATCTGACCTTCGTTTCAAACGGGGAACCAACTCTTGACAAAAATCTTGGAAAAAGTGTAAGACTGCTAAAATCAACAGGGATTCCGGTCGCTGTAATTTCGAATGCATCAACACTTTATAACAATTCCGTAAAGGAAGACCTGGGTCAGGCTGACTGGGTATCGCTGAAAATGGATGCCGGCGATATTATCACATGGTATCTTGTCAACAGACCTGTAAAGGGCCTGAATTTCTGCAGGATGTTAACCGAAATAATGAATTTCAGCAGTGCATATTCAGGCAGGCTGTTCACTGAAACCATGATGGTCAGAGGATTTAATGATTCTGCTGAGAATGTTACAGCGCTGGCAGGCATGATTAATGAATTAAAACCGGAGAAGGCTTATCTGTCTGTTCCAACCCGTCCGCCTGCAGAGAAATTTGTAAAACCGCCTGATATTGAAAAATTGAATCTGGCGTGGCAGGTTTTCAATAGCCCGAAAATTAAAACAGAATTGCTGACAGGATTTGAAGGTACTGAAACGGGATTTACGGGAAATATTTACGAAGATATTCTGAATATTACGGCTGTCCATCCGCTGAGAGAGGATTCTCTTCTGAAGTTAATTCAGAATGACGGTGCTGATCATTCGGTAGTTGATTCCCTTATTAAGCAGCACCTTATTAAAATGGTCGTTTACGAAGGAAGAAAATATTTCATAAGAGATTATCATAAGCTCGTTTGAAAATTGGAAATTGAAACTACCACTCCTGAAAGCAGATTGATCAGGATCAAAAAACTTTCGGAAAAATAAGAGTTAAAAAATGCCGACTTTATTTGAAGAACTGGAGAAAGACATTCGTTTCAGAGAGGGATTAAAGGCTTGTCTTAATTGCGGTGTCTGCACTGCAATATGTCCCGCTGCTGCTGTCAGCGACTATGACCCGCGGAAAATAGTTAATACCGTACAGATCAAAGATGAGGGAGAACTTGAGAAACTTCTTAAAGGTGATGAAATCTGGAGATGCGGTGAATGTCTTTCATGCAAAACCAGGTGCCCGCGGGGGAATGTTCCTTGCTATATAATACAGGCAATGAGAGGATTATCAATAGAAAAAGGCTTCTTTACTGAAAGCCACCAGGGGAGGAAACAACTTGCCATCAAACGAACAGTAGGAGATCATATTCTAAAATACGGTTACTGTGTCTATATAGACGAGGTCGACAATGAGACATATCCTGAACAGGGACCTGTATGGAAATGGATGAGGAAAAACAGAAGTTCCATTCTGAAGCGGCTCGGCACAAGCTATAGAGAATACAGGGCTGGAACTCTGAGAAATACAAATAAGAAATCGCTTGAAGATCTTCAGAAGATTTTTGACGAAACAGGGGGTACGAGGAGATTTGAAAAAATAGAAAAATATTCATCTGAAATGGCAGGAAAAATGAACAAAAAGTTCTCTGAGGGGAAAGATGAATACTGGAGATACCTGTATAATGAATAGTTGCTGGTTATTTGTTTATGACTCAATGTGGAACATATCAAACAAGCAGGTAATAATTACAGAAACTGTAAATGGCAAATAAGCAATACTAAAAGATGAGCTCCGGTAAAAATGAAATATGGGCTGCTTATCAGAAGGAGATAGCAGATGATCACTATTATTTTGCGCGCAGCTGCATAAGGCAGAACATATTTCCTGCTGCAGAAAATCTTTTTATTAACATTCTGAGAGATGACCTCGGGAAGGATATCTATGATGACGAAAAGCAAACCACCTGCACAGGCATAGCATATCACTCCGGCCTGGTTCCCATGGAAACCACAATGACTGTCGTGGCCCGTCAGTTTGCATTGATGAATGAATCAGGATATGAAAATTTTGTAGTATCCTGTGTCACATCATTCGGCATCTATGCTGAAATGCTTGAAACATGGAAACATTTCCCGGAAACAGAAAAACAGACTCGTGAAGCCCTGAAAAGAGCTATCGGAAAGGATTTTACCATACCTAAAAATATTGTTCATGCAAGTGATATCATATATAAATTCCGGAAAGAAATTGCAGCACATGCAAAATTAAGGTTGATAAATAATAAGACCGGAGAACCGCTTAAAGTTGTTGAACATATAGGATGCCA
Source organism: Bacteroidales bacterium (assembly GCA_012517605.1). Lineage (GTDB taxonomy): Bacteria > Bacteroidota > Bacteroidia > Bacteroidales > VadinHA17 > LD21. The sequence goes on from JAAYUS010000153.1 coordinate 18,793, forward strand.
CTATGCAAAGATCTTCCCGTTTCATGGAGTAGGCGGAGCAGAATATCCTTATGTGCTTGCCGGATTGATAGATGAATGGGGAGGCAAACAGATCGATTACCCTGAGAGACGTCATTGCTGCGGATTTGGTTTCAGGCAATACCTGCTCAAATCAAACAGGGGATATTCTGCCTCAAATTCCAAAATAAAGTTTGATTCAATGAACCCTTTCAAACCTGATCTCATAATAGCAAACTGCCCCGGATGTACATTTTTTCTCGACAGGTGGCAATATGTTATTGCGGAACAGGAAGGGATAACCTATGGAGAAAACGGATACGGAATACCTGTGCTTACATACGAAGAAATTGCAGGGCTTCTCCTTGGTTATGATCCATGGGATATAGGATTGCAAACCCATCAGGTAACTGTTGAACCTCTGCTTGATAAAATGGGAATCCATTATTATCCAGGTAAAAAATATCTTGGTGCCAATGGTGAGGATATTGGCAGACCTGAACTTCCTATTGTACTCAAATGCATTTAGAATGAAAAATAATAAAAGATGAAATTTAGTATAAATCATTAAATAAAAATCAAATATGATAACAACTGATGTATTAGTTATTGGAGGAAGTGCTGCCGGTATGGTTGCTGCCCTCACCGGTAAATCCTCATGGCCAAAAAAGAATTTCATACTGGTTAAGAAACAAAAGGAAATGATGGTACCGTGCGGTATACCATATATTTTCGGAACACTCGACTCCTGCGATCAGAATTTAATGCCAGTAGATGCCATGCTCGACAAAGCAGGCATTGAATCGATTGTAGGTGAGGTCACCAGTATCAACAGGGAAAGTAAAACAGCCGAACTTGCAAGCGGAGAATCCATTCAGTTTGATAAGCTTGTGCTGGCCACAGGCTCTGTGCCTCTTAAACCCAAATGGCTTGTAGGCGGGGATAAGGAGAATGTTTTTACGATCCCAAAGGATAAAATCTACCTTGACGAAATGAAAGAAAAACTCTCTCACTGTAAAAAGATCGTTGTAATAGGTGCAGGTTTTATAGGTGTTGAGTTTTCAGACGAACTTAATAAAAGGGGTCACGAAGTTACACTTGTCGAAAAGCTTCCCGATATACTAATGCTGGCATTTGACGTGGAACTGTCAAAGAAAATTGAAGAAATCCTTGCTAAAAGAGGAGTCAGGATTATAACTGGCAACGGAATCAGAGAGATTCTCGGTGATAAAAAAGTAAATGCAGTAAAGCTTGAAAACGGTGAAATAATTGAATCAGACGCTGTGATCCTTTCGGTCGGGTACAAACCAAATGTTGACCTCGCAAGGAAATCAGACATATATGTTGACGAAAGTGGATTTATTGCCGTTGATGAGTATATGAGAACACATGTGAAGGATATCTTTGCAGTTGGTGATTGTGCACAGAAACGCGATTTTGTCACCCGTGCCAGGGTATCGACAATGCTTGCATCAACAGCCTGTGCAGAAGCAAGGATAGCCGGAATGAACCTTTTCAACCTTAATGTCGTTAAAACATTCAGCGGTACAATCGCAATATACTCCACAGCAATCGGCAATACTGGTTTCGGAACTGCCGGCATAACTGAAGCAAGGGCTAAAGCCGAAGGCATTGATACCATTACCGCGACATTCGAAGGTGTCGACCGTCATCCTGGGAATCTTCCTGATGCCCATAAGCAACTGGTTAAACTAATCGCCGCACGTCAATCAGGAGTAATAATCGGAGGTGAAGTCATTGGCGGCCTCAGCGCAGGAGAGCTTACAAATGTACTGGGACTAATAATCCAGAACAGAATGACTGTCAACTCTCTGCTTACTGCACAGATCGGAACTCATCCATGTCTTACTGCTTCACCGGCAGGCTATCCTCTGATTAAAGCCGCCGAATTAATTGCCGGCAAAATGAGAAACAGATGAAAGGAAAAATAAAAATAGGCATTATTATCTGTAACCGTTATAATACATGTGCCGGTGGTAAATGCTTCAGATCTGCAGCCTCCCGTGAAGGTGCATTTTCAATCTACAGGGATATGGAAATTGAAATAGCTGGATTCACAACCTGTGGAGGCTGCCCCGGCGGAAATATTGAATATGCCCCTGAAGAGATGAAAAAGAACGGAATTACTCATATCCACTTCGCTACGGGTTTCATTGTAGGATATCCTCCATGCCCTTACATGGAATATTTTAAAAAATTTATTGAGGAAAAATACGGGATGACTGTAATACTCGGAACACATCCGGTTCCCCAGAAATACTATCTGACCCACGAGCCATTGAAAACCTGGAACACTGAACTGCTTGTTGATGCAATCAAACCGTTAATTGTAGATGAACCAACCCGTGCCAGCTATGATTAAGATTGCAGTTGCAAGCGGTAAGGGAGGTACTGGCAAAACATTTGTCGCGACAAATATTTTCTATTCCCTGGTAAAGAATAAAATTAGTGCCGTCCTTATTGATTGTGATGCAGAAGCACCGAATGACCTCTCTTTCTTTAAGGCGGAACCGCTGAGCTCTATTGATGTGAAACAGCTTGTTCCGGTTATAGACACAAATAAGTGTACCTTTTGCGGGAAATGTCACGAATACTGTAATTACAACGCGATTTTCCTCCTTCCCCCGGTTAAAATGATAAAAGTGATCGATGATCTTTGCCACGGTTGCGGGGCATGCAGTGTTGCGTGCGGGTATGGAGCAATAAACGAGAGACCGGTTATTCTGGGTACTGTCAATTCTTATTCGTTCTATGGCTTATCTTCAATAATTGAAGCACGGACAAAAATAGGAGTGACGTCACCTGTTCCGGTTATTAAAACAGCAATCAGGCAGGCGGGAAACAGTGCCCCGATTGCTATTCTTGATTCCCCTCCGGGTACATCGTGTCCGTTTATTCAAACCACGGCGGCATCAGATTATGTTATTCTTGTAACAGAACCCACTCCATTTGGGTTAAGCGACCTTAAACAAAGTATTTATACCCTCAGAAAGATTAAAAAACCTTTCGGAGTTATAATAAACCGTGCGGGGCTTGGCAGCAGAGATGTTTACCGATGGATGGAGGAAAATAAGATCCCTCTGCTTGGTGAAATTCCTTTTGATGAAAAAATAGCCCGGATCTATTCCGAGGGGAGCTTACTTGCTGCAGAAGATCCTGTATACTTTGATGAGTTCTTTGAACTGACAAACAGGATTGGCAATATTATTAAAGATCAGATAACATTAGCCCTCAATAAATGAAACAGATAGCGGTAATAAGCGGAAAGGGAGGCACAGGAAAATCGAGCATAAGTGCTGCATTTGCAACCTTGAACAATGAAGTTGTTATTGCCGACTGCGACGTGGATGCAGCAAATCTGTATCTTCTTTTCAGTCCGTCGGAAGAAGAAGAACAGGTATATATTGGGGGCTATAAAGCAGTGATTGACTATACCTTTTGCTCAGGATGCGGTTTTTGTGCCGATTATTGCAGGTTCGATGCGATCTTGTTTCAAAATAACAGGGTAATAATTGATGAGATATCATGTGACGGATGTTACCTCTGCTCAAGGATCTGCCCTGAGAAGGCCATTAGGATGATCCCTAACGATAAAAGCAAGTTATATTCCGGTTCTTTCAGAAATGGCCGTATTGTATATGGCCGTCTTGCCCCGGGCGAAGAAAACAGTGGCAAATTGGTCAATATGGTAAGGGAAAAAGCCAGACAGGTTGCTGAGAAATATTGTCTGGAAACAATTATACTTGACGGCCCGCCAGGTATTGGATGCCCGGTCATTTCAACAATAACCGGCGTTGACAAGGTAATTATAATAACCGAACCTACAATTTCAGGTCTGCACGACCTGGAACGTGCAGCAGAAATTGTTTTAAAATCCGGCCGCAAACCTTCTGTAATCATAAATAAATGGAACCTTAACCCGGAGATTACTGATCAGATCAGATGCTGGTGCGGAAATAACAGCATCAGGGTGGAAGGATTATTGCCTTTTGACAAAGAAATGGTAAATGCAATGGTACATTGCAAGACCATTACAGAGTTTGACAAGGATAATGAAATAAGCAGGGAATTAAACAGAATCTGGAAAAATATATTAAATAGTAATTAATTATGAGTGAGCTTTTTGAAAAACTGCCGATGGATGGCGTAAAACACATTATTGTTGTAGCATCCGGGAAAGGCGGAGTGGGTAAATCGACTGTCGCTGCCAATCTTGCTGTTGCAATGGCACGGGAAGGATTGAATACAGCTTTATTCGATGCGGATATTTTCGGACCTTCCATTCCGAAAATGTTCGGAATTGAGGATGTAAAACCTGATGTATCTGCCCTGAACAATAAGGAAATCTTTTTCCCGGTAAAAAAATACGGCGTAAATATTATGTCTATCGGCTTCTTTGTTGACCGGAACCAGTCACTTATCTGGAGGGGTCCGATGGCCGGAAAAGCAGTTACACAGCTTCTTGGTGATACCCAATGGGGAGATACCGATTATATGATTATTGACTTTCCTCCCGGAACAAGCGACATACAGCTTACAACTGTTCAGAAACTTAATCTTACAGGTGCTTTAATCGTCACCACCCCGCAGGAATTATCCCTTAATGATGCCCGTAAGGCAGGCTCAATGTTTTTGAATCCGGATCTTAATGTTCCGGTACTTGGCGTAATTGAAAACATGTCGTGGTTTAGTCCGGCTAACCACCCCGACGAAGTATATTATGTTTTTGGCAAAGGTGGCGGATTGAAACTTGCAAATGAATTAAATACATCTCTCCTTGGGCAGATCCCGCTGGTAATGGAAGTTGGTGAGTCTGCTGAAAAAGGACTTCCTGTTTTCAGCCAGGGGAACAAATCGGTGATAAAAGCTTTTGAACAGATAGCAGAGACAATAATTTCCGGAAAAAAACCTTAACAAATCAGAATAAAAATTCTTTACAGATTTAACAAGAAGAACAAAAGCCGGGTTGAGATCTGATCATAAGGTAAATATATCCCCGGTACGAACCTGGTTCATCCTGAAATGGTTATAGAAATATGACATTGCCGGCAATGCTGTACAGTGTGACGGGAGTATTATTCTTACATTGTTTTCTTTCAGGTACTTTACGGTTTCCTCCAATTGAGGATTTATATCTTTCAGATGAAATCCTCCCATTATTCCGTAAATAGCCTTGGTAGAAGTTATTTTTCTGGCATGCTCAAGTGTATTTACAATGCCAGAATGGCCGCATCCGGTAACAACAAATAATCCATCAGGCAGAATAAGTGCAAGAGCACTGTCATCCTTAACAAAGTCAGGAGATCCATCATTAAAAACAAATGTAGTCGTCTTTGATTCAAAACCGGTGTTCCTGGGAATTTCCCCAAGAAAATATACCAGGTCAGAAATCCTGTAAGGACTGTCGGATGTTATCAGTTCATGAGAGTTCTCAAGCTGATCCCTGGTACTGTTAAGGCCTATGTAACGATGATCTTTTTTACTGAACCTGGTTTCAAAACATCCTGAATGGCACAAAAGTCTTTTTCCTGAAAGGAAGGCCAGTCCGTTGCCATGATCAAAATGCCCGTGGCTGAGTACAATAAGATCGACATTATTTTCCAGGTTGATATTCATTCTGGCGGCATTTGCCCTGAATAAATCACTCTGTCCTGTATCGAAAAGTATGCATTGCCCGTCATATTCTATCAGGTATGATAATCCATGTTCAGCCATGGTGTACGATCCTGCACAGTTGTCTGTCAGTACTGATATTTTTGGCCGCAGATTCATGATTTATATATCATTATTAAGAAATTCAGGGAAATACAATTGAGTTCAGATCATTTCTGAAACTTTCTGAGCAACCCTGCCGGCAATAAAACCTGCCATTCCGTCATCAAAAACACCGACTAAGGCAAGAACACTTTCCCCTGTAAATCTCCTTCTGTTCATAAGCCGTTGATTACAAACCCAGTTTCTTTTCAGCCTGCTCATTAATTGAGCTTTTCACACAGTCTATTGATGGAAGATAGGGCTTTATGTCAAGAACAGGTGTACCATCAAAAGCATCTATACCGGAAACGTGCAATATCCCGTTCTCTATTTTTTCAAGCCTGATTGTGGCAATGCCAATAGGATTTGGTCTGTTTGGACTTCGTGTTGCAAAAAGTCCGAATGTAATTTCAGGATCAGATGCCGGCGGCTTTGCTATAAGATTCCAGTTGTATACCTTGTCAAAATGATAAATCACTATTATGTATTCAAACAGTTCAAGCGATTTCAGGGCACCTCGATATTCATTAAATATTTCTATGGTCCCCTTCCCGTCAGGCTTAAGTATGCCCTGACGAGGAGCTACGGTTCTTTCTGAATAACCTGAATGAAAAACTCCGACGGGTTTATAAATAATCTGCTGATCTGTTTTACCCTGTCCCATAAGAGGTATTGCTAAAAGTCCTGTTAATGTAATAAAAATAATCCTGATTGAATTACGCATGGCATAATGGTTATTTGTTTACTAATGTTGTCAACAACTTAATGAATGGAACGATTTCACAAATGCCTGTTTTGATCAGTATAACAAATTTAATGAATGTTATGAACCTGCGTTCAT
>JAAYUS010000154.1 GCA_012517605.1 Bacteroidales bacterium
TCAGGGGTATTCCTGTTTGCTGTCCGGCTGTTTACAAGATCGCTTATAGTGTGGGCCTTAAGAATCTCAGAGGGGCATGGCCTGAGAAGTGAGAAAGCCTCGTCATCATCTGTTTTGCTGCTTATCCATTTTGCTTCATCATTCCTGTCAAGGATTACAGGCATCCTGAGCTTTGAATTATGAATGAGTGCCATAAGATCATTTGCATCGGTGGTGATAATCGTAAATGTATTGAAAACTTCTCCGGTATCTGTTGATATCCATTTTTCCGATAATCCTGCAAGTGAAAATATATCTTCAGTTGCATGATAAATGTACCAGGGGATTTTTGTATTACCAGAATGCTGCCACTCGAAGAAACCTTTTACAGGTATCAGGCACCGACCAGTCCTGAACGGTTTTGAAAAGGAAGGTTTGGTCCTTACACTTTCAGCGCGTGCATTGAAAGTCTTGTACCTGATCTCCTCCGCATTTTCGGTACTTCTTGTCCACGAGGGTATCAGCCCCCATCTTAGCAGTTTAATTTCACCCGGTGATCCTGAACACAATGCAGGAAGCTCCGGAAGCCCGAATGCATGATAGTAATAACTTGGCTGGTATCTGTTGTGATCCGGGAAACTGGCGCCGTACCTGTTCTCAAGCTCATCCTTAACGAGATTGACGTTAACGGTGAAACACATAAGCAATTCAGTTTATGCCTGCAATATCCAATTTAATCGGTAACGGAAGGGAATTGTTGAAAAGATCATAATCGGGCCACAGGTCAACATGTGCCAGAGCATTTGACATCATGCGGTTTACGTATGAGGTTATTTCAGGCCCGTTCCATGCGCTGGAATTAAACAGCACCACCCATGAGATACCATCTGGCTGACGCTTAATTATTCCTGCAGTACCTGAAAAGGACCCTGTTCTTATCCAGTTTCCGTCGATAAGAGTGGTTTTCCAGCCAACAGGAGCAAAATGGTTATTCTGGTCAGTCATGAAATGGATGCTTTCATAGCTCAGTATATCCTCATTGTAATTAAATCCGTCAAGAGCCAGAAGAAGACGCATCAGATCGGGTGAAGTTGCAAGCCACCCTCCTGCCCCCCCAAGAGTCTCGATATCATTTCCGCCGTACGGTGTGGGAACCAAATCGCCGGTCCCATATATTGAAGGTCTTCTCGGCCATCCGGCAGGCTCATAATATGTCACTTCAAAAGGGGCTTTCTGGTTTGCAAGGTTATGGGCCGGCACCATGTCATATATCCCGAGAGGTTCAAATATCTCTTTCCTGCAGTATTCGGTATAAGGGATGCCTGATACCTTTTCAACCACAAGTCCAAGGATGCTGTAACCAAGGTTTGAATATGACCTTGAAGTACCTGGGGTGAAATGAAGTCTTTTGCCAAGAGCAAACCTTATAATTGTATTCAAATCAACCGGAAGCTTTGTATTCATCTGACTGGCGATAACCTGGGGCATAAACATCTGATCTCCCCATCTCTGGGACCAGCCTCCTTCGTGGCTCAGCAGGTGAGCAATAGTTATGTCAAACACCCTTTTATCCCTTGGATGGCAATAAATTGAATCATTCAGAATACCCTGAGGACCAAAAACCCTGTCATTGACAGATAATTTGCCTTCCTCCTGTAATTTCATAATTGCCGTGGCTGTGACCAGTTTCGAGATACTTGCAATCCTGAATTTGCTGTACGGCTGAACCTCTGCTTTTTCAGCGGTATCGGCATAGCCATATCCCCTGGCATAGACAAGCCTTCCATCTTTTGCAATGGCGACAGATGCTCCCGCAATTGACCATTTATGCATAAATGACTCAACAATCTGATCACATCGCGAAAAATCGTCAGAAGAAGAAAATGAGTTTGTAAGCCTTATATTTCCCGGCACTATTTTGTCGGGCAGACCTTCCGTCTTTTCTATGGCTCCAGGGTTATAACTTACTGCCAGTGAAAGCAGAGCTATTAATATTGATTTCTTTGGACCTATCAAATGCACTTCTTTAAAACTGCGTAAAAATATAAAGTTTTTGCAATGTTAAAATGCCATTTTGGAATTTTATATGAATTTAACTATTTGCTGCTGTAAATATTGTCTTTTTTGTTACTGATTTTTTTTCTGATCAGACCAAAAAATTAACTTTGTGAACATGTTGTCAACAAGGAAATTTATTTTTTACTTTTTTCTGATACTTTCCCTCGTGCTTTCAGAAAACTCCATCTTCTGTCAGCATTTTATTATTATCGACACAACTGATTATCTGCCATATTATTATGACGGTGCACTTGACAATAACCTTATGGTTGCTGCATCACGCGGATATGTGGAGCAAATTGAAAAACTCATTGCACGCGGGGCAGACGTCAACGCAGAAACTGCTGAAGGAGCTACACCGCTGGTTTTCGCCGTTTTCAATGATCAGGCTGAATCTGTAAAAAAGCTCCTGGAATATGATCCGGAGATAGACAAGCTGACTGCAGCAGATGAGACTCCCCTGATCATTTCAGTAAAGAACCGGAATCCTGAAATTGCGGAAATACTTATTCGGGGAGGGGCAGATATTGATCTGCCAAACAGCAAAGGGGTGGCGCCGATCCACTATTCTGCCTTGAATGGGGACCTTGAAATGACTGATCTTCTGGTATATTATGGGTGCGACATAAATCTAAAGTCAGCTGACGGCACCTCACCGCTGATGGCATCGATCTGGGCAGGTCACCAGGATGTTTCAGATTATCTTATCCGGAATGGCGCCAACCTTGAGGCAAGGGACAGGAACGGATTCACTCCGCTATTGATAGCGGCACAGAACGGAGATACCCTGTTGATAAACCTTGTGCTGAAACAGGGTGTTGACCTTTATGAAAAGAACAATTTTAACTATAATGCCCTGGATATTGCCATCGAATCAAACCAGAAGAATGCAGTTGAAACTCTTCTTGAAAAAGGAGACAAATGGACCGCATCTGAAAAAGGTGGTCTGAATCCATATTCAATAGCGGCATCATTCGGAAGAAAAGATATTATTACCCTGCTTGAACAGAAAAAAATTCCCGGACGCATCGGCTTCAGGATTGACGAAATTTCTGTCTCTCCCTCAGTAAAACTGAATAACCATGATTTTTATACCGGGGGCGTGATTATGTTCAGGGAGCCCGTAATGAAAGCCGGGCTGAAAACAGGTTTTGATCTTAAGCCTGCTTACTCAAGAGTACTGGTGAAAAAAGGCGAAAACCTTTTTTACCAGTATTATGATAAGAGTTCGGTAATTTATGCAGGTTTTTTCAAGGACTTCACCCTGAGGGAGTCATTTTCAGGTACAATTATTTCTGCATCAGCTGCCTTTTCAGCCGGTTTTTCCTTCGGGCCTGAATTCAGGGGAACCAGAGTGCCTGCAGAAGAAAAAATACGGATTATCCCTTCGGCAGGATTAAAACTTCAGAAAAAGCATTTTACCGCTACAGCAGACCTGGAATATATGAAAACGCAGTTTTACGGCATCTCTCCGCTTTGGTTCAGGGCAGGTTTTTCTTATAACTATTTTATAAGCAAGGTAAGATCGCCGGGAAAAACAATTAAATGGAACTGAAAATGAAACTTCTGATCAGGATATTATCATTCATGATCATCGCTGCCATGTTTTCATGCGAAGACTCGGGCTGGTTCACAAATTGCTCAGATTGCACAATTGAAGAGCCGGAAGAAGCAAACCTTATAATCAGGCTGACAGGTACCGATCTGCCTGTCACCGTAAGGATATTTGAAGGAGAGCTTGGTGACAGCATATTATATGATATTGTTCCGGATTTCCGCGGAAGTGAATACAGAAGAAATGTGATACTCAATAAAAAATATACGGTAACAGCAGAATACATGGTCAATGGAAACAACTATTATGCCATTGATGCCTGCACTCCAAGAGTAAAATACACGAAAGACCAGTGTGACGATCCTTGTTATTTTCTTTATGACAGGGTTTTGGATCTAAGACTTAAGTATACCGCAGATTAATGCCAGTTTAACTTATCTGTTTAACCATCATATTTAAAAAGCGGAACTCCCGAAGCGGCCTTTTCTTTTATCCTGGCCAGCTCATTATCATTAAGGGGAGTCAGATCATCCTTCATGCCAAGCGCAATGCTGAATAGTTCTTCTTCACCGGGAGGCACAGCTGCCGTGATGGGATGTGACAGGGTGAATCTCAGTCCCATCTTGATATCTTCCGGAGTGGTGAGCGGTTCATACCAGCATTTGGGATATTTCGACCTGTCGGCATCCTTTGGCCAGGGTCCTTTTGCCATTGCCTTAAGGGCAAGGATACCCATTTTCTTTTCCCTTGCCCGCTGCAGAACCTGCGGCCCGAAATTGCCCGCATTCCATGTTGCATAGTTGAACGGGAAAAGTATGGTGTCAAAGTCAAAACGGTTCATAAGTGCCATTGCAGCTTCAACTGAATGGGCAGAAAATCCTATGAACCTTATCTTGCCTTCCTTTCTGGCTTCAAGGAAAGTCTCCATTGCTCCTCCGGGGCCGAGAATCTTATCAACATCCTCAAGCGTTGTTACAGCATGAAACTGGTAAAGATCAAAGTGATCGGTCCTGAGGTTTTTAAGCGATTGTTCCAGTTCCCTCCTTGATCCCTCCTTCAACCTTTCACCAGTCTTGCAGGCAAGGAAGACATTCTTCCGGAACGGTTCAAGAGCGGGACCAAGCTTAATTTCGGCATCACCATAAGAAGGAGCGACATCGAAATAATTAATCCCCGAATCATATGCCAGTTTAACAACCTCCGAAGCCCTTTCAGGCGACGAATCCCTGACGACAATCCCTCCGAAACCGATCACCGAAAGCATCTCCCCGGTGCGTCCAAGAGAACGCTTTTCAATAAGACCCGGTTTTTTGCTTCTAGAGAGGGTTGTAAGGTCGGCAGGAAAGAGACTTAGTGCAGGTACTGCGAATGATGTGGTTTTGATAAAATCGCGTCGTTTCATAGCCGGCAGGTTTTAATTACATACTACCTATAAATAACTTATAAGATAAGCATTTGTTTAATATAAACAAAATTCTTAAATATTGATAACTGGTTTTACTGTCAGGTCTATCCTGTCGCCCTTGTAATAGACTCTCTCAAGGAAAAGTCCGCTGGGCGGGGCTGTAAGTTTAGCAGGTATATCTGACTTGTTCCTGAAGAACGACAATACATCGCCCGAATCGAGTTTTCCTCTTCCGGCTTCGATAAGTACACCTGTCATGCGTCGAACCTGTTTCCACAAAAAATGGGATCCTATTACATGAAAAACTATCAGATCCCCGAATTCCGTAACTGAAGAATGCGTTATGTTTGTTTTAGCCGATCCCTGCTCCTGCTCATCATCAGTGAACGACTTGAAATTTTTCAGACCGGTGAAATGTCTGGCTACCTCGTTCATTTTATTTATATCGAGATGATCCTTTATCCACCAGACATACTTTTTCCCCAGGGCTGTCCTGCGCCTGCTGATCTGATAAATATAGCTCCGTGCAACAGCATCATGCCGGGCATGGAAATCAGGGGAGGCATTTTCAACATTTACTATTGAAATGTCCGAAGGGAGCCTGTCATTTATTCCGTATTTTATCCTCAGCGTAAGCAGGTCGGTTGATGCTTCAAGATGAGCTACTTGTCCCACTGCATGTACCCCACTGTCGGTTCTGCCTGCTCCGTAAAGGTCAATTTCTTGATTTCCAAACAGATCACGGCATGCATCGAGTATCGCTCCCTGCACCGACTTCCCGCCTTTTTGCATCTGCCATCCCGAATAACGGGTTCCATCGTATTCTATGGTAAGTTTGAATCGTGACATTATCTGATATTTAGCTGCTAAGGTAACACTTTTTAAAGGAAGGAATTCTATTTGTATATTTGAACACAATTTTGTCAGATATGGAAACTTCATTTTTCGACTCAGGCTTGTTTAGCTATGGCTTACTGCCATTCCTTATTTTCCTTGCAAGGATTTGTGACGTATCGATTGGGACAATGAGGATAATTTTTGTATCGAAAGGGAAAAAGAACATTGCCCCGATATTAGGCTTCTTTGAAGTCCTTATCTGGATCACTGCCATAAGCAAGATAATGCAGAACCTTGACAATTATGTGAATTATGTTGCCTATGCTGCAGGTTTTGCAACTGGAAATCTGGTGGGAATGATAATCGAGGAAAAGCTTGCCATGGGCATACAGATGATCAGGGTATTCACTAATGAAAGGGGGATGGATCTTGTCAAACTTCTTAACAGCCATGGGTTTGGTGCTACTACAATTGAAGCACACGGTGCCGTCGACAAGGTTCATCTTGTTTATTCGATAGTACACCGGAACGAACTGGAAAAGGTTATTGAAGTAATAAATAGTTTCAATCCAAAAGCATTCTTTACAATAGAAGATGTAAAAGCGGCAAATGAAGGTATATTTACTCCCAGAAAGTCAAAGGCTAATCTGCCTTTTGGCAATATCCTCAGGGAATGGCGGAAAGGAAAGTAAAAAAATAAATATATAAAAATCAGAAAAATGGAATCGATAACCAGTCACCCTCTTTATAAGGCACATACCATCGACAGCGCGATGGATTCATTATGGTCATTTTACAAAAGGAAGTTCATCCCACTTTTCTCAATGTCATTTGTGATGGGCCTGCTTGTACAATATCTTTCCTACTCCATTAATATGGCAGAACTGCAATCAATGACAGACGTCAATGAGATTATGAGCAAAATGAAGGAATTACTTCTGCCAATGCTTGTCATTTCCCTTGTCAGCCTTCTTTTCACAACGGTCCTGCAGTATTATGTGATCTTTAATCCGCTTGATCCCTCGAATAATGTATTCAGATGCATAGTCGCATCCCTGAAATATTTTATTCCTTACATCATCATAATGTTTTTCCTTGCAATTGCAGGTTCATTCGCAATTTTTATCGGGTTGCTGCTACTCGTGATCGGAGTTATTTTTGCTGCAGTATATGTAATGATGATTTACCTCTTCATATTACCCGTCATGATGGTTGAAGGCCCTAATATTGGAAACACAATCAACAGTACAATCAGGCTTTCTCATAGAAATTTCTGGTCAAATATAGGATGGACAGCGGTGTTTATTATCCTTCTGCTTGTGATTTCGGTCATACTTTCAGGGCTCGTACTTTTGCCTTTCACGGGAAGTTTTTTCAAAGCATTCATGAATCCCGGAGAAGCAACATCCCTCATTGAAATAACGACCAGTCCGTTATACATCGTTCTGTCGGCCTTAATGAGTGCCATTACTTTCCCGCTTATGCCGATCTTTGCGGCAATACTGTATTTCAATGCCAGGGCAAGGGAGGAAAGACGTTTTAGCGTTATCCCGGTTCAGGAAGAGGAACGGAAAGTAAGTGTTGAAGATCTTTATGCAAAACCGCTGCCCGAGAATGAAACGAATGAAAATGATAACCTCTAAACATCATTTTCGCCTTTTACATAACCAAAATTAGCAAGGATTCCACCATCAACGAACAGTATATGCCCGTTAACGAAGTCGCTGGCTTTTGATGCAAGAAAAAGTGCGGCATTTGCAACATCCTCCGGCTCTCCCCATCTTCCTGCCGGAGTCCGTGTCATGACCAGGTCGTTGAAAGGATGGCCATTTTCACGTATCGGGGCCGTTTGTGATGTGGCTATATAACCCGGACCAATGCCATTTATCTGAATATTGTATTTTGCCCATTCACATGTCATGTTTCGTGTGAGAAGCATCAATCCCCCTTTGGAGGCCGCATAGGCCGACACGGTGTTCCGGCCGTAAACGCTCATCATTGAGCACATGTTTATGATCTTTCCGCTTCTCTTTTTAATCATCTCCGGAACAACGCGCTTTGATACTATAAGCGGAGCGACAAGATCGACATCAATCACCTTTTTGTAATCCTCAATTCTCATGTCAAGGATGGGTATCCTTTTAATAATGCCTGCATTATTGACAAGAATATCGACAGGTCCGGCATTCTTTTCAATTTCAGTAATTCCCTTGTCCACATCATTTTCATCAGTAACATCAAATACAAGGGTAAAGACCCCAAGTCCCTCCCTGTTGAAGGCATCTTCACATGCTTTGAGCTTTTCATGTGAGAGGTCGTTTACACAAACCCTGGCCCCTGCCTTAGCCAAAAGGATGCCGACAGCAAGTCCTATTCCGTGTGTACCGCCTGTGACCAGGGCCACTTTGCCGTTCAGATCAAAAAGTTCTTTCATTTTGAAGTTGTATTACTTTAAAGTATCAGGATGCCTTACATCCATATCTCCGTAATCGAGATTTTCTCCGGCCATACCCCAGATAAATGTATAATTTGAAGTACCGGCTGCACTGTGGATGCTCCATGATGGTGAAAGAACTGCCTGGTCATTTTTCATCCAGATATGCCTTGTCTCATCAGGATCGCCAATAAAATGGCATACAGCCTGTTTTTCCGGGACTTCAAAATAAAAATAGGCTTCCATCCTCCTGTTGTGAGTATGAACAGGCATTGTATTCCATACACTTCCGGTTTTTAGTTCAGTCATGCCCATCTGAAGCTGGCAGGTAGGCAGAATTGTGTTTATCAGGAGCTTATTTATTGTTCTGTGGTTTGAGGCTTCAGGAGAACCAAGTTCTGCAACCTCTGCCACGGCAACAGTAACCTTTTTTGAAGGGTATTTATGATGGGCAGGAGCAGAATTAATATAAAGTTTTGCAGGCTTTTGCTTGTCGACTGAACGGAAAACCACCTTTATTGTCTCCTTTCCAATATATAAAGCCTCCTTGAATCCAAGGCTGTATTTAACTTCATCACATTCAACTTCTGCTGGTCCTCCTGTGTTTATTATCCCCATTTCCCTTCTTTCAAGAAAATATCCGGCTTTGAGCTCATCAGCAGTTTCAAGAAGAAGCTCTTTGCTGACTGGCATTGCACCGCCTACTATATACCTGTCATACATCGTATAAACCAGGGAGATTTCATCAGGAACAAAAACATTTTCTATAAGAAATTCCTTTCTTAGTTTTTGCGTATCATATTTTTTAAAATCGTCAGGATGTACTGCGTACCGGAGTTCGATTTTCATATCAGATATTTAAATGATTTTTGTTGATTTCAGGATTTCAAAATTACAATCATTTGGGATGAATCACAATAAAAAACAACAATTCGATGGTCTACGACCATCTGTTGAATATCATGCTTCACGGATCTACAAAAATGTGATGGTCTACGACCATCTGTTTAAAATTCTGCAACACAAATCCACGAAAATGGAATGTCCCACGGCCATCCAAATAGAAA
>JAAYUS010000155.1 GCA_012517605.1 Bacteroidales bacterium
AGATAGACCTGGATGAAAATATCGTTCTTAACTTCTTCGAGAACTTTGCGGGTAGGCCCTGATAGTGTGTATCTGTTATCCTCTGTAAGATCGAGCCTTATCCTTAAAAATGAACCTGCAATCACAGCGATTATGATCACTATCACAGTAACCCCAAACTGAAACCAGCTCCTTGCCTTTATATTTTTCATTCCATTTTCAGATGTCATTTCTCAGCTGATTTTTCTCCATTTTCTGGATAGAAGGACAAGACGGGTTGCTTCGTTGAAAATTATGACGACGGCGACGAAATACAGAATATCCCTCAGGTCGATTACTCCCCTGCTTATTGATTTGTAGTGTTCATTTATTCCGAGCCCAATAATAAACTCATCGATTTTCTTAAGTCCGGGGAGATATGCAACTGAGTCAAATCCCATAAAGAGGAAAAAGGAAACAAGCACCGCAATTATGAACGAAACAACCTGGTTATCGGTCAGGGACGATGAAAATAATCCGGCTGATGCATACACGGCAGCAAGGAAGAATAAACCAGTAAACGCTCCGAGTGTCCCTCCCTTGTCGATATTCCCAGGTATTTCACCAAGCATGTAAACCGATATATAATATATTACTCCGGGAATAAGTGCCAGCAAAACCAGGACGACTGAAGCAAGATATTTACCGTAAACAATTCCTCGTTCACTTACAGGCTTTGAATAGATCAGCTCGAGGGTTCCCAGTCGTTTTTCTTCAGCTATCATTCTCATTGTAACCGCAGGAACGAGAAAAAGGAAAATCCATGGAGAAAGTAAAAACAATGTCTCAAGGCTGGCATAGCCACTGTCGAGTATATTCCATTCCCCGGGAAAAACCCACATAAACAGGGAGTTAATCAGCAGGAACACAATTATCACAATATATCCTGTAAGACTGCTGAAAAAGCCTGATATTTCTTTTGTCAGGATGGCAAGCATAAGAATGTATTATTCATGGCAAAAATACTTAAACGAAGCAAGAAAGATATTTCCTTTAAAAATCGTTTTTAACAACTTTTGCATATCTGATATCAGTAATTATTACATCGGGATAATAAAATCCTATTATTTCCCTGAATTTAAATCCCCTTGAAGCCATTACCATGGCTCCTTCCTGGCAAAGCCCTACTCCATGGCCGTAGCCTCTTCCTTTAAGGATGATATTATTTTCTTCCTGCTGAACCGAAAAAAAAGTTGATTTGAGTTTCAGGTCATTTCTTATCCTGCTGAAAGGGATGCTGAAAGATCCGATGACATAGTCATTCTGCCTTGTAAGCTGTGAAAAGCTGTAGGAGACTTTTTCATTTTTCCCCGGATTAAAACCGTTCTTTTTCAGATATGCAGTCCATTCCGCCAGCGGGATGGTTTTTCTCCAGGTAGCATTCGGAGAGTGAAGGCAATACGGATCTATCACCTTCCTTACATGAGAATGGTTCGAAAGCCATACATTATCTGCCGTGGATGTCTCTCCTCCACAATTTGAATGAAAGGCTGAGATAATAAGGTTGCTGTCGGGATCAAGGGCAACAAGTCCTTTGGTTTCGAGGGCAGCCTTATTTACAGCCTGGTCAGTTGTTATCCCATTGAATGCCTGGCAATGTGTCCCGTCACACATATTGTAATTGTCAATGAGATGGCGGCTGAAATGCTTGTAAAGGAAAGTTCTGGCCAGAACCGCCTGTGATTTAAGATATTCAGAGTTTCTCCCTGCACCTCCCTCAGTTCTGACCACGCCTGCAATGTATTTCTCAATATCACAGATATTTATAAATACCATGATACCCAGATCTGAATGCACCAGGAGATCGCCGCTGTAAGTTCTCCGGAGCTGCGTATTATCGTTCAATCTGAGCATGAAAGCACAATCATCTGTTAATTCTTTCACAATCAGTGAATCACATAAGAAGCTCCTCTCCTGTAAGGTTTTTACTGCGATCTTGTTCTGATACCTGGCTAGTATTACCGGATCTCCTTCTGCGACCTGCACGGGTTTACCATCAAAAACATCAAGTTCATACTTTCCCCGCGTGACAGAAAAAACCACTGAAGATGGATTCTGTCTGGCAAATACTCTTACCCTGACCTGACCTGATGCCGGTAAAATCAATGCAAACAGAAGGAGTATTATTATGCAGGGTCTTTCTGTCATGGTCTGTATATGTTAGCCTACCGGGTTTTACATTGATTTATCATATCTTCTGCTACTCTTCCGGAAGCGCCTTCCGGACCAAGGAGTTCCCTGATCCGCCTGTAATCATCAAGCATTTTCCGGCGATTTGTTCCTCCGGGTAATATTGAACTAAGTTCCCTGAAAAGATTTTTTTCATTAAGTGAATACTGCACAAGTTCACTGACAACCCCGGAACCTGCAATAAGATTCACAAGTGATATGTATTTTACCTTAATAACCATCCAGGCTATCAGCATCGACACGAAATCGCCCCTGTAGCAAACCACCTGTGGGATCCCGAACAAGGCTGTTTCGAGTGTTGCAGTCCCCGATGTGACAAGAGCAGCTTCCGATATTGACAGTATCTCATAGGTTCTGTCCTTTATCAGCCTTACGCGGGCATTCCCTATGATCCTTCGGTAGAGGTCATCCGGAAGGTTCCTGACACCAGCCAGTACAAACTGATGATCCGGGAAATGGTCAACCATCTCAAGCATTTTTGGCAGTACCTGTCTGACCTCACTCTTCCTGCTTCCTGCAAGAAGTGCTATGACCGGTCCGGGACCGATATCGAGCGATGAACGTATTTCTTCAGCCGGAGGAAGGCTCCTGAGTTTCTTTTCCGTCTCATCAAGAAGTGGATTACCCCTGTATTCAACCTCAATCCCATGCTTCCTGTAAAATTCCACTTCAAAAGGGAATATGATGTACATCCTGTCGACATACTTTCTTACAAGCTCAACTCTTC
>JAAYUS010000156.1 GCA_012517605.1 Bacteroidales bacterium
GGTTGCTGCCAATCCTTATGTAAATGCTCTTGGAAGTCCTGAGACCGCGGCGAGCCGTCTTACGCTTACAAATGCCCTTAACTCGCTTGCAACTGTCATTGCACCTATTTTTGTGTCGATGCTTATCGTTTCATCAAAGGAAGGCGGGGCATCAGACCCCAGAGCAGTGCAGGGTCCTTTCGCAGGAATAGGCATTGTGACTCTGGTAATTGTTGTAATTATGTTTTTCCTTCATCTCCCTGAGATAAAGGAAGGGGAAGCCGCTGAAGGATCAGGAAAAAAATACAAGGAAAGTGCATACAAGTACGCTCATCTGTGGCTCGGTTCACTTGCCATATTCTTCTACATGGGCGTTGAGATCGGAATTCCAAGCTTTTTCGCAGATTATTCTGCCCAGCTGGGATTCAGTTTTGACGGCGAGATGAGGACCAAACTTCTTGCCTATTACTGGGCAGGACTTATGGTTGGACGTATTGCAGGGATCTTTATCCTAAGGAAATATTCTGCAAGCAGGATTCTGAGCTTTAATGCCGTAATAGGCGCAGCAATGCTTTTAATGTCGCTTGTACTAGGCGGAATGGGAATGGCCTGGGCAGGCCTTGTCCTTTTCCTTGGAACAGGTCTGATGCATTCAATTATGTGGCCGTGTATCTATAATCTTGCCCTCGAAGATCTCGGGCCAAATACAAAAGTAGGTTCCGGTGTAATATCCACTTCAGTTATTGGAGCCGCTATCCTTCCGATAATAATGGGCGGTATCCAGAAGGGCATAGGACTTATAGTGGCTATTTGCTGCCTCTTCATTTATTATGCATACATAACATTTTTTGCAGTCAAGGGATCGAAGATACGCTAACGAATACTTAATGTCATGAACCGCAGAAAATTTCTTGAAACCTCCGGTGCAGCTGCCGGAGCTGCAATGCTTGGCAATGTAAAAGTCGGACAGTCCGAAAACTCCTCATCAACCGTTCAAAAACCTGTTGCACCGGGTAAAATAAAGATCGGGCTCTATTCAATAACCTATGGTGGAATCTGGTATGAAGGACCTGCCCTCACATTTGATGAGCTGTGCAGAAAGGCAAAGGAAACCGGGTTTGACGGGGTGGAGCTTGATAACAAACGGCCTATGGGTAATCCTATGGACCTTGATCAGCGGAAGCGGGATGAGATGAAAAACTCCTTATCCAGATATGGCCTTGAAATTCCCTGTGTTGCGGCAAACAACGATTTTTCAAGTCCTGTACCGGAACATCGTGAATGCCAGTTGCTTATGGTAAGGGAGACGGCAAGGCTTGCAAAGGACCTGGGAGCAAAATTCGTAAGGCTGTTCGCGGCATGGCCTGGTGTTCCTATTCATGAAGGAGTCGGAACTTATGATCTTACAAGGGGCACTGAGTTCTATACCTTCCAGCGCCAGTATCCTTATTGCACAAGGCTCGACAGATATAATTTTGTTAAAGAATGCCTGAAAGAAACAGCGAAAATGGGAGAGGAGTACGGTATTGTGATGGCGCTTCAGAATCATGCTCCGCTTATAAGGGGATGGAAGGATACTTATGACCTGGTACGGGAAGTTAATTCTCCATGGCTTAAAATTTGCCTCGACCTGCCTATTTTCGAGAATCTCGATAAGGATTATGTGGCAAATGCAGTGCGCACTGTCGGAGACCTCCAGGTCCATTCACACTTTGGAGGAGAGTACTTCCGCGATTCAAACGGCGTTATCAAACCGGTTGTACTGGATTACTATGCTGGTGGTAAAATACCGGATTACGCTCATTATATTGGACTTATGAATGAGATTGGCTATAATGGCTATTTTACTTTTGAGTTGTGCCATCCTGTGCTTAACGAAGACCACACCCGCGGTGGAATTGAATATGTTCATAACCAGGTAAAGCTTGCCCGTGAGTACATGGGAAATATTGTGGGCTCAAAAGCCTGAAACGTTTTTATTTAGGAAATGGAAGTCAACAGAAAAGGATTTGCAAGTGACAATAATGCAGGAGTTCATCCTGAGATACTTAAAGAGATTGAGTCTTCCAATGCCGGTCATGTACTGGCTTATGGATCAGATTCCTACACCGAAAGGGCTGAAGAGCTCTTTAAGGAACATCTGGGCTTTGATACGGAGGTTTACTTTGTATTCACAGGCACGGCTGCAAATGTTCTGGGCTTAAGCAGCATTCTTCATTCATGGAATTCTGTTATAACTGCATTCACGGCGCACATAGAACAGGATGAATGCGGTGCTCCTGAAAAATTCACAGGATGCAAAGTACTTACGGTTGATACCCCTGACGGAAAGATCAATCCCGGAATGCTTGAAAAACATATCCATGGTTTTGGATTTGAGCATCATTCACAGCCAAAGGTGATTTCGATAACTCAGGCTACTGAAATGGGGACTGTCTATACTCCGGATGAGATAAAGAAACTGGCCTCTTATGCTCATGAAAGGGGGATGCTGCTTCACATGGACGGAGCGAGGATTGCAAATGCCGCTGTATCGCTTAATCTGCCATTCAGGGAATTTACTACCAGTGCAGGTGTCGACGTGCTTTCTTTCGGGGGTACAAAGAACGGGATGATGTACGGAGAAGCGATCTGTTTCCTGAAGCCGGGCCTGTCGGACGGATTCAAATATATCAGGAAGCAGGGGATGCAGCTGGCATCAAAGATGAGATTCATTTCGGCACAGTATATTGCTTATTTCAGGAATGATCTCTGGAAAAGGAATGCCGGACATTCGAACAGGATGGCGCAGATGCTTGCCGAAAGGATAGCTGGCATACCCGGATTAAAGATCACCCAGCCAGTGCAATCGAACGGGGTATTTGTTATAATGCCGGGGGAAGTGGCGGAGAAAGTAAGCAGGGAATATTTCTTTTATTCCTGGAATGAAATGCTTTCGGAATACAGGCTTATGACGAGCTGGGATACCACGCCGGAAGATATCGATAAGTTTGCAGTGATGCTTGAAAATGAAATGAAATAGAGAAGTATTTTTTTGGGATAAAAAGAAAAGGGGCGTGCTGTGGCATGCCCCTTTTTCAATAATATGAACCCTATTTATTTAAGAGTAAAGTTTATTGGTACCATGTACCAAACAGGAACAGGTTTTCCACCCTGTTTACCTGGTTTAAACGCAGGAAGTGTCTGGACAACTCTGATGGCTTCCTTATCGAGTTCAGGATCTAC
>JAAYUS010000157.1 GCA_012517605.1 Bacteroidales bacterium
ATGTACGCCTGTGGCCCTAAGATTTTCAATATTCCCCGATGTAACCGGATGATTCAGCATGTCAACATCCATCGACGGCGCAATAAAAACCGGACAACGGGCTGAAAGGTAAGTTGTAAGAAGAAGATTATCGGCAATCCCGCCTGCCATTTTTGCAATTGTATTTGCGGTTGCAGGCGCTATTATGAAGAGGCTGGCCCATGTTCCGAGATCAATGTGGCTGTTCCATTCACCATTTTCAGGATTGAAAAAAGAAGTTAGGACCGGATTTTTTGAAAGGGTTGCGAGGGTAAGCGGAGTGATGAACTCCTTTGCATGATCTGTCATAATGACTTTTACTTCAGCTCCTTCCCTTACAAGAAGCCTCACAAGAGTTGCGGTTTTGTATGCTGCAATGCCTCCGGTTACTCCGACCAGTATTTTCTTCCCTTTCAGCATTTATTATTAACCTCTGCTTTTCACGGCAGCCGATTCGGGATTCCTGTAGAAGATCTTTCCTTCTTCAAGTTCCTGAAGTGCAATAAGCGTAGGCTTCGGGAGCCTTTCATAGAATTTTGATATCTCTATCTGTTCGCGGTTTTCAAAAACTTCTTCAAGATTATCTGTATATGAAGCAAACTCTTCGAGTTTTTTATTGAGCTCCTGCTTCATCTCAACGGAGATCTGATTTGCTCTCCTTGCTACTATTATAACTGTTTCATAAATATTGCCAGTGTCCCTGGTCATCATGTCAAGGTTTCTGGTAACAGTTGTTGACGGTGCATTTGATTTTCTGTAATCCATATCTGTTTACTGAGTATTTCCTAAATTCTCCGGACTTGTTATCTTAAGGAACCGGGCTGTGTCATCATAAATTTTCTTAACCTCTTTCGAATATTTGCTCTGTGGATATTCCTCCATAAACGAGAAATAGTCGTCGAGTGTTGCCTGATACCTCTCTTTCTGTCTGAATGCGTAGCTTCTTTCGGCGTAAAGGAACAATGAATTCAGCTTAAGGTACATCATCTCCTCCCTGTATTTGGAATCAGAGAATTCCTTCAGGCTGTTTGTAAGAGCCGTTATAGCAGCCTTATATTCCTTCATGTTATAATACAGCTTTGCATTAAGATACGATTTCTCAACAAGCCTGTCGCGAAGTTCGGCAATGTATTTTTTTGCTTCCTCAACTTTCGGGCTGTACGCGAATCTGTTGATAAATACGTTAAAACCTTCAATTGCGCTTTTGCTGCTTTCCTGGTCAAGCTCCGCCCTCGGAGAAAGATTATAATCGCACAATGCTCCCATGAAGGTAGCTTCTTCAGCATATTTTCCGAAAGGATATTGCTCTACCAAAGACTTGAAATAAGTTCCTGCCATATCATATTGCTTCATGCCATAGTAACTCTGGGCATTGATCCAGTTAAGTTCCTCAGCTTCAGCTGATGCCCTGTACCGCGGGATTACCTGGCTCAGCAATTCCGTGGCCCTGGCATATTGCCTGGCATTGTAAAACTCTATTGCCTTGCTCTTCTTCAACTCATAATCGGTGCTTTTTAAAAGTTTCTCATATTCACCGCATGAAGTGACCAGTACCGAAAAAAGAATAAGAATATAAAGCCTGCCTTTCATATCAAAAATGTTGCGCAAAATTACAGCTTTTTTTTGAAATCCGTTATTTAAGAAAAAGAATTATCGTCTTAAATAACAATGCCTTTGATTGCATTTACGGAATATTCTCCTGATAAGACGGGCAAATTAGGTATAAATAGGTATC
>JAAYUS010000158.1 GCA_012517605.1 Bacteroidales bacterium
CGGCAGCTGTTGCCTGTACATAAAATCAATATCTTCATAATTTTTTAATTTGAAAATTTGAAAATGTGTCAATTTGAAAATGTGTCAATTTGAAAATGTGTCAATTTGAAAATGTGTCAATTTGAAAATCAGCACATTCCCGAATTAAAATTATTTACAGTCAAAATTTACCTGAATATTAATTTCACTTAAAAATGAATCTGCCATTTCTTTAAATTCCCTTATTTTTTCAAGGTTAAGACAATAACATGTTTTCACACCTTCTGTTGTGCCGGTTATCAAACCTGCATCTTTTAATTCTTTAAGATGTTGGTTTACAGTAGTTCTGCTTAAAGGTAATTCATCTGCAATATCCCCGGTAATACATGTACGGGCTTCGGCAAGGAATTTAAGAATGGCGAGCCGTGCAGGGTGTCCTAAAGCCTTGAATAATTCGGAACTTTTTTGAAACTCTTCACTAAATAACCCGGTTTTAGAATATGCCATATTCTGTGAATTAAGAATTATTTATTTTATGGCGTAAATATACGTCTAAATTTATAATAACGTATAATTACGTCACGTATTTTTGAAAAAGTAATTTCAAAAAATTTGCTTTCTTCTACGAAACAGAAAGAAAGCTGGAATTCCCATAAAGCTCTTTACCCGATTTTTTTGTTTAAAACCTGCCGGAAGATCAGATTAAGGGCCTCATAAGAAGAATTGTATAAACAAATTAATGGAAGTTTAATTTTACATAATTTCACTGAAACTCTCTGACCACCTCAATCACTTCAGGCAGATCCATCCCGATTTTTTTGAGAAATTCAATCTTCGGAACACCGTTCCTGTTCCATCCCCTCCGTTCATACACAGCATCAAGAAGCTTTTCATACTGCTCCTCACGGTATTTCCTGAGCACAGCCATCTTTTCTTCAGTTGTCCTCCCTGCAGGATCATATCCGACATTTTCAACCAGCTGCTTGTCATAACGTTCAGCCCGTGATTCATATTCTTCTTTCGTAACAGGTCCTGCTGCCCTGTACGGTTGTCTGTCGTGGATTCTTGTACCGAATCCCCTCCTCAGATTAAATATCCTCTGAAAATTGTAAACCCTTTCCGAATCTTCTATCAGACGCTCCTTGCTGAATTCCCGTCCTGTAACAGCTTTATATATTGTAACATAATTATCGACATGTTCAGGGACTTTGGCAGGTTCATCTGTAAGTGCATTATTTTCAGGTTCCACATCGTTCCAGGGCAGTTTGCAAAGGCCTACCAGGCCGAACCATGTCCTGAACAAAGGGAAATAATGAAGCGCTTCTGCCTTTTTTTCAAAAGTGGGGATCTGGTTGTTCACCATATCCATGAATATGAGCCAGGCCTCATCATGCTGGGGACCTTTATTTGTCATTGCATAACCTCCCTGCTGGGCAAGTGACTCTTTCGACATATACTGAGAATATTCAAGCCCCTTGTTTTCCATTGCGATGTCAAACAGGAAATCAGCGTCTCCCCAGCCGTTTTTAATAAAAAGGTTTTTCATCTTTCGCACGCCAAGTCCTGCAATTTTTCCGAATCCCTCACCGCGGGCCATCATATGAAGAAGATCAAGAGCAGCAATGGCATTGCCGAATTTCATTTCAAGCCCGTCTGTCCGCTCTTTATTCAGTATCCCGTTTTCATAACAATCCATAATAAAAGCCACTGAAGTAGCCCAGGAAATGGTATCCATACCATAAGTGTCACAGTAAAAGTTAACTTCTATTATATAGCCCGGATCAAAAATCCCGCAGTTTGAACCAAGTCCGGCGGCATTTTCATATTCAGGTCCGTCAACAATTACCTTCTGACCTTTATATGGACCCGTTTGGAGTTCAAAACCATCAACACCTTTGCTGCACGACATATTGCATCCTATCCAGCACCCGTCATAAATGTTTTGAGTGAAGTTTTTCTTCCATACTGATGAATCAATTTTATATGCATCGTGGTGATTTCCGAACTTAAAGTTATTTACCGGCAACAAGTCATGATCATTCATGATCTCCATGAGGTGCGCAGTGCCTACCTGCCGCATTTGGCATTGTTTATCATCAAGTTCGCGTATTTCCCTGTTAAATCTGCGGCCCCGTTCCATAATGGCCTCAAGATCAGCAACATTATTGAGATTGCCTTTCACACCCGGTATTTTGCACACCAGGGCCTTTATTTTCTTATTGCGGAAAACAGTTCCGATTCCGCCTCTTCCGGCTTGTTTCAGACGTATTTTCTTCCGTTTGGAATCATAAAATGTGAAATTCAGCATCCCCATAAGAGAATTTTCAGCAGCAGCTCCGGTTGAAACAATGCCTATATTTTTCCTTTCAGATTCATTGTCGGCAAAGATATCTGTCAGTTGTTCAACCAGAATGTGAGTATCGGCAGCAACATCTGCAGCATCAAATATTTCAACCTTATGGTTAATCCCATCAATGAAGATGATGATATCCTTTTCTGATTTCCCCTGAAGTTCGAGTGCATCAAATCCACTGAACTTGAGAAAAGGACCGAAGAATCCGCCAACATTACTGTCAATAACAGAATCTGTATGAGCTGAAATACTAACCAGCAGGGATTTTCCGGTACCTGAGTACTGGGTTATTCCTCCGATTGGACCTGAACATATAATTATTTCATTTTCAGGATCATCCCATTTAGTATCAGGTCTGGTCGCATCCCATAACAGTTTAAGTCCATATCCCTTGCCCCCGATAAATTTTTCCTTCATTTCTGATGAGACGTTTTTTGCCATGATTTCACCCGAACCTGCATTTACGTATAGTATTTTGTCGGTATACCCTCTGTATAACGGGGTCCATTCATAGTCCCATTTTATTAATGAATTCATAATTCTAAAAGTTAAAGATTGGACATTTTTTAACCGGATCTTATAATACAAATGTATTATATTGAAATAAAACTAAATATGACAATATTCATAAGTAACCTGAAATCACTTGAAAAAAATCATCATCTGCTCTGATTCAGTCTTGGACAGGGCACTGACTTAATTTTTTTTGTTTGTTATGGGTCGCACAACTATCGAGAGACAGGACAATTACTCAGAGTATTATGAAAATAGATAACCGCATACTTTTTTTAATCTTCGCCGTAAAATATTTCATCGGGCGAAAATTATACTTTAAACATACTTATAACAATCAGTTTCTGGCCTTGCACAAATTCCATTTGCTTGTTATTAGCCCATTTCAATACTAGTGACAGGGGGTTCAGGCGAAAATGAATTTGGAGGACTCTGAATATCTATTATTTACGATTCGTGACGATGAATATTGGGGGCCTGCACGACGTAATTAATTTAAATTTCATAACCCCTCGATATTAATATCATTGAAATTCAATAATACTTTTTTATATCGGGATGGATTATTTAACGTATATATACGTCATTTGTTAAAATAAAACAATATAATCTGAAAAAAATTGATTTGAAATTGAAAATTAACAAAAACATTTCGTTATTTTGCGAAACACAAAAAACAAGTATTGATTTTACATTAAAAGATTAATCATGTCAAAGAAAATTGAATTACCTCCCGATGTAATAAACGTAGCCAGAATAGCCAAGGCCTTGAGCCATCCAGTGAGGGTTCATATTATAAAGAAATTATCAGTTATGAATTCCTGCTGCTACAGTGGGGATCTTGTTGAAGAACTACCTGTTGGCAGGTCGACACTCTCACAGCATCTTAAAGAACTTAAATATGCCGGTCTGATCCAGGGTGAAATCAATCCTCCATTTATAAAATATTGTTTAAACAGAGAAAAATGGGAAGAGGCAAAAATATTGCTGGGCGGGTTTTTTAATGAAAGTCATGCCTCAATCAAACCAAAAGTGGCAAAATCCAAATCACATATTAAGATCTGAATTTGTAATTTTCAAATCAGCATAAACATTTTCAAATTTTCAAATTTTCAAATTTTCAAATTCTCAAATTAATACCATGGAAATAAAAATCTTAGGTCCGGGATGTCCGAAATGCAAAACACTTGAGAAAGTGACACGTGACGCTGTTGCTGAAACCGGTATAAATGCAACAATTGAAAAAGTGGAGGATATTGTTAAAATAATGGAATACCATGTGATGCATACACCTGTACTTGTTATAAATGAGAAGGTGGTTTTAAGCGGACAGGTTCCAACTGTGAATCAGGTAAAGGAAATACTAATTAAAAACCAATAAAGCAGAAACTATGAACACTTTCAGGTTAATTATAGCATTATTATTGTTTGCACCCTTCCTGGCTTGTACTGCACAACCATCTGCACAACAGGGGAATGCTTCTGAAAACAACTCCGATAAAATTGAAGCTTACTACTTTCACTTCACTGCCCGATGCACAACCTGCAGGACAATTGAAGCCAGGGCAAAAGAAAATCTTGAGACTCTTTATCCGAACCAGATAAAGCAGGGATTAATAACCTTTCAGTCGCTTAATCTGGAGGAAGCGCCCAACAAAACTCTTGCAGATAAACTTGGTGTTTCAGGGCAGACACTTCTTATTGTTAAAGGTGATAAGAAAATAAACCTTACCAACGAGGGTTTTATGTATGCAGTTGTCAAACCTGAGAAATTCAAAGAGATAATCAACGAAAAAGTTGACGGTCTGCTTGCACAGTAATCCTATGGAATTTCTGACAAACTTATTGGATAACAGCACAATGCCGTGGCTCACGGCATTGCTGCTGGGTCTTATGACTGCAATCAGCCCTTGTCCTCTTGCAACAAATATCACTGCAATAGGATTCATAAGCAAAGATATTGACAACCGGAACAGGGTATTCATTAACGGACTGGTCTATACTCTTGGCAGGGCGATTACATATACTGCAATAGCATTAATAATCTTCCTCGGTGCTGACCAGATGAAGTTTGGCGGTTTCTTTCAGCGCTATGGTGAAAAGATTATCGGGCCTTTACTGATCCTGATAGGATTATTCATGCTCGACATAATAAAAATAAAATTCCCGGGATTTAACAAGCTGACAAAAGGGATGCAGGAAAAAAAGAAGTGGGGGTATTTTGATGCATTGCTCCTTGGGTTGCTTTTTGCGCTTGCATTCTGTCCGTACAGCGGGGTACTCTATTTTGGGATGCTTGTTCCGATGACAGTCACCAGCGCCTCAGGACTTTATCTTCCGCTGGTTTTTGCAATTGCAACCGGTATTCCCGTAATAATTATTGCCTGGCTGCTCGCTTACACTGTTTCAGGAGTTGGAATTGTATATAATAAGATGAAAACTTTCGAACTCTGGTTCAGAAGGATTATAGCAGTTCTGTTTATAGCTGTCGGGATTTATTATGTAATAAGGATTTATCTGTAATTTTTTTAACACTATGTTTCGTTATTTCACGAAATAACATTCTGGATAACAATTTTCAAATTTTCAAATTATCAAATTATCATGGAACTCAAAAAAGAATTAAAAATACTCTTCTGGATAGCAGCTGTATTTGCATTCGCTTTCTTTATGCCCATAGAGAGTGCCAGGTTCAATACAGCAATAGCAGCTACATTAGATCTTGTAAAATGGTATGCACAGGAACATGTTATTCTCTGTCTTCTGCCTGCATTCTTCATAGCAGGAGTTATCTCCGTATTCGTGAGCCAGGCTTCGGTATTAAAGTACTTTGGCGCCCAGGCAAAGAAATGGGTGGCATATACAGTTGCCTCAGTCTCAGGTACTATTCTTGCAGTATGCTCCTGCACAATCCTTCCCCTGTTTTCAAGCATCCATAAGAGAGGGGCAGGTCTAGGTCCGGCAATAGCATTTCTTTACTCGGGACCGGCAATCAATATTCTTGCAATAATTCTCACAGCAAGGATTCTGGGCTTTGAAATGGGAGTCGCCAGAACTATAGGTGCGGTTGCATTCAGTATCATAATCGGCTCAATAATGGCAATTATTTACCGTAAAGAAGAAAAGGCTAAGAAGGAGGAACAGATGAACATTGTTCCCCCGCCTGAGAAAAGACCTATGTGGCAGACATCCCTGCACTTTTTCACCCTTGTTCTGATACTTGTTTTTGCTAACTGGGGCAAACCTGCCGAAGGCGATACAACAAGCGCCTGGTATTCCATCTGGTACTATAAATGGTGGATCACGGGCTTTTTCAGTCTTGTACTCGGATATTCGCTTATTAATATTCTCAAAATAAAATGGCAATGGGTTCTTGGAGCTGCAATTGTAACAATTGTTACAATTTTGCTTTCAAATTCATTTATAGAAAGTGACAAGCTCAGGCCTCTCGTACCAATGCTCGTTGGAATAATTGCTTTAAGCGTAATTACAATTCTCGATAAAGTGGATGAAGAAAACAAAGCATGGACAATCGCAACATGGGATTTCGCAAAACAGATTCTTCCATTGCTCGCCATAGGGGTGGTTACCGCAGGTTTTCTGCTCGGATCAACGCATGACGGGAAATCCATTGCCGGTGTAATACCAAATGAGTGGATATCTGCTCTTGTCGGAGGTAATTCAATATTTTCAAATTTCTTTGCATCCATTGTGGGCGCTTTCATGTATTTCGCCACTCTGACTGAGGTACCTATTCTTCAGGGACTGATAGCATCAGGAATGGGTAAAGGTCCTGCACTTGCACTATTGCTTGCCGGGCCGTCACTTTCATTGCCGAATATGCTTGTAATAAGAGGAGTCATAGGAACTCAGAAAACTGTTGTTTATGTAAGTCTTGTGGTTGTAATGGCTACAATCACTGGTCTGATATATGGTTCAATGTTTTAATATCTAATATCATTTTGTAATGGAAACAAAAAAAACACCAATGGAATTGCTGAAGGAATTCGCTCCTGAATTTGCCCAGCATCAGATGAATGACAAAGCTCTTCTTTTCGAGAACGAAAAGTACCAGGCTGTCCCAAAAAAGTATAAGCTTCTGGCAGGCATCGCAGTTGCAGCTGCTCTGGGTTCGGATACCTGCGTGAAAATGTGGGTAAAACAGGCAAGGGACGCGGGGATTACAACACCTGAAATAGTTGAGGCAATTATGGTAGCAAGATATATGAAACAGGC
>JAAYUS010000159.1 GCA_012517605.1 Bacteroidales bacterium
AGACAGATGAGCCCATTACAATTGATGGAATTCTTGATGAAAAGACCTGGGAATCAGCAGAAACCACCGGAAAGTTCCAGCGTGTCACCCCTACTGACACGGGTTTTGCAGCAGCACGTACCGAGGTAAAATTAGCATACGACAAATCGAATATTTATGTGGGCGTGGTATGCTGGGATCCAACACCCGGCAAAAGGCCTGTAGAATCGTTGCGGAGAGATTATACATTCATGAAGAATGATAACTTCATGATCTTTTTCGATACTTACAATGACCAGACCAACGGATTTGCATTTGGAATAACGCCGGCTGGAGCCCAGACAGAGGGATTGCAGTACGAAGGCACAAAAATTCTCTACAACTGGGACATCAAATGGCGATCGGCAGTAAAAAATTATGATGACAAATGGGTTACTGAATTCAGTATTCCATTCAGGAGTATACGATACAATGGGGGAGATACGGAATGGGGCATTAACTTCGGAAGACTTGATCTGAAGAACAACGAGAAATCGGCATGGGCACCTATGCCAAGACAGTTTCCTCATTGTTCGCTGCCCTTCACCGGAACTCTGATCTGGGATAAACCAATGGAAAAAGCCGGATTGCGGTTTTCCCTTATTCCTTATGTCACCGGTAAGGTCACAAAGAATTATGAAACCGATGCTAACGCGGCATGGAAATGGAATGGTGGCATAGATGCAAAAATAATCCTTTCAACATCGCTGAACCTTGATCTTACGGTCAATCCCGATTATTCCCAGGTCGAAGTTGACAAGCAGCAGACCAACCTCGATCGCTATGAATTGTTCTTCCCGGAAAAAAGGCAGTTTTTTCTCGAAAACAGCGACCTTTTTGCAAGTCTGGGGACGGAAAGCGTAAGGCCGTTCTTTTCGAGGAGGATCGGGCTTGAGAATCCCGTGATAGCCGGAGCACGTCTGAGCGGGAACCTCGACAAAAACTGGAGGCTTGCGATAATGGATATTCAAACCGATAAAAAAGAAGATATTTATGCGGCCAACTATATGGTTGCCACTTTACAGCGAAAAGTATTCAGCAGATCGAATGTTTCGGCTTTCATCATTAACAAGCAGGTAACAGGTGAAGCAGGGAATGATTCTTTTGAAGGTAACAAATTTAACCGCATCGCCGGCCTTGAATACAATCTGGCCAGTCCCGACAACAGGTGGACGGGAAAAGCATATTACCATCAGGACTTCATTGGAGATCCTGCGATCAGGAATGCGGCTACTGCTGCCAACCTTACCTATTCAACACAATACATCACTGCATCGCTGAACCAGGCATTCACCGGCTCGGGGTACAATGCCGAGACAGGCTATATCCGCAGAAGAGGTTATTACCAGGCGAATGGTTCCTTATTGTATAAATTCTTCCCTAAAAGCAAAACACTTATAAGTCACGGGCCATCCTTAAAGTTTGACACTTATTTTAATCCCTATTCATCATATTCTCTTACGGACAGAGAGACACAGCTGATGTACAGCTTTGAGTTCCTCAACAAGAGCTCATTCTCAGTCGATTTTAAGGATACTTATATAGAGCTCCTGGCACCGTTTGATCCTACCAATACGGGAGGGCTGAAACTTGCAGCGGGCGATGATTTTGACTGGAATGAATTCGGGGCAACCTACATCTCCGACAACAGAAGAATGTTCAATTTTGTCCTGACTGGAAGATATGGAGGTTATTACAATGGCAACAGGCTTACCCTTAATGGTGAGATAAACTACCGTGTTCAGCCCTACGGAAGCCTTGCGCTTACAACAACTTATTACGATATTTCACTGCCTTCACCATACAACAGCGCAAAGCTTATGCTTATTGGTCCGAGATTCGATTTCACATTCACAGACAAACTCTTTTTTACCAGCTTCATTCAGTATAACAACCAGATTGACAACATGAATGTCAACCTGCGTTTCCAGTGGAGGTTTGCGCCGGTCTCCGACCTGTTCATAGTATATACCCAGAACAGCTTTGCACCTGACATGTTCGGGCAGTTCAACGGCAATGACAGCCCTGATAATTTCAAGGTCAGAAACCGGGGACTTGTGGTAAAACTGTCCTACTGGTTTAATTAAGAGCTAAACTTTTTCCGGAACTACGTAAGGCGGTCTCGGAGGACGCGTAAGCAGGGCGTTTGCTTCATCATCACCAATGAATTTTTCCGTTGCCGGGTCGAACTTCAGCGTTCTTCCTGTCCTGTAAGCTATATTCCCCAGATGGGCGAGTGCTGACGAAAGGTGAGCTGTTTCGACCGGAGCATTCAGCAATGATTTGTCGTGGGCACGCACTGCCTGGATGAAGTTCAGAAAATGATCACCACCCTCTTTCCTTGAAGGGCCCGGTTTATAATCCCTGCCCAGGAATGTCTGGTATGTGTCGTAACCATTTATAACCATATAACCTTCACTTCCATAGAAAATGTTTCCTACGGTCACACCCTTTTCATCATTTGTTATCCATGGACGAACCTCGAATTCTATTATCTTCTTTTCCTTCGGATAGTAGTATGTTGAGGACAGAACCTCCGGTGTTATCTTGGCGTCGTTGAACAGAAATTTCCCTCCTGCTGCAGTTATCTGTTCAGGCAGGCCTACATTAAGACCCCACATGCAGAGGTCGGTTTCATGGACACCCTGGTTTCCGACATCGCCATTCCCGTAGTTCCAGGTCCAGTGCCAGTTATAATGGACAATGTTACGTGAGAAAGGCTGTTTTGCAGCGGGGCCGGTCCAGAGGTCGTAGTCGAGCCCTTCAGGAACGGGTTCAGTGCCTTTGTCACCGATGTCATCCCTCCATCTGTAGCAAAGCCCGCGCGCCATATATACATTTCCAATAAGGCCGTCCCTCAGATGTTTGACTGCTTCCTGAACTGCAACAGAACTCCTGAGCTGAACGCCATGCTGAACTATCCTGTCGTATTTTGAAGCAGCTTCCACCATTTTGCGGCCTTCAAACACATTATGAGAACCAGGTTTTTCAACATAAACATCCTTTCCTGCCTGGCAGGCCCATATTGTAGCCAGTGCATGCCAGTGGTTGGGTGTGGCAATGCTTACGGCGTCGATCGATTTATCTTCATAGACTTTCCTGAGATCCTGCTGCTGCATGATTTTTTTGCCATATTTCTTTTCAAATTCCGCAGCCCTTTTGCCAAGGACGACAAGATCGGGATCACAAAGGCAAGCAACTTCCACATCCGGAAGGTTCATATATCCTTCGATATGAGTGGTCCCCCTTCCGTTGACGCCAAGAACGGCAACACGGACCTTATCATTGGCACCGAAAACATTCGATGGTATTATTTCAGGCATGGCAAGAAGCGCCGCCGCCCCGGCAGATTTCTTCACAAAAACCCTTCTGGAGAGTGTACTTTTTTCTTTCATGGGAGTAAAATTTAAATCAGAAATGATGAACTGGCAATATTGGATGTTAAGGTAAGAAAACAGAACGGAAAACAATCCTACCTGATCATAAAATCAAGCAAAGGGGTTTCCTCAAGATAAGCAACAAGATGATCATTCTTTCTAAGAGGGCCTACGCCTGCAGGCGTGCCGGTAAAGATCAGGTCGCCGGTCTTGAGCGTAAAAAAGCGTGATACATATGATATAATCTCATTAACGCTGAAGATCATATCTGTCGTATTGCTCTGCTGAACAACATTTCCGTTGATTTCGAGCCTGAAATTCAGGTTGTTGACATCTTGAAAAGAGCTGGCAGGGATGAACTTGCCGACCGGCGCTGCTCCGTCGAAGCATTTCGATATCTCCCAGGGCAGGCGCGCTTTTGATAATTTTGTCTGAAGATCACGGGCTGTAATATCAATCCCCACGGTAACTTCGTCATAATACCTCGGGGCAAACTTCGGTTCAATGCTCTTCCCAAGTTTTGATATCTTTACAACCACCTCTGTCTCATAGTGAATCTCGGAAGAAAAATCGGGAAGGAAGAAAGGTTTGTTGTTTTTAAGGATAGCCGAATCAGGTTTCAAAAATACAACCGGCTCATCGGGAAACGGCCTACCCATTTCCATAGCATGCCGTTTGTAATTAAGTCCTATGCAGATGATTTTCATATTACGAGCGTCCCTTTCCGAATGACCTTAGTTTTATTTCCGTAAGGATCTTTTTTGTATAAAGGGGAAAATCCCCGTTCATCATCCATGAATAATATGAAGGATCTTCAGCGAAGACTTTTTCAACTGACTTGCCCTTGTGCTTCCCGAAATTAAAGATCTCAACGCCGTTTTCATCATATATTATGCGTCCGGCAAAATCAACATTATTATTGAATGAGCTGAACTCGGCAAGTTTCTCAACATCATTTTCCAGATCGTCATACCTGTCGAGCTGGGCTTTAAGGACATCGAAGGTTGCCTGGGTATCTGCCATTGAACTATGAGCATTCTCAAGCTCTTTTTTGCAGTAAAACTGATATGCAGCTGCCAGAGTACGCTGTTCCTTTTTATGGAAAATCACCTGAACATCTATGTATTTCCTTTTCAGGAAATTGAAATCCATGTTGATCCGTAGGAATTCCTCTGCAAGAACAGGAATGTCGAATTTGATGGCGTTGTATCCCGCAAGGTCGGTCCCTTCGAGAAATGCTATAAGTTTTTTTGCTATTTCCCTGAACTTAGGGGCATCTGTAACATCGGCATCTGTAATCCCGTGTATTGCAGTCGCTTTGGGAGGTATCGGCATTTCAGGATTAATACGGGTGCTCATCCATTCCTGCATGCCTCCCGGATATAATTTCAAGACTGAAATTTCCACAATCCTGTCAGTCGAAACATTTATCCCGGTTGTTTCAAGATCGAGGAAAGCTAACGGACGTCGTAAATTCAGTTCCAAGTATCAGGCATTTATCATCATTGGCATCAGCAGCATGAGAAGGTCTTCCGACTCGTTCTCTGATTCGCCGGGAAGGAAT
Source organism: Bacteroidales bacterium (assembly GCA_012517605.1). GTDB lineage: Bacteria > Bacteroidota > Bacteroidia > Bacteroidales > VadinHA17 > LD21. The sequence goes on from JAAYUS010000159.1 coordinate 4,960, forward strand.
AATCCTGCTCTTGTTGGATCGGCAAGTTCAATCATAACATCCTGCGATCCTATGTTTGAAAGTATCTCAAGGAGGAAAACCGATTTGAATCCTATTTCCATATCATCACCCTGATACTGGCATTTGATCTTTTCGTAGGCCGAAATTGAAAAATCAATGTCCTGTGCCGATACCATTGCCTGGTTTCCTTTAAGCTGAAGTTTCACAAGATTGCTTGCCTGGTTAGAAAAGACCGATACCCTTTTTAGCGTATTGTAAAATTCCACCCTGTCGATGGTGATCTTCCGGGGATTGTTTTTAGGTATTACCGAGTTGTAATTGGGGTAATTGCCTTCTACGAGTCTGCATACAACCTTATAGTCGTTAAGGTTGAAAAAGGCATTTTTGTCATCAAATTCAACAGTAACAGGTCCGGTCTCCCTCGGAAGGATGTTTTTCAGGAGCGATGCCGGTTTTTTGGGAAGTATGAAGGAGGAATTATCATCAGCATGTGCATCCGTTCTCTGATACCTGACCAGTTTATGTGCATCGGATGCAACAAAAGTCACCCGGTCGGTTGATGCTTCAACGAAAATACCGCCCATAACAGGACGGAGCTCATCATCAGCCGTAGCAAAGATTGTCTTGTTGATTCCTGAAAGAAGGACATCAGCGTTGATGACAAATGAGAATTTCTTATCTTTTTTGATGGCAGGAAGAGCGGGAAAATCAACTCCGTTCTGGCCTACAATATTGAATTTGCCGTTTTCGGAAGTAATTACAACGGCAAGTGTATCCAGGTTAATGTCAAATGCCAGAGGCTGAACTGAGAATTCTTTCAGGGTATCAAGAAGTATTCTTGCCGGAAGTGCTATTATGCCATCGCCATCTGCATTTTCAAGCTTCATCCTTGTTATAAGGGTCGATTCCAGATCGGATGCTGTTATTTCGAGATCATTGCCTGAAAGGTTAAAAAGAAAATTGTCAAGAATAGGCAGGGTGTTCTTTGAACTTATAACCCTGCTGATGGCCTGTAAGTGACCTAGTAGTTCTGTACTGGATACAACAAATTTCATTTTATATCTTTTTTAAAATTTCCCAAAGCTGGTAATACTCACATAACTGTCGATGGATAAACAAATTACGACTTTATTTATCCTGTTTTCCCGACTATCAATATTACAAAAAAAACATTTAAACTCAAATAAAATATAATTGGTATCAGCAATAATAAATAATGAGATATATGGTGAAGAGTCTTACTCCCCATTCCCCATCTTCCCCCTGAGGGGAAAGGGCCAGGCTTTTCCCCACAGGGTAAAACGGGAAAAGGGGCTGGTTTTTATAAAACAAAAGTAACTGAATACTAACATTTTGCTAAAATCTCCCGGAATTATATTATTTATTGCTGATACTCTGACAAAATGTCAATTAGAAAAGAAATAGGAACGCTTTTTCAGAAGGGGATCGATGTCAACATACCTTACTATGCAAAGCTTCGTATTATCATCAAGTCTTGCCCAAAGCCTGTCAGTATCTTTTTCCGTTGTCCCGTTTTTACCTGAAGTTCTTTCCCATAGTACAAGCTGAGAAAGCCCCCTGTCTGATCTCTCTACAATTATCCTGTACTTTGGTTCGGATGCAACTATGTTACTAACCTGTTCATCATCAAGATCAAGCGCCCACGACTCAAAGGGAACATGGGTAAAATATGACAAATATCTTCTGACGAGAGAAGTGTCCCAGCCAGTCAGTTCCCCGGAATTTCCAAAAAGGCTGAATTTCCTGTCATTATTAATAATCCTGAAGGATGATCCCGGGTCGGCGGTGTTTTCAAGGGTTACAGAAGAGATTTCAGATGGCAGAAGGTTAAAAGCGGTATATGGCTGCCAGAAAAGTGGGTTCAGTGTAAATGCTGATCCGATTTCGACTTCCCTGCCCGGAACGTAAACTATAAAAGGTTTTGACTTTTCGCTGATCTTCATGATATTGCCAAAAGCATTCGAGGCAGTTTTGTACACAAGAAAAGATTTCAGGGTTCTGCCGCTGCCTGTCACCTTCACCTTTACAGGCCTTATCCCCTTGTCCGTGACCTCTGCCTTAAACAGCCCGGGAGATACCGGAGATTTGATCTTCATCTCTTTCAGGATTGTTAAAATAAAATCGATGCTGCCCTGGCGGGCTTCATTTTTACCGTTAACAAACCAGTTGCCGTCTTTGCTGCGCAATGAAAGAGTTGAACTTCCGTCATTGAATTCAATGCCGGTGATAACTTTATCGGAAACCGTTGCAAAAGAGGTATTGTCGCCTCCAAACGGTGACCTTTCCCTGAAGAGAAGTATAATGATTGCTGTCACCGCGACGGCAAAGGCAATAAGTCCGGCAGTTTTTTTCTTAATCATCAGACTCTTGTATATCTTCTCCTGCGCAGAAGATTATAGATTAATCCGGCAATTACTACGACAATTACAGGGCCTGCAATATTAATAATCTGCCACAAAAGCCTTTCATCCCTTATTGCTTTTTTGTCGAGAAGTCTCAGCTTGAGTTCTCTTGATCTCAACTCCATTATACCTTTGTAGTCCACAAGATAATTGAGGCAGTTTACCAGGAAATCCCTGTTCCCGTACATCTCGCCAGTATAACGGTCGAGTCCAAGAGTCTGTGGCGTCTCGGTCGCCCCTTCCCTCCTGACTTCATTGCGGATTATATCTCCGTCGGCAACCACAATCATTTTTGTTTCCTCACTTACATTTCTGACCATGAATCCCGGATCCTTAACAAAAGTGTCGGTCATGCGGTTTCTGAAAGCAGACGGAAATTTACCTTCGAGCAGTACAGCGACCGGAAGGTTTCCTTTATTGAACACTCTTTCGTCGGGAGTTAACTCAGCCTCTTTCAGGCTAATCATAAATGGAGGCGTAAGTGTCCGTGTAAAAGGAGAGGTGGAAAGAAGCACTGTTTTTCTTATTGAAGGATCAAGGCCGACCGTATCGATGAAATTTGTAAACTGCCCTCTGACCTTGTTCAGGCTTCTTGTGACCGGGCTTCCCTGGTCAGGAGAAAGCTTGGGAAAATAAATCCATGGGACAGTCACAGGCTGCTGCCTTACGCCTCCGGTCGACATAATGAGTCTGATAAGTGCACAATCAAGATCCTGCACAATGACCGGATTGATCCTTGCTCCATATCTGAAGAGCTGGTCTTCGAGGTTCAACGGCCGGTAAAGTGCAGCAGTCTGGCCATAAACAAGGCTGTCGGCATTGACATTGACCTCATCAATGAGCCACAATACCTTTCCGCCGTTCATAACATACTGGTCAATAACAAACTTGTCGTTCTCACTGAATTCCTTTTCAGGACCCGCAATTACAACAGCAGCATACTTGTCGAGGATGCCGGGGTTGCCTCCTATTACACCCCTGTCGACAGTGAAGAATTTCGCAAGACTGATGGTCAGGTCGGCGACTCCTGCTTCAGGGATTTCGCCATGTCCCTCAATAAAGGCAACCCTATAGACAGTGTCAGAGCTTAAGGTTGCAATAGGCTGTATCATTTCATATTCAAGGCCTTCTGTGGAATGAAGCAGGTTCTCTTCAGCGCTAAGTGAAGGATTGTTTTTGAGAAAATTCACAGGAACCTCAACCCCGTTGTAATTTACTATCATTCCGGGAAATACTATTTTCCGGCTTGAACCACCTTCAGCATCCCCGGCCTGTATCTCAACTGGATTCAATCCTTTGACAATCAGCGACTGATACAGGGCATCCCTTTGTTTTGAATTATTCCCTTCCGATGGATTTATAAAATCAAAATCTATTCTTTTATGTGACGCGATCCTGAACTCCTCAAGCATTTCTTTTACCGACCGTTTGAGTTTTTTGAACGGTATCGGCATTTCGCCGTCGAGATAGACCTGGATGAAAATATCGTTCTTAACTTCTTCGAGAACTTTGCGGGTAGGCCCTGATAGTGTGTATCTGTTATCCTCTGTAAGATCGAGCCTTATCCTTAAAAATGAACCTGCAATCACAGCGATTATGATCACT
>JAAYUS010000160.1 GCA_012517605.1 Bacteroidales bacterium
ACTTTTTCCATCCCAGGTACAATTACCTCCAAGGCATAATTATTATTTATTTCTGCCAGGATGTGCGAATAGTAATATCCGGATTGAAAGAACAACGTATCAATTATGATGTTGTTTTCTCTCAATATTACTGTTGCACCAGTGCATTCAGGAAATGTATTTTCGAGGACTGCGATGCTCTTGGATAAATGAATCTTTATTGGGGAATTATCTGTAAAAAAACTGTTTACAACAAATTTAGGATCAGTTGGAGGCAATTCTATATCGATCACCTTCTGACACGATGTGAGAGAAGCGACAATAACGAAAAGAAGGGGAATATTCAGGAAACGGGGCATCAGAAATTATAACAGACTTTATAAGTAAATTCTCCTTTAAGACCGGATGTAAATATCTGCGTGGAAAGTTTGTAATACAGGTCGAGGCTGACTCTTTTGCTTTTTGAGAACAGACTAAAGCCAGGAGCAAAATAGTACCTGATTTTTTGTTTTGTGAACGGGGTAGGGTCAGTTGATGAAGTCATTTCCCTCCAGTAGTGAGAATAGAAAGGAGAAGCTTCAGCAAATATTTGTATTCGCTTTTCTGGGAGAAAAGAATACCTGGCAAACAGGACTGTATTAAAGGTGAAATAGTTGTAATAATGAAAGGTCGGACGTGATTTTATATCAATGGGAAAACCGCATGAAAATTCTGCGCCGGCAGTAACATTTTTTGTGATCCTGTAGCCATAACGTGCGGCAGAAATAACATCGAAAAAACCTGTTCCGCTGATATTTGTTAAACGGTCATTAATAATTGGATTAAACTGAATTCCGACCTGGTTTCGATAAAACGAGGGCTCCTGTTTATCCTGAGAAAATGCATTGATCAGAAACAAGAAAAGAATACCGGCTGATAGAAGTATTGTTCTTTTCATAAAAATTAAAATTAGCAAACAGCGTTTAAAATTAATGAATTAACCTTAAACGCTGTAGATTTCATTTAGAAAATTCTAATATGGATCGCTTAGATACGTTGTCTTTCTCGTGGTAAAGGTCGGAGAGTTGGAGAGAGCGTCATTCCATTGTATATAGATCCATTGTGTATAACCATCATATAGTCTTCCACGACTATAAGCCGGGCAATAGCTGGCGTTCAGGTCTATTGGACTCCCTCCACAGGTGAGAATATTATGTTGCGTCACTCCTGTTGATTCCTCATAATCTGTATATATCAGGTGTTGAACCCCATCGTTTGGAAAATACCAATAACCATTTCCATTCGCAGACTTTGTGTTAAGTTGCGCCCCTAGCCAAATCCCTAGAGTTCTTTTCTGAGGATTAGTCCTTATATCGTACCACCAAGCTGTCCCAAGATATGGATCTGTAATTGAGTATGCCATTACTGAACTTACTATCCTAAATCTTGAATCGTTATCAAAATATTCGGTTCTCTGGGCAAGATCGCTTTTGCTTTCAAATCCGGGTCGAGTTATTGAAATATCTACTTCCTTGGTGGGGATCTGATCTTTCGGAAGGAGAAGCATTTCTATCTTAGATTCATCTCCTGTTCGATAAATGTAATTCGGTACAATTCTATAAATCTGGTCGCCAACCTGGAAGATTCCATCTTCATTAGCTACGTAACACAGGATTATTGAATGAGGCAAAACATAGAGTATCGAATTATCATATATTTCTTTATTAAAGATACTTGGGTATTCAGCTACGTAATCTACAAATTTTGGATCGTCTTCCTCCAATTTCATACCTTCGAGGTAATATTCAGTCATGGATTTCAAGCCAAGAGACTTATTTTTCTCGGCAATTAACTGAGGATTACCCTGATTTTCAAAGAGCCATTTTTGGTGATCCATGAAAGATGCATCATCCCTGAAGATTAATCGACCATTATGGAAAGTAATGTCGCTAAAAACAGGAAGATCATCCTGTAACTTAGCTTCTTGCTTAGTACAGCCAGTGATAATGAAAACTGCCAGCAGGGCAAGGATACAAATGCTCCAGAGGTGTTTACAATCCAAATGGAGTTTTGGTAATGTAAAGGACACATTTTTTTTCATAAGGCATTGATTTTGGTTAATTTTTAGATCCTTTTAAAGTACTCTTAGGAAAACAACCACTTTTGGTAAAGTAATTGTCTTCTTTTAATGACTTTCATATGCAATTTAAAAAGCACCTAATTATAAATCAATACTATAAAGAGCGTCTGGTACAAAATTGAGATAGGTTGCTTAAAACAGTAAATTGTTGAACAAAAACCAGGATGAACATTCAAAATCTTGAATAACTGAAACAATATTGTCATGGAATGCACAAAATTCAGATGAATTTCAAATGGTAGCTGAATAAATTAATGGTTCTCTACTTTAAAACTTACTGAGCATTTCAAAATAGCTTTTGTTCTAGCAAAATCAGATTCTCTTTAAATAATCTTTTTCTATTTCTAGATAGTGGTATCCGTATTTGTCCCTTCAATATGATTTGGCAGCTAGATAAACAATCAAAATATCTACAATTAATTATGTAAGAATTGTGACAACGGAAAAATTCCGGACTAATCAAATACTTTTCAAACCATTTTATTAAATGCTTCGTAAGTATTCTGTCGGAATTATTCAATAAAAGTACTGTACCTCTATTTTCAGCTTTAACATAGATTATCCTATTTTGGGATATATATTTAATTCCTTTGGCAGTTTTTATCTCAAGGACTTTTGCCTTTTGATCATTTGTGATGTCCATTGCTATTAAATAGTTTATTCTTTTCTATTTAAATCAGACTGGAGAACAATGATGAGACCAGAGTTTTTATCTAATTCCTGTTTTTTTAATGAAAGTCCTAAATCCTCATTACCTCTATCGAATGATTATTAGAGAAAAAAATCAGCTTAGGTATTCATAATTATCGGTTTGATCAGTTTAAGATGTATTGCTTTGCTAAATTAAATAATATCGGGGCCAAATCCACGATAATGAAAAAAGTATTTTGAAATATTTTTTGAATTCATAATATACATAAGCCTATTAAAGTAAAGATCTAATGGGGGAAAAGCATGTGTTTGGCCTGAGCCAAACTCTTGCTTTTGAGCGTTGGAGGTTCAGTTTAGTCGCATTATCCCTTAAACCTAA
>JAAYUS010000027.1 GCA_012517605.1 Bacteroidales bacterium
GGAAGTCCGAAACTTGAAAGTATCATCTGTGTCTGACCGGATTCAAGAGCAAAATCTATGCGTTCTTCAAGATGTTCCCTGAATTCTGCCATGCCATAATGTGAACTTGGACAAATAAGACCTGCATCGTTTATGATCTGCTTCATCTCTTTCGCCGTAAGTTTCATCAACGGGCCAAAACCTGATGACTCATATCCGGGAGGAGAGCACATCTCCATACTTTGAAATCCAAGACCGGCCATTTTTTTAAGCGTTCCGGGAAAGTCTTTTACCAGGGCTTCCCTTATTGTCCATACCTGGAAACCTATCGGCATCCTGGCTGCTGAGACCGGGGCTGCATTAAGAGGAAACTGTGAAGCCAGAACCACAGATCCTATTCCGGCAGCGCTCCGTCCGATAAATTGTCTTCTTGAAAGCTTTTTCATATTTAAGGATTTATTTGGTTAAAAAGTTGAAAGGTTGAAGGGTCTAATCGTTTGAGCTTTGAAAGTTAATAAGTTAAGGGATTAGGCATTGTATATTATGAGGGTGTGACTCAGAGGAATTTTCTGATTATCCATAAGACGATCGACAATAGTATGCTTATTAGTATCATCGTGGTAACCGGGAAATAGAATTTTACATTTTCTTTTTCAATCCTTATATCTCCCGGAAGATGTCCCAGCCAGCCAAGTTTGTTTCCGGCAAAATATATAATTATCCCCGCTATTATCAGAACTATGCCTGCGACAATAAGAACTTTTCCTGCTGTTTGCATTTATGGCAGTAAATGTGATTCAACAAATTTATCAGATAATTTTATCAATGAAAACGTTTTTCATGTAACTTTCTATTTCTTTAATGTTCAAATCTTATTTCAGTTCTTATGAGGAAAATATTACTTTGTTTATCTTTATTAATAAACACTGCAGTCATTTTTGCCCAGAACACGGAGCCTGAAGGAAAGGATGCAACGATACGCATAAAAAAAATTGCTGATTTTACAGTAACAGGCAACGGTTCCTCGGAAGCATGGAAGACAGCTGAATGGGTACGCCTTACACCTCAGGAAGAGGGCATCAGCGGCTATGAAACTAAAGTGAAAATACTGTATTCAGAGACAGGCCTTTATTTCCTTTACAGCTGCCAGGATGAAAAACTTACCGCAACAATGCACGATGATAATATGAATCTGTGGGAAGAGGATGTGGTGGAGCTTTTTCTATGGCCTGCCGAAGATTTTCCCGTCTATTTTGAATACGAAATATCTCCCCTCGATTTTGAGCTGCCAATCATAGTGCCGAATTACAAAGGCAAATTTCTGGGCTGGCTCCCGTGGAATTATGCCGGCGATAAACGGGTCATACATGCTACATCAGTAACGGGCGGACAGAAAAAAAGCGGTTCACAGTTAACGTCATGGACAGCCGAATTCTTCATCCCATATAAACTTCTTTCTCCCTTACCTAATGTTCCTCCATCTCCCGGAACAAAATGGAGGGCAAATATGTACAGGATCGATTATGACCTTAAGGCAATACATTTCAGCTGGCAGAAAACCAACCGGACTTTTCACGATTACAACAGCTTCGGAACGTTTGTTTTTGAATAGCACTTCCCTTAAGCGGTTACACTGCTGATGCTATATGATAATTCCTGTCGTTATCCGGAAAATGTGGGCGGAGGACAAAAAAATCAATGCTGAACATTTATTGAAAAAATCTGTTAAAGCAGATGTAAATATTAGCAAAACCAAAAGTGGGCTGATCGCCTCCAATTTTGTAACTTTATAGTTTAATGCAATGAATTTTGCACAGAGAGTATTATCATTCAGAATGACAGCAACAGTGAAAACTGGTATTCTGGTCCTGTTGCTTCTGGGATATCTCCCCGGTCTCACAGCACAGGACAGGCAGATTCAGGGAATGGCTGAAAGACAATCGCGGGCCGATGATCTTAATAATATTCTTTTTATTGCCAGATATGCTGAAGATGTAAATCATACTGATGAATTTGACCGAAGCATACTGATGTATGCTGCAGCAAAGGGTTATACCCAGGCATGCAGGATACTTCTCAGAAGAGGCGCTGATCCGGATCTTCAGGCAATAGATGGTGCAACTGCTTCAATGTATGCAGCTTTTAATGGACATTACAGGATTGTTAAATTGTTGCTTGAAAACGGATCGGATCCTGATATCCGGGCACTTGACGGACTGACTCCCCTTATGATGGCATCGCAGAACGGACACGCCGATATCGTGAACCTTCTTCTGGAAAACGGAGCTAATCCAAACCTTCAGGCATTCGACGGCTATACTGCACTGATGCTTGCTTCACAGAACGGATTTCCGGATGTAGCTGCAATTCTCCTTTCAAATGGAGCCGAAACCAATATCCAGGACAAAAATACCGGCACTACTGCCCTTATCCAGGCTTCCCTCGGAGGATTTACTGATATAGCTGACCTTCTGCTTGCGAAAGGAGCAGATCCTGATCTTCAGGATAACGGAGGAGCTACCGCGCTTATGACGGCTTCCCTTAACAGCCGTCCGGGTTTTGTGAAGTTATTACTCGATCACGGTGCAGATGTGAACATAAAGGGAAAGGATGGATCAAATGCTCTTTTTCTGGCATCCCTTAGCGGGAATACTGAAATTGTAAAGATGCTCCTCGATAAGGGCGCAACCCCCGACGTCAGGGAGACTGACGGGACAAATGCAATATTAATAACTGCAAGGGATGAACTTGTGGAAAAAATTTCCCGGAGGTTGTACGACAAACTCGACTCAGATGATCAGAATACCGGCCAGCTCAGGGCAATGATTTCGGAATCAGGCGACGGAAACCTTGAAGCAGTGAGACTGTCGGAATTCAATGGCGATGATTCTGATATCTCAGCAGGGACCAGGACAACTGCTTTTATCAGGGCATCACAAAGCGGCCACGTGGCTATTGTGAAGGTAATGCTTAAAAGGGATACCCATTTTGACCAGGGAAAAACCGTAAGATATACTGACCTTATGGTCGCCTCAATGAACGGTCATGACGATATAGTGAAACTACTTAAAGACAGGGGAGCCCGTAGCAATTAAGGCATCGGAGAACAGTTGCCACACGGTCAGTTTATTTTTTCATGTAAAACAGGCTCTGTTATTTTTTTTCAGGCTTTTCTTATAATTCAAACCATTTCACGCGCCCTGTTTTGCTTTCAGGTTACCAAACGCCTGATTTTATTGATGAATCCCTTTTTTTTCTTGATCAAAAGGTGGTTAAGTCCAAAAGATTTACTATATTTTTATAAATCAGTTTTTTGCATGGAAACTTTACTAAAAACAATGAGCCCGGACCATAATATTTTAATCGAAGGCAGTAAAAAAACTCCCAAAGTCGATTTCGATTTTCGAACCGGTGAGATGATTCTGACCGGTGTATCCATTCCCGAAAATGCGGCAAAAGTATATGAACCGCTTCTTGAATGGATAGGTGAATATATCAAATCGCCACAGCCGGTCACAAATTTCCGTCTGAACCTCGAATACTATAATTCATCCACAACACTGTGGCTTGCAAAAATGATAAAAGCATTAAGCAGGATAAAAGGCGACGGATACCTTCTTTTTGTTCACATGTATATGAATATTGAGGATTATGAAGAGCTTGAGGCTGATGAGGTCAAGGACCTGATGGGATCTCTAATGAACATTGTGGATGACCCCACTGTCAGCATCGGGATAAAAGTCTATGGAACCGATGAAAGCCGCAAAGTCCTTAAAGAATCAACAATATTGATATAATCCCGGTTTCAGGAATCTTTTTTAGCGCTGACAATTACATCCTCACGGCTTTGTGTTTACTGACAAAGTCGGGATCAATATTAACTCCCATACCAGGCCCCGTCGGTACTTTGATCTTCCCGTCAACAACTTTTAATGACGATGTGGGACATTCGAATTTAACATTTGTGTCAAGACCCTTGAATTCGTGATGAGCACCGGCATTGGGAACCACTGATACCAGAATATAATCATATAAAAATCCCAGGCCACCTCCTGACATATGAGGGATTATGGTTTTTCCGAAGGCATCAGCCATAAGCGCTACTTTCATCGCCCGGATCATGCCGCCGAAATAATAAATATCGGGCTGGACTATATCAAGTCCGTCGTTGGCAAGCGACCAGCGGAAATGAACAAAGCTCTGGTCCTGTTCGCCGTTTGCCACAGGTATGGTAAGCGCATCTGCCACTTCCTTGATTTCTTCAAAATGATCGTACATAACGGGTTCTTCGAAATAACTGTATCTGTACTCTTCAAGGAGTCTCCCGACCCTAATGGCCTCACTCACATTATAATAACCGTTTGAGTCAGCATAGAGATACATATTGTCCCCGTATGTCTTTCGAAGAAGAGGGATAAGCTTTTCGGTCTTTCCAGGCACACCCTGGTAATGGATATCCTTTGTCCCGGCAAATTGGTATCCGACCTTGACTTTAAGTGCATGTGCATCATATTCGGCAACCGCCTTCCTGATAAGGTCAAAATGTTCTTCCAGAGGCTTTTCACGGAATTCAGTAGCGACATAAACTGCAACATCCGGATTATGTATTTCGCCGATTAACAATCCTGCCGGCTTGCCGGCAATCCGTCCGAGCATATCCAGAATTGCAAATTCAATAGTTGCAAGAGGCAGCCCGAGGGCGATGCCGTTAAGCCTGAAATTGAAATTATAGATGTACACCTTCTCCAGGATAAGGTCAAGTTCGCGGGCATCCTGGCCTATAAAGAATGGCTGAAGGTTTTTCAGGAATATGGGGAAAAGCGTTGATAGACTGCTGTGTCCGACCGAAATGCCTTCAGCCCCGTCTTTTGAACGGACAATGCAAAGGAAGCTGCCCTCGTACCTGAGAAGCTCAAGCGATTCTATAATTACCGGGCTTTTAAATAGCTCCTTTTTAAGTACAGGTTGTCTGATTATCTTATCAAGCCTATCGTATCTGGCTTTCAGCTCTTCGGGAGACCTGTAATTTTCATTTCCCTGATTAATTGATACAAGAGGTAGTGCGGATGCAGCAATACCTCCTGATAATGCTTTCGAAATAAATTTGCGGCGATTGGTTTTCATCTTACGTCATCATGCTTTTGTTCACAATAATACTCATTAATGATGATGTATTATACTTACTTATGCTGAATCTTATAACGTATTTATTTATGAAATTTGAGGATATTAATGCGGCCCGGATTTTCCCCATAAATATGAACTTGCCGCTGTAATCTGATACCATGCAACATATTACAGAATTGGCAGTGATTTATTCCGGACTGGTCCGGACAATCGTTTTATTTTCCCCGTTCACCGGGCCGCTTTTATGTCATCAGATTAATTTCACTACATGCAGGGAACTAGTATTACCGCCCTTGTAACCTGACTTTCGGGAGCCTCATCAGAAATTGTTTCAACATTATAAGTGATCCTGATATTCTCAAGCTTCTGGAACATTCCTATCAGGTCATTCAGGATAATCAGACCTTTTCCGGTTCCGTTCAGTGACGGGTTACCGGCATCGAGAAATGGTCCGTTGTTCTCAATAATGATGCTCTGATGACTGCCGTTCTTTTGCAGGATGATCTTCAGTATGCCTCCGCCAGCCCTGTTCCTGATCCCGTATTTCACGGCATTTTCGACAAAGGTATGGATAAGCATCCTTGGAATCCTTGTTTTTAAATCAGACCCTCCTCTTATATCGATCGAAAAATCAAACAAATTCCCATACCTGAATTTTTCAATTTCAATATAGTTTCTGACAAAATCCAGTTCTTCTTCAATTGTGACAATAACCTTGTCGGAGCTTATTACAGTCTGCCGTATGAGCTTGGCATACTTTGCAAAGATATAATCGGCTTTTTCCCTGTTACCTTCTTCAGAGTAAAGGCTTCCGATTGCATTCAATACGTTGAGCGTGAAATGTGGATCTATCTGATTTTTAATGGATTTCATCTGCAGTTCAACGAGCTTTTTTTCATGTTCTTTTATCAGGTTCAGACGATACCTTTGCGCGCGGGCAATAATCAGAACAAATAGATAAATAAGTCCGTATAAAACCGGATATACCGGATATTTAAGGAAATAGTACGGATTCTTTTCATATCTGAAAAATATTCCGGTTTTGTCAAACTGCGCAAACAGTCTGGGTGCTTCACCTTTTCTGTAATAAGTTGTGATCAGGGGAATTTTATCGTAATTATTGTGTTTCCAGACAGCCGGATGCCTGAAATCTTTCTTTACAATAATCAAATTGTCCCTGCCGGCACCCAGGAAGAAATACTCCTGTTTTCCGTCAAAATCAGCGTCAGTCATTATAAATAATTCGCCTGTAGCTATTTCCGGCATTTTCAGCACTTTTGTTTCACGGAAAGAGTAATCCATTTCTTCCACAGTGGTTTGCCTGTCCTTCAGAAAGAAGAAGGTTTCTTTTTTGCTGCCGGCACCCGGGAAGATCCTTGAAACTTCATGTTCATAACCAGAAACGGATTTTTTCCGGATCTCCGATCCATCCATATCAAAAAGATATAAGCCATTGCCGGCAGTATCGGAGCCAAAATTATCATAAAAAGCAAGAATGTTTGCTTTTCCATCCATCCTCACGGAGAAGGCTTGTGTCCTTGACGGGAAAAGTCCCATCGGTTTCGGAGGGAACATGAACTTAAGTGAATCATCCAGGACCATCAGCCATGAGTAATTATCCGAAAATGGAAAATTGCCGTCGAGGTTTCCGGTACCAAGAGTGGTAAGTACAACTCCCTGTTCCTGATCCATATCTATTTCATTGGGTATGATATTGCAGATAACTGCTCCGCTCAGTGGAGATTTTACAAGCGAGTCCTCCCCGATGATATATCTGTAAACTCTTCTTGGCTGCAGGCTGTAACCTGTAACAATGTAAAAAAGAAAGTCCTTTTCTGTTATGCCGGCCTTTCGAATCATGCGCACAGGAACGATATTAGGCGCATCGACACTGTTGGTAACCTTTCTGCGTTGATCAATGTACCTTCCGGAAACAAGTATCTTTTTTGATTTTAACGGGTCAATGATATTCAATAAAACGGAATCATCGTTCATCGTAAAAACGTATATTTCCTTGTATCCGTCACTGTTGTAATCATCAATCCAGAACGGTCTGAAGAATTTTGGCTGAAACCTAAGATTGTATTGCTTAATTATTTTTTCGTTACGGCTGACAATTATTTTTGTCTGCTTTTCATCACCAACATCACAGGATATCTGTTCACTGTTGCCGTCAGAATCAAGGTCGCTGTAGAACAGGTAAATATTTGGAGAAAGATATACTGTATCAATATTCCTGACCCGGTACTTAGGAAATCTGAGAGGAAGAACAATAAGAACCACTGCAAGCATTACCAGGCTTATGAAGGCAGGATGTGTGATGACTTGTTTCAGCCTTGCCGTATTCATCCTATGGAGTTCTTAAAAGATCAAAAAACGACCTGGCACCTGTTTTCCTCAGGATATTGCGGCGGTGAGTATTCACCGTGTTCGTGCTGATATACAGAAGTGAGGCTATCTCTTCACTTGTTTTGCCTTCAAGTACATAGCTAAGCACTTTCAATTCCCTGTCACTCAGCATATCGTACTTCTGAATCAATGTCTGCTGAACAGGCATGAAATGGTTCAGCAACCTGTTGATAGTCTCTTCCAGTTCGTCAATATCGACAGGTTTAATAAGATAATCAAATACTTCGTGCTTTATTGCTTTTATCGAATAATGAGGATGACCGGTTACTATAATTATATATGGTTTTTTTACACATTGATCCAGCTTGTCTATAAGATCAAATGCGGATGCTCTTTTTTCCATTTCGATATCGAGAAAAACAAGATCGGGTTTTTCTTCAAGGATGTATTTCAATCCTGATCCGGAATCTGTAATACAGGCTGTTATCTCGATTTGGGGATAAGGTATAAGGAGCTTCTTCAGACGTTCGCATGCATATCTTTCATCATCAATGATAACTGTCTTTAAAGTCTGCATAGCCAGTTATTGATTAGGTCCCGCCAGGTATTCCTCTTTTTATAAAATTAATAAAAGTGATGTAAATTGCAAAAGAAACTAACATTCTTATGCATATCTCTTAGTGAACTATCGTGACCACCTTCGCCCTTTCATGTAAAAGATGACGGAGGAGTTCAGGTTGTTCAGAAAATATGAGGAGAAGTTCTATCCTGCAGTAATATACTCAGTCCAACAACTTGTCATATCCTCAGATCTGAGGCAGATGTGCAAATAGCCCCATGTCCCCTGCCTTAAATCTCCTTTCCTGTCTCTAGATAATTTGTCAGATCGTCGAGGAACCTGACCATTGGTGCGCCGTCTATAACATCATGGTCGACAAGGATTGTCATGTTCAGGATCTCCCTGATCTTTATTTCATTATTGATGACGACAGGCTTTTTGAGAATTGATCCGACACCAAAAGAAATGGGATGAACCGATTTGTGAATAAACCAGCCGTTTATCCTGCCAATCATTCCAATTGAGGTAACAGACACATTTCCCATGGTTTTGTAAGCCGCCTTTGGACTTTTTAATAAAATTATCCAGAAAAGTCTTCTCAGGAATCCTGGCATGTGGTAATACAATCGTTGATATGCAGACGATTGTTTCTCAAGTACAATGTCGCCAGGATTTAATTCCAGGCTCTTTGCATTTTCAATTTCACTTGTAATTTCTGCGGCGGACTTCTTATTTACTTTCTCAATTACCAGCGGCATGGGGACTTTTGCATCACCGGCTTTCTTTTCAATGATCATGGATATGTTGATGTCATCGAAAATTATAAGCTTTTTCTTATTCCATATGTACGCAGCTGCTTCAGGATGTTGCTGCATGACACTGCCAATAACCTTTATAAGCCACGCATTGAATGAAATGTTATTGCCCTTTTTCCTCAGGTCCCTTAGTTTTGCCCTGCTTTCGGTGACATCAAATTCGAGCATTGCATTTATATGATGCTTTTGCAATCCGACATCAAAGATGTCGAATGTCGCAATTCTCGAACTGACGATTTTCTGAAACCGGTAGTTCTTGGTCATTGGCTGACATTTATATTTTTATACATACTTTACATCACAATGTCTGTCTGCATTTTTCTTTGTGTTCTTTAGTGAAAACCCCGGCGCTTTTTCAGTTGAAAACCCCATTAAATAATAATCCGGATGCACTTATTCAATATCAGGATTTCATTCTTTGGTAAACCGGAATTCTCCTCCGCCCTGTTTAAGGACCATTGTTTTTGATTCAGTGTCGAATTCCATTAGGATACCTGCCTGATCGAATCTGAATTTGTCCTTTTCAGTGGCTTCCAGCGGGAAGGAAGATTGTCCCGTACCCTGGGCAATAAGCGTCTTGTTTTCCCGGGTTATAGTTATTTTGATTGGTATCTGTGCCGATGAATATACACCCAGGTATTTATCCAGTTCTTCAGGACTTACCTCATATGTTTTAAAATCAGGAATTTCATAAGGCTTGCTGAAGACTGCGCTAAGGACGGCAATTGAAATGTTATTGTTGTTAAAGTTCGATCCGTTGCAGGTCATTGCATATGAGATATTTCCATCAGGGAAATATGAGAATACCGAGCTGAATCCGTCA
Organism: Bacteroidales bacterium; assembly: GCA_012517605.1. Lineage (GTDB taxonomy): Bacteria > Bacteroidota > Bacteroidia > Bacteroidales > VadinHA17 > LD21. The sequence goes on from JAAYUS010000027.1 coordinate 9,653, forward strand.
ATACCTCCTGTGTGTCCGTATCCGGTTAGATCAAAGAAAGGAATTTTAAACAATCCCATGCCGTATTGACCTTTTGGGGTCTTCATTAATTCGAGCGTTTCTGTTTTCAGAAGCTTCCCTGAAAATAACGCATCGCTGAATTTCACGAGATCAGCCGGGGTGGAGACAATTCCTCCGGCGCCCAGTGGAATTGAAATATCAGTTTCAGGTTCAGGTTTCCATGTATCAATGTATCTGTAGGAACTGCATTCGTTTTTTGATGTGTTTATCTTTCCGCCAAGGCTTGTATTTGTCAATCCAAGAGGTTTTGTAATGTATTTGTTAAGCAATTCTGCATATGGTTTTCTGAAAGTCTTTTCAAGGATGAATGTAAGCAGCACGAAGTTTGAATTGCTGTAATGCATCCTGTAACCTTAGTTGTTTATTGCGATTTAAATCCGGAGTGACTTAATTCTCCTGAAGGATGTCGCGTGTGAGTAACTCCAGAAACTTTTCCGGTTCTTCATACATAGGGCTGTGAGCTGAATTTTCAAAAGTGAAAAAGCGTTTTTTGGGAGCATCGAGTTTTAAAAGATAATCTTCTGAAAGATCGTGATTTACTGTAAGATCATGCCTGCCGCTTATAAAATAAACAGGGATTTCCAGCCGGGTGACGATTGAGGGTATATCCGATTCCAGTATTTGCTTCCGGAGTCGCGATTTGTTGATAAAAAATAATTTGGAGCGCCAGATATTGAATTTTTCCCTTAGGGTATAAGCCCTGCACGTCCAGACAGGATAGAAGACGCCTTTTATTATTGATTTCATGTTGCGCATGGTGCCTATTCCCAGTTCATGCATCGACTTATCCCTCAGAACCGAATTAAAGAAAGGTAACAAAAAGCAATCGTCCTCAAGAACGGGGTATTTCTTAAATTCATTAACCATCCTTGAATTTCCGGCAGCGGAAAACTTATCTGTCATATACTTGTAAGCCAGCTTTTCAGACTCCGCCTGTCGGGTAATCTGCGAAACTCCAATATATGCATGGAACAAATCAGGATATTTTGCGACTGCCTGAATTGCGAAAGCAGTACCTCCGGAATGGGCCATTACAAAGATCTTTTCTTTTTTAAAGCGGCCGCGAAGGTAGTTTGTAACCTCAATTGCATCAGAGGCAAGCTGATCGAGTGTAAGGCTTTCCTTTGAAAGCTGCGGTGAAAATGAAAGTCCTCCGCCTCTTTGCTCCCAGTAACAGACTGTGAAGTAGTTCTCTATTCCCGAAGGATATTTCTCAATGAGAAAAAATTCAGAGAAGGATGGACCTCCGTGGACATACAGCAACACAGGATTCGAAGGATCTTTTCCCCTGATGAACATTCCCTGCCTGACTCCGCCGATTGTCAGATACACTTTTTCAGAAAAGCTTCCTTCAACAGGTTTCCCATTGAAGTCAGTAACAGGTTTTGGTTTCCCGGGACTTACAATGAGCAGAAAGACAAAAAGGGAAAAAATAAGAAGCGCCAGGGTGGAAGATATTATAAGTAACATATAAGATTTTTTTTGTTTCATCTTGCTGTTCCAGGTGTATCAAAATTAAGGATTATGTTTAATTCCCGGTGTGGTCAGGGGAGCGGGATTCGCGGTAAAGAGCCTTAAAAAGGGTTTAAAGTGAAAGTGTTGAAGTGCTGAATAGTCTTCCGTCTTTATTTGAAATCCCTGCAGTTGTAATCGATGGATACCAGGTTGAACTCACCATAACAAAAATCCTCATCGGGATGTTTATAGATTAATTTCGCACCTGCCGGTAGACGGTATCCGTTAATGTCAGTGTAACCAGTCACAGGGGTTAGCCAGGGATAGTTTATGTATTTATTTCCATCGGAATATTCGAACCTGTCATTGCTTAAAAAGTTGATAAGCTCTCCCTCTTCATTAAAATACAGTGTAGCAGTTATCGTAATATTGCCATTAGAAAATTTTGCTTCTGTGGTGAGCCTGTCAATTTCCTTCCATTCGATATTTCTGTCGATCAATGTAGCCGGAGCCATAAAACACATGTCGTTGAACAGCGTAACAGTTTCACCCTGATCCATTTCCTTTCCTCTGGCATTGACTACGGTAAACAGTCCGAACAGTTTAATCAGCATGATTGCCGTCCTGTCCCTGTACAGGTGAATGCCTTTGGCAGGAATTCCTTTTTTCTTTGCAACGATGTAAAACAGACGGGTTGGCTGATCAGTGAAATTGTACTGGACAGATGTGAGAGGCATAAAATCCTCACCTGATTTCCCTCTTATTCCCCCTTTAAATTCTGCCCTGAAATTCAGGACCTTTTCTTTTCCAACCGAACCGGAGTAATAGATATACTTCCGGACAATCGCCGGCAGATGCTGAATATCCTTTTCAGTAAGTATTTCGTTTTTAACAGACTTTGTTCTCCCGAGGGCTTCCAGAACAGCTTTTTTATATGTCTTTTTCATACAGGTTTTTGTAGGGAAAGGCCCAAATATTATGCCATCTTGCCTGAAGCTTTGTTGTTAATCAGATCATTTATTTCATCAAGGTGCAATTTAAGATATTCCGGGAAATCGAGTATCATTGCCCTGATGGTAATATTCTTTCCGGATTCAGAGATTTCCCTTTTGCCTTTTTGCATCCTGCTCTTGAATATATCAAACAAACCATAGATGATTGAGAACCCAATTATTAAAATCAACTTAGTTTTCATTACCGCAATGTTTCAGGAAATTGTCAAGGCTATCCGGATTTATCAGACAAATTTTGCATGTACGATTGAGATGGTATGGACTGACCTAAAATCAATCTCCTATGTTTGATACTGTAAGTTTGGAAGCGAGTTCAGCGACTTTTTGTGCCCAGCTATCTCCCTCCTGCGGACTATCAGGCAGGTTGCTTACAAAGAGTTCGAATACTATTCCGCCCTCCATCCCGAAGTATGCACAGTTATATGTGACGTATTCCTTTGCTTGTGGAGGGTGATTTAATATGCGCTGGGTCAGGCCTGAACCCCACGGTTTTTTGGTTTCTGTAACCGGATCAGCAGTGAACACACCCAGATCAGAGGATTCGGGAGAAAGACTGTTACGCTTACTTTTTATGCGATCCTCCATCTGTTTGCGATAAGCAGATTCCCTCATTTTCCAGGTAGGTGAGCTATTGTCAAAAGCATTGATTTTCAAATGATATTCAACTGTTAGTCCGATTGAGACATTTTTCTCTGAAGTAAACTCGGCTCCGGCCATCACCGGAGTGCCTGTGAATTGCTGGGAAATCAGAACAGTACCCGGAGGCACCATTTCAAGTATTTTTGGAGGCAGGTCGCTTTTTGTCTGTGCAAACATTGACGAAACGAACAGCAGGTTTAAACATAAGCATCCAATGATTGCCTTGATTAACCCAAACTTACGATCTGATATTTTAAAGAACGGGTAAAATGAAATAAGCGGCAATTGCAGTGTCTTCCGGATCGACGGTTTCATGTTTTGCATTTTAGTTAATTGCTTTTTTATTAAACTGATTTTTTTCGATTCTTTCTTGAGGCAATTGATTATTGTGGTTTCTCATTGGAGAGAAGGACATATCAAATATAGTAATTTTAATCAGATGAGATCCGTGCCGGCAAATGTGGTTATTTTTAATATTGTCTTTATTTGTTAGTGACTCAAAGGAACTTGGTTTTGTGTTTTGTGAATTATTTAACAATAGTATTCAGTTCTGTAACATTTATTTAAGGAAATTCGTCATAGATTTGTTTAATAAGCTTAAAACTCCGCAATATGAAAATCGCTGGCAGAACAATTCTTTGCATCCTGTTATCTGGTTACTGTGCAATCTCATCATCACAAACCGCTGGAAAACATTCTGTAGGATTACAACTCAATCCTTTTTTTGATGAACATCTGTTCAACCACGAATCTTACAGCCCTGTTTATGCATTCCGTTATACATTTGGCATAAAGAAACACATAACATTCGGACCAGAATTATCAGGATTCTATACGAAAACCTATACAGATGATTTTACATCAGGTAATTTTAACGCCGGAGCGTATATCCGTTATTCATTCCTGCCTCAGTCGAGGCTTAAGCCTTTTTTGGAAGCAAGTTCTTATTACACTTATCATTATTGGAAGAATGGCCCGGAAATTAACCTCGATGTAAATGCAGAGCCAAATGGCAGTAAAAGCTATTTGTCGGGCTACGTTGCTCCAGGAATAACATTATCTGGCAAGTCAGGAAAGATCAGTCTGGATCTGATGTATAAATTTTCAAACAAGACTTTTGTAAATGGCGGCAAGTCTGTTTTTTCATACAGACTTAACTTTTGGTTCTGAATAGATTCCTTAAAATACACAACAATTTCTTATCAACATTTTATCGTATTGTGTCAGGTTGGAATCTGTGCCAGGTGTGCTGATGGTTTAGGTATATGAAAAGCCGGGCGCTTCGGAGAGAATAACTGAAAATACGATGCAAAATTTAAGGCAGGCACAAATGATTGATGTCAGGAGCAGCTGACCGTGTTATGGTCAGCTGTCCCGCCTGCTGTCTGGCACCCTTGCCGGATAAAATGACAAGTGATTGCGGCAGGCATATTTTTCTGATCGCAGACAGAAGTGTCATTTTATAGGATTTTTGAAGAAGTTTATAAGATGAGAATATTATTTAACCTTACTAACCCCGGGGCGATTGCTTTTCATAGCATTGTCCGTGTTAGCTTTAGTTGTTTTATTTAATTATCTTACTGTCAGGGTTCTGTCTGCAGTCCCAGATGGTATGAATAATAATTTTATCCTCTGTGAGTTGATAATAGATCATAAAGTTTCCGATGATTAATCCTCTGGTAGTGTCTTCGGTTGTTTTTAAACCGATCTCAGGGAATTTTATCAAGATCTTTACCTGAGCTGGTATAACTTTTTTGAATAAGTCTTGCTTTTGTTTCTCTGGTCATAGAATTCAAGTATACCATAGAGCCTTTTTATAGCTCTATTAGACCAGACTATCTTGCGTTTAGCCATTGACGTACTTGTTTATCAAGGACATTATTTTCAACGAACAAGCCCTTTTCAATCTCTTTCTTGGATTCAATAATATCCTCAAGTTGATCTTGTGTTAATTGAATAACACCAGCTTCAGTCTTTGTGTCGAGAATCGTTTTTAATGCCCTGAGAAACGAAACATCATTTATCTCGGAAATTCGATGAATAAGTAGTGTCTTTAGCTCAAATGTTGTCATGGTTACAAATCAGTCTTACAAAGATATGAAATTATCGGTAAATGGCTTCAATCGGGCCACAAATTAAAGCTAACGGGAGTCTGTCTAATAACTTTTTTTTGCACAGAATCAGACTTTTTCTAAGCAGGTTTACAGCCTCAGGGTGATTTCCGAGTTTCTTGCAGGAATTACATAAAGAAACGGTTACGGCATTCATCGCGAGTTTAAATCTCCTGGCATCAGAAATATAGTTATCAATGCATCTGACACTCCGACATGCCAGAAGGATAAATTGCATAAACGGGATCCCACAGACAGCCGGATGATTGCCAGGGAGCTTGAAAAAGGTTCCCTTTTTCACATATTTTAATTTATTAGCCAGTTACGTAGGATTGATTCCAAGGATAAGGTAAAGATGAGAGACCACCCGCACCGGGGGAATTACTTATCGCAGTAATAATTTCCTGAGGGTACTGATTGTTGAAGCTTCCTGGCAGGCCATAAGGCAGGATCCGGCAATGATGCAGTATGATCATTCAGAATCCGATCCCTGCAATCTTATTAATCGGACTTTTTAATCTGAGTAGAAATGGAGCTCCGGGCTTTAGGACATGAAATCTAAATCGGCCACCTGGTTGCCAAAAATTAATATCTTCAGGTTCTTTTTTGTGCAGGAAGTCGAACCATTCGGGATCTGTGTTACCAATATAATATTCCATAGTCAGGTTTTATCGGGATTTTGCTTTGGATGCCCCATAACATTTGGCGGTATCCGCAGTCGCCGCTTCAAGGCGCTTTCATGTCGGGTTACCCACAAGGTAAGCAAATTGAACCGACTTGAGCAACCCCTAATCCCGGCAATAGCGTATAACGGCTGTTGTGATTACTTGTTATTTATGGTCTATTGAATTAATAATTTTGGTCTTCAGGATCTCTTCTACAATCCCGGATCATGACAATGAGCATCATCTTATCTTCTATCTCATAGATTATTTGGTAATCTCCCGTAACTAGTGCTCTTATTGATGGATCATCAGTCTTTTTTCCCAAATATGGATTTTTAGACAATAACCTGATGATTTTATTTATTGTAGCGTATAGCTTTTTACTATAAGCTGAGTTACCATTTCTTTTATATAAAATTCAAGAATGTCAATAAAGTCAAGCCTGGCTTCTAATGACCATTCTACTTTGAACCTAACCATTGAACTATTTCTTTTTGTAATGCTTCGTTCGAAATAGTCTTTCCGCTTCTTAACTGCTCTCTTCCTTCACGAATTCTTTCTTTTTGAAATTCAGAAAGTTTATAAATTTCTTCATGAGCCTTTGAATCAACTAATGTTTTAATTGCCCTAAGAAAGGAAACATCCTCAATTCGAGACAGCTGATTGATGATTTTTTTTCTTAATTCAATTGTGCTCATAACTCAATATTTTCAAACAAAGTTACGAATTTTTCTTTTGTATCTATTTTGAATATACACTTTTACAATTAATCACAACAGCGCGTCGGCCAGCCGCCATATTGACTTTGTCTTGGCAGCAGGATTAGTCACGGTAGCCAAAATTTATTAAGTTGTGATATTGTTTCTCGCATAGTGTATATCGTTGATTACTAAGCTGTCCGGGCTGCTGATGGCAATTGCCTATACCATCCGTGTTATGGTTAGCTGATGTTCTTCAGTCTTAATTTATAAGACTATATCATGCCCAAACGACAAATTTCCCTACCTGAAATTTGTTACTCATGTAATGTCAGTTATACTTAATGGCTAATGGATATACTGTTGAAGGATATCAAGGGTGGGATCAAGTTCAGCTTTGTGTTTGTTATATATTGTGACATTGCTCTTTCTGGCCAGAGCATCTGCCTTCATTTGTTCTATTATCCTGGCGGTTTCTTTCTCTTCATCAGTGGCGGCCACAAATTCAAAATCGGGTACCTCAATTGCGTCGGGATTATCACTGTCGATTCGTGCTCTTATGAGTGATACTTTTATTAAGGCATAACGCTCTTCTGATATCCCGGCCTTTTTTAAGCTGTTACTGATAATTTCATCAATCGGTTTACTGTTATCGGGAGACCTTAAAATTTCATCTAGGAGTTTGTACCCGGCTTGAATTTCTAAGACCGGCCCCATTACATATGGCTTGCACTGCTTTACAACGTCGGGATATGCGGGATCAAGTAATGTAAAATCAAAGATATTTATAAAACCTGAAATATGTTCCTCATCTTCTCTATGATAGAAGCTAAATGCAGTTGCAACCGGAAGAAATTCCCATGGACTATAATCTACAGAGAAACCGTTTTTAGTATAGAGAGAATTCATATCTTTAATAAAAAGCCTTAGCTTATCAACGCTTGGATCGGTTGCATCGTAAGGATTTTCCACGAGCTTGTTATAAGTTTCATTGGTCGTATTTTCTCCTAGAAGTTGTTTGTTTATGGCAGGAAAATCTTTACCAAATGTAAATACTGCCGTTGGAACAACCGATGGTTTCATTGCTGATTCGGAGTCTTTGAACAATTCCTTGCTCTTTATCGATACTTCTCTGGAACATTCTGGCAGATATCTAGCGCCTTGTGGCACAATGATA
>JAAYUS010000161.1 GCA_012517605.1 Bacteroidales bacterium
CCGACTATGAAAAATCTTCTGACCTTATCTCTAATTATCATTTTAAACATGGGATTGCCTGCAATTGCACAGCAGAATGAGACTGCTTATCCATTCCGCAATCCTTCACTGGCAACTGAAGAAAGGGTTGCAGACCTTATCTCGAGGATGACTCTTAAGGAGAAAGCCGATCAGCTTCTGTACACTGCTCCGGCAATACCGAGGCTGGGTATCCCTTCGTACAACTGGTGGAATGAAGCGCTTCACGGTGTTGCCAGGTCGGGCTATGCTACTGTCTTTCCACAGTCTATAACAATAGCCAACTCTTGGGACGAAGATCTGATGTTCAACGTCGCCAATGCCATTTCTGATGAGGCCAGGGCTAAATACCATGAATTTCAGAGAAGAGGCAAAACAGGCATTTACCAGGGACTTACCTTCTGGTCGCCGAATATCAATATTTTCCGTGATCCAAGATGGGGTAGGGGTCATGAAACTTACGGAGAGGACCCATTCCTGACAGGAAGGCTGGGATACCAGTTTGTAAAGGGAATGCAGGGCGATGATCCGAAATATCTTAAGACTGTTGCCACTGCAAAGCACTATGCAGTGCATTCGGGTCCCGAGCCATTAAGGCATGAGTTCAACGCAAAAGTAAGTGAAGTTGACCTGAGGGAGACATATCTTCCTGCATTCAGGACGCTGGTTGTCGACGGAGGTGTATATTCAGTCATGGGTGCCTATAATATGTTCCGCGACTTTCCGTGCTGCGCCAACCCGATACTGTACGGCATCCTGAGAAACGAATGGGGATTCAAAGGATATATAGTGTCAGACTGCTGGGCAATATCTGACTTTTACAGGTTCACAAAAGTGGCAAAGGATGCTGCCGAGGCGGCAGCACAGGCTGTAAAGGCAGGAACCGACCTTGAATGCGGCGTTGACTATAATAACCTTGTTACGGCAGTAGAAAGAGGCCTGCTTACTGAAGACGACATCAACACAGCAGTAAAGAGGGTTTTTACTGCCCGTTTCAAACTTGGCATGTTCGATCCCGACAATATGGTTCCATATGCACAGATACCATTTTTTGTGAACTGTTCAGATTATAACAATTCGCTTGCAAGGCTTGCAGCCAATAAATCAATAGTGCTTCTTAAAAATTCAGGGAATACATTGCCATTATCCAAAAATATCAAATCAATTGCAGTCATTGGTCCGAATGCCGATAATTTTGAATCATTGATAGGAAATTATAACGGCATTCCCAAAGACCCTGTAACAGTGCTCAGGGGGATAAAAAACAAGCTGAAGCCCGATACAAAAATAATATATGCCGAGGGAAGCGACCTTGCAGAAGGGATCCATAACCTTACTGTCATACCTTCGAGGTATCTTCAGACTCCCGACGGGAAGCAGGGAGCTGTTGGTGAATACTTCAACAACCGCGATATGAAGGGAGAACCTCTTTTCACAAGGATAGATGATAATATTGATTTTTACTGGGAACATCTTTCTCCACGAGCTGATATGCCGGATGATGATTTCGGAATAAAATGGACAACATATCTCGTGGCTCCGGAGACAGGCACATTTTATCTTGGTTCGTGGGGTTCGTCGGGTTATGAAATTCTGGTTAATGGCGAGAAATTCATTTCTTACAGAGGTGAGCATCATGCATTTCATGTTGAAAAACCCATCGATCTCAGGGAAGGTGAGAAATATAAGATCGAGGTCTTTTATAAGAATTATGCAGGCGATGCAGATATGAAACTTCTCTGGAGCCGTCCGAGGACCGGACTTGTCGAAAAAGCTGTTGCTGCAGCTGAAGAAGCTGATGCAGTTGTCCTTGTTCTCGGTTTATCACAGCGCCTTGAGGGAGAAGAGATGTCGATAAAAATTGAAGGGTTCAGCGGCGGCGACCGAACAAGCCTTGATCTGCCTGCAGTTCAGGAACAGCTGCTTGATGCGGTAGAGGCAACGGGGAAACCTGTCATTGTCGTTCTTACAAACGGAGGGGCATTATCGGTAAACAAGGCACAGGAAAAGGCTGATGCAGTTCTGCTTGCCGGTTACGGTGGTCAGCAGGGTGGCAATGCAGTTGCTGATGTCATTTTCGGCGACTATAATCCCGCCGGAAGGCTTCCCGTAACTTATTATAAATCGGTTGACCAGATTCCTGCATTTGAAAATTATGATATGGCAGGAAAGACTTACAGGTTTTTCACTAAGGAACCTCTCTATCCATTTGGTTACGGTCTCAGCTATACCACTTTTGCCTACAGCAACTTTTCACTTCCTGCCAAGGCATCAGCAGGTGAAAAAGTCAATGTAAGTGTTACTGTAACAAATACAGGCAGCCATGAAGGTGATGAGGTTGTTGAGCTTTACCTTACTGATGAGAAAGCTACAACGCCACGTCCCGTACGTCAGCTCGAAGGCTTTAAAAGGATCACACTGAAGCCTGGAGAAAGCCGGAATGTGGAATTCAGTCTCGATCCAAGGCAGTTTTCTATTATAAACAACAAAAACAGGAGAGTTATAGAACCCGGTTATTTCACCATTTCCGTCGGAGGGAAACAACCGGGTTTCAAGGGATATCTCGATCCTCAGTTCACACAGGTGGTAACAGGGAGGATCAGGCTCACAGGTAAGGAAGTTGCCTTCCCCAACTGATTTTCGGTTAACCTATATGATCATTTTCTGATGAACCTGTAGACCTTTACGGAATGTGGAAGCATGTCGACATACATCGATGTCTCTTTCAGGGTAAGGTCTTTATGTTCCCAGACATCTCTTATCCGGTAATCATTGAGTGTAAGCTGGACAAAACGTGGTCTGGCCTGCCCGGTCTGGCCCGCTCCGGCCGGCATGCCTGACTGGGCACCTGCTGCAGCCTGACCACCCGGCATTCCGGGAGCTCCAGGGATTCCCTGACCGCCCGGCATTCCCGGAGCACCGCCTGAAGGAGGAGCAGCCGGCATAGTGCCTCCGAAACCGCGTCCAAATGTCCTGATCTTTGCCAGTAGATCGAAATCGACAAGCACCGATTTCTTTTCATCGCTTTTGTTAAGAAGACAAATTGCCTTTTCGTTGTTCGACAGTGGTTTGACCCATATCTGGTAATCTCCGTTATCGCGGTAGCATGTAGCCTGGCGTCCCAGCGAATCCTGGTCGATGGCTATCATCTCCCTGTTTAGAAGTATCGATTTCGTCTCAGGTGTCATATTGTTGAGATCATTTCCTGCCATAAGAGGAGATGCGAGCATACACCAGAGAGAAAAATGAGTCCTGTATTCCTCAGTTGTCATCCCGCCATTGCCTACCTCAAGCATGTCGGGATCGTTCCATTTTCCCGGGCCTGCATATCGCGCAAGATCCTTTTGTTTTTCAAAGATATCTATCATGCTGTTCCAGCTGTCGCTGATGTCGCCGGTTGTCCTCCACAGATGGCCTACAGGTCCGGCCCATTCCCATGGCTTGTTCGATCCCCATTCACAAATGCTGAAAACGATCGGACGTCCGGCCGTGCGAAGGGCATTGCTCATGTTCGTATATGATGATTTTGCATCCTGGGTTGTGGAACCGCACCAGTCGTATTTCAGGTAATCGACACCATATTTAGCGTATGTCCTTGCATCCTGGTATTCATGGCCAAAACCTCCCGGACGTCTCTGACAGGTAACAGTCCCTGCACTTGAGTAGATGCCGAATTTAAGTCCTTTTGAGTGGACATAGTCAGCCACATATTTCATCCCATGCGGGAAACGCTCCGGATCGCAGACTATCTCGCCGTTCTCATCGCGCGAAACCTGCCAGCAGTCGTCAATCACAATATATTCATAACCGGCATCCTTCATTCCGCTGCTTATCATGGCATCGGCTGCCTGCATTATAAGTGACTCGCTTACATCGCAATGAAATTTGTTCCAGCTGTTCCATCCCATCGGAGGAGTTAAGGCCAGATCTTCAAATTTCTGGGCTGACATGCTTAATGTTAAAAGCATGGCCATTAAAAAAATCAATGATTTCTTCATAATTCGGTGATTGTTTTAAAACAGGGTTAGTTAATTTGATCAGATATATTGA
>JAAYUS010000162.1 GCA_012517605.1 Bacteroidales bacterium
ATTCCAAGCAAATCCATAACCCCGTTAATGAATGTCAGCGGATGGGCAGGATTACCGGGAACGTAAAGATCCGGTGCATGAGTGTCGATAAATGTCCTGTTAATGGCGGGAGAATTGCTGAACATTCCACCGCTTATTGCATCGGTTCCAACAAGGATTATTACAGAAGGTTGAGGAACTGCCTCGTAACATAATTTGAGGGCTTCCGCCATATTCTCCGTAACCGGACCTGTAATTACAATGCCGTCGGCATGGCGGGGCGATGCAACAAACTCAACCCCGTATCTTCCGAGATCAAAATTCACATTGCCCGATGCATTCAGCTCCATCTCCCCCGAATTATCGCCTCCTGCCGAGACCTGTCTGAGCTTCAGCGAGTTCCTGAAAAGTTTCCGTATGTCTTTTCTTACTGCCGATTCGTCAAGCCTTACCGGTTTATCATCGCCAGGCCTTATAACAAGATCATCTCTTCTGTTGGCAGCGATCCTGTAGTCATTCAGAAATCTGATCCTGCCTTTAAGACGGAATTCACACTCTCTGCAGAAAACACATTTTCCGAGATCTATTGATCCTTCAGTGTTACTGATGGCTCCCGAGGGGCATATCCTGCATACGGAGTCTATCTCATCACTGGTAATATCACTGCTTATCACAGGCCTCCCCCTGAACAGATCAGAGACCGGCTGTCTCCTCAGGTCTTTGATATATTGCCTGCCCTGATGTTTTAATATCCTTAATTCTCTAAACATTCTTTTTGCCGGTTTTTTTAAAGATCGTTTCCGCAATAACTCAGGTTGAAACTCTTGTTGCATACAGGGAAATCTGATATTTCCTGATTACGGACCGCCAGTGCAAGGGCCATCCAGTTATGGAACGAAGGATCCTTAACCTTATAATTGACTATCTTTCCACGGGAATCAGTAAGCACCGAATGGCATATTTCTCCCCTCCAGCCTTCAACCAGCGAAACTGCAAGCATTCCCGGTTTCAGCTTTTCTGCATATACAGGCATTCCGGCATCGCCTTCCTGATGATCCCATATTTCAGCAAGGTCTTTTATTGTTTTTATCGATTGAGTAACCTCAAGCTCCCGCAGCCTGGCTCTTGCAAGAACATCGCCCGAACCCGTTGTAACCGGATTGATGCCGTATCTCCTGAAATATTGAAAAGGATGTGATCTCCTTATATCCCTCGGAATGCCGCAGGTCCTAGCCGCCATTCCGACTGCCCCGATTGATGATGCCTGTGCGGCAGTTACTGTTCCTATATCTTCAAAACGTGCAAGAACACTCGGGACTGAGAAAATCCTTTCTGTTATTTCGGCATATTTTCTGCCTGTATCATCAAGGGTTTTTAAAATAGAAGCCAAAAGGCTGTCATTCAAGGGATAATTGGTGCCTCCCGTACGTACCAACCCCTTCCCGAAGCGGTTTCCGCACCAGTTCTGTGTACTATTGATTATTGTAGTCCTGAGGGCTTCACACACTGCCTGGCCAAGCTGGTAGGCTACATCGCCGCATAAAGCAGCCATATCTCCAATATGAACTGCAATCCGTTCAAGTTCAAGGGCTATTGAGCGCTCTATCTGAAGTTTTTCAACAGGTTCAATTCCTGAAAGTGATTCGATTGCCTGAACATGGGCAATTGAATGTCCCACTGATGTGTCGCCTGCGATGCTTTCGCTTAATATGCATCTCTGAAGAGGACTTAAATCACCGGATAACATATTTTCAATGCCGCGATGCTGGTATCCCAGATGTATTTCGAGATGCAGCACCTTTTCGCCATTGCAGATGAACCTGAAATGACCGGGTTCAATTACGCCGGCATGGATCGGTCCCACTCCTACCTCATGCAGTTCCTCGCTCCCGATCCTGTAAAAAGGATAATTATCCATCATCTCATCCCTGTTCTTCCTGTTAAAAGGGTATCTTACAGGTTTCAGCCACGGATGCCCGTCAAAATCAATGCCCAGGTTTTCATGGATTTCCCTTTCAAAGACGTGCATCGCGGGACACTGGGTTGTTAATGATTTCACAGATGAGAGTTCCCGTCCGGCACGGAAAGAAAATGCCCTTATTTTACCTGAACTGTCATCAGCTATCAGACATATGAAGAGAATATCATTGTCCCTTTCAAAGCCATGGTACGACAGGCAATGATTTGACCCATCCCTTAACAAATCCGATACTTCCGTGTAAAAACGGTCATACTCAATCACCGGGACATTATTGAGGTCAACGGCTGAAGGATTGTTTTCTATTTCAAGATATGACTTATCCATATTTTACCTTGGAAGCAGGCTGAAGCTCTGGTTAATAATATCCACAAGAAATTGAGGCTGATAAAAACAGATTATAACAACGATACCCAGAAGTATGAACTGGGTGACTGTCTCAACCGGCCTGACCTTCACTGATTGGGTGAATTCGGGATAATGGCGCGGATTCGAGAATATTATATGCATAAACCTCGTGCTCATTGCATAAATGACAAAACACAACAGAATTATAGCTGTTATCAGAACGAACCACTGGTTATTGAATACAAGTCCCTTCATAATAAGGAATTCAGATATAAACAAACCCGAAGGGGGAATTGCAAGGATGGAGATCAGTCCGGTTATAAGAACCAGAGATCCGGCAGGATATAATTTCATATAATTACCACAGTCATCTAGCCTGAAAGTGCCGAGCACCCTTGACAGCTGGCCCATCTGATAAAAAAGGCTCGATTTGGCAAATGAATGAAGCACTATAAGCAAAAGCGCTGCATAATAACCCGATCCGCCAACACCTGTTGCAATGGCTACCAGGCCCATGTTTTCAAGACTTGAATAGGCAAGCATCCGTTTCAGATGTTTTGCCTTGAGCATATAACCGGCGGCAACAAGCAGTGAAAGCAGCCCTGCAAAGATCAGGACATTGTTCATGAAGGGCAGTATCGGTGATGAGGAAAACAATGTATAAACCCTGTAAATAGCCAGAAAACCGACGTTCATCAGGGTTGTTGAGATAAGGGCGCTTACAGGAGGAGGTGCAACCGAATGTGCATCAATAGTCACCGTATGCATGGGGAACAAACCCATTTTTGTGCTGAATCCGATAAGAACGAACAAGAATGCAATCTTCAGGTACATCGGATTGGCCTGGTTGATTAAAACTGAAAGAGATGAGAAGGTAAGGCTTGCTGCATCTTCCCTGCCATAAATGAAGCCAAGGAAAAGAATTCCCAGATATGCCAGAGCAATACCCGCAGAACAGATAAATACATATTTCCACGTTGCTTCAAGGGCAATTTCAGTCCTGTCGTGATATATAAGAAGGGCAACTGCAAGTGTTGTAGCTTCCACAAATATCCAGAGTACGGTCATGCCATTTGCAAGATACGCACCCGACATGAATGTCATTAACGTTATAAGTGCAGCGTGGTAGATGTTGAATTTCTTCAGGTCGTCACCGCGTGTGTAAACGAAACCATGATATATGGTAGGAATTGCCAGTACTGACAATATCGAAAGAAGCAATACTCCGGTACTGTTAAATGTGAAATATCTTAACTCGGTTGCGTCTGAGTTACTCCAGCAATAGAGCGAAAGGAGAATATGCATTATGGAATACCCTACTGCAATGAATTTCGTAATCATCCTGTTCCTGAAAAGGAAGATCAGGATAACCATGATTGCCGCTATGATAAAAAACATTAAAAGCATTTCAGTCTTTCAGCATTGTCAGTTCATTAGTATGAGGTTTCAGTCGAAGACCAAAAAATCCAAGGATAAGAACACCCACGAAAATGTCAAGCAATATCCCGATGTTGATAAGCATCGGCATCTCGCTGCCAACTGCCAGGGAAAATATGAATACTGCATTTTCAACAATGAGGAATCCTATAAGATGGGATATGATGAGACGGTGAGTGACGATTAAAAGTAATCCTGTGAAAAGTGTGTAAAGAGCAATCGTCATGTAAATTGTATTAACAAACGGATTGATAAGAGAATTTGCCAGTACGACACTTAACAATAATGCAGCGATTGAAAATAAAATAAGATAAAAACCGGGCAATGCCTGGCGATGAACTTTGGTTACCCCCGACTTTCCAATTATCGCAGAAAGAAGATAAGGTATGAGCAGGGTTTTGAAAAGCAATGTTTCTGCAACTATAAATAAAAGGTTTGCAGTATTTACATCCTTGAGTTCAGATATTGCAATACCGCACAGCAGCAGCCCCTGCAGACCAATCAGCCGTACATAGGTCACAAGGCGTTCCGCAGAAGCAAAGTATATTAAGGTCACTGCAAAGAATACAATAAGGTAAATTATCATAGCCAGTTAAAGAATAAATTTTTCAGTTACGATCAGAACTACCAGAAATGCTATCAGCGCAATTGCTGACAGCGTAAGTATGAACTTGGGATTCTTGTTCATTTTGTTCCTTGCACGGAACGATTCAACAAGCCCCACTATCACGGCAAAAGCTGCCATTATGAAAAGGAACAGACCGACCTGAAGGAACACATTCCAGCCTGAAGGCACAGCAATGTTAAAGATCAGTGCCCCGTAAACGGCAAATCTTAGCCAGCCTGCCATATGTATCAGAGCCTTGTCAAAGCCGCTGTTGTCAAGGATCATGACCTCGTGGATCATAGTAAGCTCAAGATGTGTTTTAGGATCATCAACAGGCACACGGCTGTTCTCAATAATTGCTATATGGACCAGAAGATAAAGACCAATAAGGCTGTAGACAAGCACATAATGATTTCCGGTAATGAAAAAACCCCTGAATATTTCTGAAAATGAGGTATATCCGGTAAACATTGCAAGTGTTGCCATCAGGATAAAGAATGCGGGTTCGACAAGCATGGAGAAAAATGCCTCGCGGTTTGCGCCCATCCCTTCAAAGCTGCTTCCCGTATCGAGAGCAGAGATTATTGAAAAGAACTTACCCAGGGCAAGCAGATATGAGAAAAAAATGAAATCACCTTCAAAGGAAATTATTCCTTTCATATTTCCGAAAGGGATGACAAGAATTGCAGTGATAATAGCAGACAGGGATATTACGGGAGCTATACGGAATATCAGTCCTGTTGTATCGCTGAATACGCTTCCCTTCCC
>JAAYUS010000163.1 GCA_012517605.1 Bacteroidales bacterium
ATTACCTGGCGTTCGCCGCCGCTGAACACATTCACATAATCAACGTAATCATCACCCACAACACCCTTTGTGGTTACGGAATGGAAACCTCTTTGCTTTGAAACAATGAATATTATGCCGACTATTATGAATATGGAAGGCCAGAACATGTTATACATGTGAAAAGTCTCCCGGAATATCAGAGGGATCATGAAAAATGCTCCCACTGCCATTACAATTACTCCGGCAGTTTTTTCGCTTGCCCCAAGAGTCATTACGACACCAATCACAACAAGCAGCATGGGCCAGCTGAATATCACATTGTCGATAAAGTCGGGAAATATTCCGGTATTCCTGATGACAAGGAAAAATCCGGCCAGAACCAGAACCACTCCGATTATAGCCCTGTTGCTTGCAGATCCTCTTCTTAACATATCCTGATCCTTGCCGTCCCTGATATGGCGGTGATCATCCCTGAAGTCGTCTTTTGTTTCCATGACAAAAATTTATTTAAATTAATTGATTTTTTTTCTCTTAAACAATGAAGAAATAATAAAGCTTAATCCAATAAGGATTATGAGTGAGGGCCAGTATATGGTGCGGATGTATTGCGGGATCTCATAATCCCTGTTCTCAATGAAAAACCAGGTCCCAATGGCGATCAGAACCAGTCCGCCTGTGAACTGAAGATTTAGAAGCAGCAATACACCAATGAACACCAGCACTGTTTCCCAGGTAAAATATTCCTGTACGCTTCCCAGTCCCAGCAGGTCGTTGGTGGCCACAAGAAGTGCCAGTCCGAGGACGATAAGGAACAGTCCGACTCCCACCCGGGGATGGTGTTCCCTGTTTTTTTCCATGGGATGAATTCTGTTCTTCATGACATTAGTTGTTTATCCGAAACAAAAATAATTCAGTTCCAATATAATATTGAATACAAATCGGCAAATGGCCTTAATAAACCGGCAAATGGAGTTTTTGGCCCATTCCTGTTACTTTTTTGTTGATAATTTTTTAATTTGGATAAGGATTTATATTTTTGCAGACCAAATTTCAAATAGATGGCCGGATCATTTTCCATACCAGCAGCAGGGATGAAAGACGGGCATCACGTTTATGAATTTGAAATTGACAAGAAGTTTTTTGATCTGTTTGAAGAGTCGGAAATCAGGGAAGGAAACCTGGTTGCAAGGGTTGAAGCACAGAAAAGTCCGGCACTTGCTGATCTGAATATCAGGATAACCGGAAATGTACAGGTTTGCTGTGACAGATGCCTTGAAATGTTCTACCATCCTGTTGATTGCGAAAACAGGCTGCTTGTAAAATTCGGGCTGGAGATGGATGATAGCGATCCTGAAATAATTACAATTCCGAGGGATGAATTTGAGCTTGACCTGAGACAGTATTTTTATGAATTTATTCATCTTGCACTGCCGATCCAGAGAATTCATCCCGAAAATGATAAGGATGAAAGCACATGTAATCCTGTGATGATTCAAAAGCTCAGGGAACATCTCGTTAAAGAAAATATAAAAACAGATCCTTCATGGGACGAGTTAAGGAAATTAATGAATGACAATTAAAACATTACAAAATGGCACATCCCAAACACAAACATTCGAAAACCAGAAGAGATAAGCGCAGAACACATTATAAAGCCACTCCTCCTACTGTAGGCACGTGCTCCAACTGCGGCTCATCTGTACAGTATCACAGGGTTTGTCCCGAATGCGGTTATTACAGGGGCAGGCAGGCAGTCGAAAAGAAAGCGACAGCCTGATTCACTAACCAGAGAATAAGCTTATGAAAGTTGGAGTAGATGTCATGGGTGGTGACTATGCACCTTATGCAGTGATTGAAGGTGCAGTTGATGCTCTGGAACATTTTTCTGCTGATGAAAAAATTGTTCTTCTGGGTGATGAAAATGTAATACTGAAGAAGCTGGGGGAGATGAATGTATCTCCTTCTTCTTTTATTATTGTTCCGACAACACAGGTAATAGAAATGGGGGACCATCCTGCAAAGACTTTTTCCCAGAAACAGGATTCAAGCATTGCTGTTGGTTTCGGGATGCTTAAAAACGGAACACTTGACGGTTTTTGCAGCGCCGGAAATACCGGGGCCATGCTTGTCGGCGCCAGTTACACGGTGAACGTTATCCCGGGTGTCTTCAGACCGGCACTCGCTACAATACTTCCATGCATTGACGGACGTGATTCAGTTATTCTCGATGTGGGACTAAATCCCGACTGTAAGCCCGACGTTCTTCTTCAGTACGGGATACTGGGAAGCCTTTATGCAAAATTTGTTCACGGAAAAGAAAATCCGACAATAGGATTGCTGAATATCGGAGAAGAGGAATCAAAGGGAACACCTGCGGTAAAAACAGCATATGAGATGATGAAAGAACACCCGGGCCTTAATTTCACAGGCAATGTCGAGGGGCATGCTCTTTTTCATGAAAATATGCCGGATGTTGTTGTCTGCGACGGATTTGTAGGTAACATTGTTCTAAAGCAGGCTGAATCGGTTTATCTGATTACAAGGAAAATAAAAGTGTCGCATCCGTTTTTTGAACGCCTTAATTTTGAAAATATCGGCGGGACGCCGATAATAGGCATAAATGCCAACGTAGTCATTGGTCATGGTATTTCAAAAAGGAAAGCCATTATGAATATGATATTTCAGACCAAAGCCGTTGTAGCTGCCAACCTGGCTCAAAGGATCATTGAAGCTATCTGATTATGAAAAAGATACGGGCTGCCATTACTGGCATCCATTCATGGGTTCCGGAATACCGGCTCACGAATTTTGAACTTTCAAAAATGGTCGACACCTCTGATGAGTGGATCATGCAGAGAGTCGGCATAAAGGAAAGAAGAATTCTGAAAGGCGAAGGATTGGGGTCCTCCGACCTGGGCGCAAATGCCGTAATTGGACTGCTTGAGAAAACAAAGACATCTCCCGACGAAATAGAGCTTTTGATTTGTGCCACCATAACACCCGACATGTTTTTCCCTGCAACGGCCAATATTATTTCAGATAAGGCAGGGATAAAAAACGCCTTCAGTTTTGACATCGGAGCTGCATGTTCGGGATTCCTCTTTGCACTCCAGACAGGTGCAGCCTATGTTGAAACAGGAAAATTCAAAAAAGTTATTGTCGTCGGTGCCGATAAAATGTCATCAATAACGGATTATACCGACAGAACTACCTGTCCTCTCTTTGGTGACGGAGCCGGGGCAGTCCTGCTTGAACCCACATCTGAGGAATACGGAGTAATGGACTATATTTTCCATACCGACGGCTCAGGCAGAAAATACCTGCATATGAAAGCCGGAGGTTCTATCCGGCCGGCCTCACACGAAACTGTTGATGCCAAAGAACATTATATATACCAGGAAGGACAGAGTGTTTTTAAATTTGCTGTGGTGAATATGGCAGATGTGGCTGCCGAGATAATGGAAAGAAATAATCTTAAGGCGGATGATATTGCATGGCTTGTTCCCCACCAGGCTAATCTCAGGATTATAGATGCCACCGGTCGGAGGATGGGACTTCCTCCTGAAAAAGTCATGATCAACATCCAGAATTACGGCAATACAACTGCCGCAACAATCCCTCTGTGCCTCTCCGATTATGAAAGCCATCTGAAAAAAGGCGACAAGCTGATCCTTGCCGCTTTCGGGGGAGGATTTACATGGGGTTCAATATATCTTAAATGGGCCTACGATCCGGAAAAGAAATAATCCCGGAAAACATATCCGAACATTATTAATTTACCTGCAATAGTTTTTATATTTGTGAGTTATTATGTTTGTAATATAATTCTGGCAAAATCATGGGAAAATTCAACGAAACAGATAATACTGCGATCAACCTGCTTAGCAATGGCACAGAAATTACCGGAGATATCAAATCGAACGGCGACATAAGGATCGACGGATTTCTTACAGGCAACCTCACAACAAAAGGGAAAGTTGTGATCGGTCCGACAGGAAAGGTAAAAGGGGAAGTATATTGCAAAAACTCGGAGGTGTCCGGAAACATTGAAGGCAGGATCTGTGTCAGTCAGCTTTTAACCCTGAAGGCCGATTCCAGGATTGCAGGGGATATAGTGACATTCAAGCTTTCAATTGAGCCCGGAGCTAAATTCACAGGCAATTGTAAAATGAGCGAAAGC
>JAAYUS010000164.1 GCA_012517605.1 Bacteroidales bacterium
AAAAAGAGGGCAGGAAGGCAAACCAAGACTGAATTACCAGTTTTACCAGGGTATGGCAACTCCGACAATTATTCCTAAGGTATGCAATGCTGCAGAATATGCTACCATGCTTTCGGAATACCAGATACAGAACGGGAAGGCACGCACCTACAGCGACAGGGATATAGAACTCTTCGCATCAGGTGAAGATCCATGGGAACATCCCAACACAGACTGGTACGGTGACCTTATTAAGAAATGGAGCGGCTCATACAAGCACACAATCACCATTGACGGCGGCACCAAAGGAATGAATTATTTCGTTTCAGCCGGCCTGAGGGGTGATGATGCCATGTATAAAGCTTCATCAACAAAGTACAAACAGTACAATATCCGTGCAAAAATTGAAATGCCGGTTACCGACTGGCTTAAAACCGGTGTCGACCTGGCCGGTTTCCTTGTAAACCGCGTATACCCATACAAAAGTGCCGAATCCATTGTAGGACAGTCGACACGTCTTCTTCCTACAAGATGGTCATTCTGGCCGACCGGAGAATACGGACCCGATATTGAGTATGGTGATAACCCTGTTGCAACATCAACATTTGATGCCGGAAAGAACGATCAGAAAACTTACAGGCTGCTCAGCACGTTCAATACTACCGTGACAGTTCCTTTTGTTAAAGGACTATCATTCTCCGGATCATTCAGCTATGACCTGACCAACTATTACAATAAAGCCTTCTATAAACCATGGGTGCTCTATTATCCCAACTGGGACCAGGCTGTTCGCAACTCACAGGGCTTCATCACAAGCATGCCTCTGACTCCTACTTTGAGAGGCCTTTCGTCGCCCCAGAACAATGAAAGGTATGACAGGACCATAAACCAGACCTCCATTGTGAATGCAATGTACCAGAAGACATTCGGAAGTCATAACGTCATGCTTTATTTGGGCTATGAACAATATCAGAGCGATTATAACCAGCTTGTTGGTTTCAGGCAGTATTATATTTCCGACCTTATCCAGACGATGAACGCCGGTGCCGACCAGGACAAGAACACAACAGGTTATGCAACAATTTATGCACGTAAGTCATGGATTGGAAGGGCAACCTATGACTTCAAAGGGAAATACCTTGCTGAATTTGTATTCCGTCGTGATGGTTCACTTAAATTCCCGACGAGCAAGCGCTGGGGTAATTTCCCGGGTGTGCTGCTTGGTTGGAGGGCTTCAGAAGAAGGTTTCTGGAAGGATAATATTCCGTTCATCAACTATTTCAAACTCAGGGGATCATATGGAGTTATGGGGATGGACCCGGGTGATCCGTTCCAGTATATGAATAAGTTCGGACTTGGCCCGGGTATGGTATTTGGCACGGGTTCATCAATCGAGACGGTTGTTGGTCCGCCTTCTGTCGCCAACCCGAATATCACATGGGAAACCCAGACAACACGCAACATTGGATTCGATTCGAAATGGTTCAGTGATCTGATCACCTTTAATTTTGATTATTTCTTCAATAAAAGGGATCATATTCTTACGGCAAGGGATGCTTCAGTGCCTAATTTTACCGGTCTGACACTTCCTCAGGAGAATATTGCAAGAGTTGATAACCATGGTTTTGAAATCGAGGCAGGAGTTCATAAAAACCTGACTTCCGACCTCAGGCTCGATGTTACAGGTAACTACAGCTTCAGCCGTAACAAGGTTGTTTTCTATGATGAACCGGCAAGGGTTGTTGACTGGCAGGTACGCACCGGACATCCTTACGGTGCAACCCTGATGTACAACTGCATTGGAGTATTTGCCGACCAGGCCGCTGTAGATGCTTATCCTCACTGGGCAAACGCAAAACCCGGAGATCTTATTTTTGAAGATGTATCAGGCGACGGAAAGATAACAAGCGACGACCAGATCCTGTACGATAAAACAGATGCACCGGAAGTATTTTATGGTCTGAATATCGATCTGACATATAAAAACTTCAATCTTTCTGTTCAGTTACAGGGACAGGGGGAATACCTGAGATTCAATCATTATGATGAAAGAAGGGGTGAGGCCGGTAACTATTTCAAATGGACCTATGACAACAGATGGACTCCTGAAAATATACATACCAATATACCGAGGGCATTCAACAGGAATGACTACTATTGGGGACATGCAGTAAATATGAGTGATTACTGGTACGACAATACAGCTTATTGCAGGCTGAAAAACCTCGTACTTACATACACTATACCGTCGACATTGTATAAGAGTCTCGGTATCTCAAGAGCCAGTGTATATTTCTCAGGCAACAACCTTGCTCTGCTTTATACCGCTACCAAAAAGTTCGATCCCGAATCTGCATGGGGTGCATATTATCCGAACATGAAGACATTTGCAGTCGGTGCCAATATAACGTTTTAACTGATTGAAAAACTTTAAAGAAGAAAATATGAAAAAAGTACTTAGTTATATAATTGCACTGGCGCTGCCTGTTTTGGTGGCAACGTCGTGCAGCGATGTTCTGGATCAGCAATCAGTTGATTCCTTTAACCAGGAGGTTGTTTTTTCCGATATTAATGTTGTTAAGGCCTATCTTGGAAAATGTTACGACAGGCTCGGAGGAATCCAGAATGCCACAACCATGACCAGTGACAATAACGGTGTCCTTGGCATGCGCGAGGACCTTCTGTCGTCAGCCACTGATCAGACTCTTTGCATACACAGACCTTCAAACTATTGTAACCTTAAAGGGACACTCAGCCCCGACCAGTTGGGCTATTTTGCCAATACCGGTTATGCCGGATTTTTACGCTGGCCGCATATCTACAGCAACATCCAGAATATTAATAATATTCTTGCAAATATCGATGCTGTCCCAACCACCACGGCTCCTGACAACCAGCTTAAAACCAGGCTTAAAGGTGAAGCATATTTCCTCAGGGCATATGAATATGCCACACTGCTCATGACACACGGGGGTGTTGTGCTCAGGAGTGAGCCTTGGGCTCTTGGTGAGGATTATTCAACAGTCACCAGGTCCACACTTGCCCAGACAAAGGATTTTGTTCTTGCCGATATTGATCAGGCGATCAACATCCTGAAGGATTACAACATGGAGCAGGGCCGCGCAACTGCAGCTGCAGCTGCCGCACTGAAATCAAGGGTTCTCCTTTTCTGTGCCAGTAAGCTCACAAATGGAGGCTATGAAGCTTCAAATCCACTTGTTTCGTTCCCGGCAGGAAGCCAGACCGCTCTTCTCCAGGCTGCGAGGGATGCCGCAAAGGATGTGATGGACGGAAAATACGGCACATTCTCACTTGTCGGCTCGACTGCCGATCCTGTGCTGCCTCTTACAGAGGCCCAGATTCAGGCGTATTCCGATAATTATTTCAACATCTTTAACCAGAAGGGCAAATGGAACAGCGAAACAATTTGGGCCATTCAATATCCTCTGACAGGCGGCAACGTGAACAATGCCAACATCTGGTTTGGCCCCTGCGGTTATCATAACTGGGGTAACAACGACCCCACTGAACCTGCTGTAAGAAGTTTTGAAATGGCAGACGGAACTCCTTTTGTATGGGATAAATACAATCCGGGCGACCAGTATCTGCGCACAGCAACTGCTGCAGAACTTCAGGCCGATCCCTACAGAAACCCATACTATGGCCGTGAACCACGTTTTTATGCAATTGTGCTTTACCATGGTGCTCCATGGCAGGCGCGTCCGGCCGATGCCGCTGCCTTTGACCCCTATAACAGGGTCCAGACAGGTCATATCTACAATCCAGATGGCACACTGAAAGTTCAGGGTGTTGACTCCAGACAGGGACTTATTGAGGCATGGAACGGAACCAAAACGGGCTACTATATCAAAAAGTTCATGGACCCTGCCACTGTCGGCCAGTATTACAGGAATACAAACCACTGGGTGGAGTTCCGTTATGCTGAGATATTGCTGAATTATGCCGAAGCATGTATAGAGCTCGGAGGCGCTGATCTGCAGCCGGGTCTCGATGCTCTCAACATGGTTAGGAACCGGGCCGGTCTTCCCGACAGGGTAACAACCGATCAGGCAGAGGCCAGAGCGTTCCTTCGTCATGAAAGAGCCATCGAGTTCTTCGGTGAAGGTCACCGCTGGTATGACCTCCGTCGCTGGATGGAATTCGGCAATGTGGTAGAAGATGTATATGAAATGAAGGTTAAAGAGTTTACAAACGGCAATTTCGAATGGAAACTCGACCTTACGGCCAAAGCAGATGCAAGAACCTGGGCCAGCGATAAATACTACTGGCTGCCCATAGCTCGCGACGAAATGAACAAAGCACCGCAGCTGCAGCAGAATCCTGGTTATTAATAAAGAATTAGTTTAGGATTTTAATATTTCCCTGAAAAGGGTAACTAATAAAGGAGGCTGTATCAGAAATACTGAATAACCACAAAGTTCGCAAACAAGGTGCAAAGGACATAAAATTAATTACTTACATTT
>JAAYUS010000028.1 GCA_012517605.1 Bacteroidales bacterium
AACAATTCGATGGTCTACGACCATCTGTTGAATATCATGCTTCACGGATCTACAAAAATGTGATGGTCTACGACCATCTGTTTAAAATTCTGCAACACAAATCCACGAAAATGGAATGTCCCACGGCCATCCAAATAGAAAAACATGCATAACGGAAATAAATAAAATATCATGATTGCCGACAATTCGTTGAAAATTGCATTCCGGCAACTAAAATCCTTGCACTAAAGATTTTTTAACCGCAAAGACACCCAGGGTTGCCTTCAAGGGTGCAAAGGAAAATGAAGATATTTTAACAAAGAGGTTGAATATTTTGCTACTTTTAGTTTCTGAATTTCACTCAAAACTCATTATTCTCTAACATACTGACATGAAACCATTTATCCACGATGATTTTCTTCTTGGCAATAAAACAGCCAGAAGACTGTATCACGAATTCTCGGAAGGACGGCCTATCATTGATTTTCATTGTCATCTGTCACCTGCAATGATCTCTGATGACAGGCAGTTTGACAACCTGGGTCAGATATGGCTTGAAGGTGATCATTATAAATGGCGTGCGATGAGGACAAACGGAGTCCGGGAACGTTATTGCACCGGAGATGCAACACCTTATGAGAAATTTGAGAAATGGGCAGAAACAGTTCCTGCTCTCATCGGCAATCCTCTTTATCACTGGACACACCTTGAACTTGCCAGATACTTTGATATATATGATCTGCTGTCGCCAGTCACAGCAAGGAAAGTATATGACAGGGCATCGGAGATGCTCCGCTCAATGGAATTCAGTACAAGATCACTGATCAAAAAGATGAAGGTTGAAGTGATATGTACAACCGATGACCCCTCCGACAATCTTGAACATCATCTGAAGCTTAAGGGATCTTTTGAAATACCGGTTCTCCCCACTTTCAGACCCGATAATGTTATCAAAACCGATGATCCGCTGAAATTCATCCAATACATAGGCAAATTAGGGGAAGCAGCAGGAAAATCCATTGACAGTTTTGAATCGCTTGTTGAGGTGCTTGACCAGAGACATGAGTTCTTCCATCAGATGGGAGGAAGACTCTCAGATCATGGTCTCGACAGGTTTTATTACGCTGACTTCGATTATGAAGAAGTTCACAAAATTTTCAAAAAGCTTTTAAAAGGCAGGGGGATCGATACTGAAGAAACAGAAAAATACAGGACAGCCATCATGCTTGAACTTTGCAGGATGAATCATAAAAGAGGCTGGACACAGCAGTTTCACGTGGGAGCAATGCGCAACAATAATTCAAGGATGTTCAGGCTAATGGGACCAGATACCGGCTGGGATTCAATCGGGATAGCCCAGGATGCCCTAAAGATGTCCTCATTTCTCAATGAGCTTGACGACACTGACCAGCTTTCTCAGACAATTCTCTATAACCTGAATCCTGCCGATAATGAAATGATGGTTGCAATGGCCGGCAATTTCAACGATGGAAGCAGACCTGTAAAGGTCCAGTATGGAGCTGCATGGTGGTTCCTTGATCAGAAGACCGGAATGGAAAAACATCTCAAAGATCTCTCAGCACTGGGTATTCTGAGCAGGTTTGTCGGAATGGTCACCGATTCGAGAAGCTTCCTTTCCTACCCGCGTCATGAATATTTCAGAAGAATCGCATGCAACTTTGTGGCCGAGGAAGTAGAAAAAGGTACAATCCCTGATGATGATGGACTTCTAAAACCCCTGATAGAGGGAATATCTTACAACAATGCCAGGGAGTACTTTCCTTTTTCAAAATGATAAAATTCTTTTTCTCTTTGGCATAACATTATAGGAAATATATATTAACAACTTTTTTAAATTTTAAAACCACGGTTATTTAAATCCTTTCTTTTACCCCCTTCCCCCTAAAGGGGTATTACGAGAACCTGATAAAAAAGTCCTCTTTAGGGGATTTAGGTGTAAAAACAAAGGATTTCCTTTTAAGACATTACCAGTAATATTGAATCGAATGACTATGAAAGAAACACTAGACCTGACAGGAAAGACAGCCGTAATTACCGGCGGCGGGGGTGTAATATGTTCGGTAATGGCAAAATCGCTCGCTTCTCAGGGGGCAAAAACAGCCATCATTGATCTGAACCAAGAAGCATCGGAGAAAGTTGCCCGTGAGATAGAAGAAGAATTCGGAATACCTTCCCTGGGTCTGTCAGCAAACGTACTTGACAAATCATCCCTTGAGGAGTCTAAAAGAATCATAAATGAAAAGCTTGGCCCAATCGATATTCTGATAAATGGCGCAGGAGGCAACTCGCCTGCTGCAACAACAAAGCTCGAAAAGATGGAAGGTGCTGAAAATGAAAATCCTGAGGACACTTTTTTCGGCCTTAAACCTGAAGCTTTTGACAGGGTATTTGACCTGAACTTTAAGGGTACCATTCTTCCTACAATGGTTTACAGCACTGACATGGTAAAAAGGAAGTCAGGGGTTATAGTCAATATATCATCTATGAACTCCTACAGACCACTCACAAAAATACCGGCTTACTCCGCAGCCAAGGCTGCTGTTAATAATTTCACACAATGGCTTGCTGTGCATTTTTCGCTCACCGGAATAAGGGTAAATGCAATTGCTCCCGGCTTTCTCAGGACAAACCAGAACAGGTTCCTTCTGGAGGATGAAAAAACAGGTCAGCCGACGCAAAGGAGCCTTAAGATACTTGGAAGCACCCCAATGGAACGCTATGGAACTCCTGAGGAGCTTACCGGCACTCTCCTTTACCTTGTTTCCGACCTCTCAAAATTTGTGACAGGTGTTGTAATACCAGTTGACGGTGGATTCAGTGCATATTCAGGAGTCTGATTGACATGACAAACCCCTCAAAAACAGATGGTCTACCCGGTTTTTAAAACTGAAATTTAAAAGACTAGAGAAATGGTTTACTATCAGTACGGATCGGAAAATACAGTGATGAGCCCCAGCGATCTTGAATACGGAGTGTATGCGGCTCTCGTGAAAATCGGACAGAGAAAAAGAATACTCGTGATTCCGCCTGATTTTACCAGGTTCCATTCAAGGGCCGGAGACATCACTACTCTTTTGTATAACTATTACAGGGACAGCCTGACAGACATACTGCCAGCTCTGGGAACCCACTCCCCGATGACAGACAATGAGACTGCCGAAATGTACAAGGGCGTTCCCAAAGAACTGTTCAGGGTTCACGACTGGAGGAAAGACGTTGTTACTGTGGGCACAGTTCCTTCCGAATATGTTTCGGAACTTACTGAAGGAAAACTTAATTACACATGGCCGGCACAGCTGAACAGGATGGTCAGATCGGGCGGACACGACCTGATAATTTCCGTGGGTCAGGTTGTTCCGCATGAGGTTGTGGGCATGGCTAACTACAACAAAAACCTTTTTGTCGGAACAGGTGGACCGGAAGGGATAAATAAAAGCCATTTTGTTGGTGCTGTATACGGTATGGAAAGGATGATGGGGAAAGCCGATACTCCTGTACGAAGGCTGTTGAATTATGCTGCCGAAAAATTCATCCCTGATCTTCCGGTGATTTATATTCACACTGTTGTGGGGCGCAATGATGCTGGAAAACTTGTGATCAGGGGACTCTATATAGGGGATGATTATGATGTTTTTAAGCTCGCCTGCGACTTGTCACTGAAAGTGAATTTCACTGCTCTCGACAAACCGCTTAAGAAAACTGTGGTATACCTCGATCCGGCAGAATTCAGGAGCACCTGGCTGGGAAATAAAAGTATATACAGAACGAGGATGGCTATGGCAGATGATGGAGAACTCATTATTCTTGCCCCTGGTCTGAAAGAATTCGGAGAAGATAAGGAAATTGACAGGCTGATAAGGAAATATGGATACCGTGGAACTCCCGCCACCTTAAAGGCTGTCGAAGACAATGCCGAACTGAAAAACAACCTGAGTGCTGCAGCCCACCTGATACATGGAAGCTCTGAAGGAAGGTTCACAATCACCTACTGCCCGGGATACCTTTCAAAACAGGAAATTGAATCTGTTAACTTCAGGTATGGAGATCTTAAGATTTATCTGAAAAAATATGATCCTTCAAAGCTGAAAGAAGGTTACAACATACTTCAGAATGGCGAAGAAATATATTATATCTCAAATCCCGCAATAGGACTGTGGGCATCAAAGGATAAGCTTATATGATAAACTGGGGAATTATTGGCTGCGGAAAGGTAACAGAACTTAAAAGCGGCCCTGCTTTCAACAAGGTTGAAAATTCAAGGCTGGTAGCCGTAATGCGGAGGAACAGAGAACTTGCAGAAGATTATGCACGACGGCATAATGTTCCAAAAGTTTATTCTTCTGCCGAAGCGCTGATAGGCGACAGGGAAGTAAATGCCGTGTATGTTGCCACTCCTCCCGGAAGCCACAGGGAATATGCCCTGAAAGCACTTCAGGCAGGGAAGCCCGTTTATATAGAGAAGCCTATGGCTCTCAATTACCGGGAATGTGAAGAGATAAATGAAGCTTCGGTAAAATACAACCTGCCAGTATATGTGGCTTACTACCGAAGGACACTTCCCGGATTTCTTAAGATCAAAAGTCTGATTGAATCGGGAGAAATAGGGAAACCCCGTTTTGCTGTCTTTCATATTTTCAATTTTCAATCGGAAGATGAAAAAGCAGGAAGGCTGCCATGGAGGGTAATGCCTGAAATCTCAGGGGCCGGTCATTTTTTTGATCTGGCATCACATCAGCTCGATTATCTCGATTTTCTTTTTGGCCCGGTAAGGGAAATATCTTCTCTTGCAATAAATCAGGGAGGCCTTTATAAGGCAGAGGATTTTGTTTCGGCCAGTTTCCTCTTCGACAAAAATATTGCAGCAACTGGCATCTGGAGTTTCAGCGCTCCCAGGGAAGCAAACCGTGATACTTTTGAAGTAATCGGTGAGAAGGGATTGATAAAAACCTCTACATTTACGTACGATCCGATAATCCTGACAAATGGTGATGGGACTAAGGAATATGTAAATGAACGGCCGGAAAATATCCAGTTCTACCTGATTGAACAGATCGTAAAGGCTCTCTCGGGAGGCCCCGACAAGGTAGTCAGTACAGGGATCACCGCGGCCCGGACAAGCAGGGTTATGGACGAGGTTGTAAAAAAGTATTATGAAACTAACGAAATAAGGAAATAATCAACTAAAAGACGCATTAAACTATAACAATCAAATTATGAATACATTATCTGATATCGGATT
Source organism: Bacteroidales bacterium (assembly GCA_012517605.1). Lineage (GTDB taxonomy): Bacteria > Bacteroidota > Bacteroidia > Bacteroidales > VadinHA17 > LD21. The sequence continues at coordinate 5,240 of JAAYUS010000028.1, forward strand.
AATAGGTCTGGCTGTAATGGGCGAAAACCTCGTGCTAAACATGGAGAGCAAGGGTTTTCAGGTAACTGTTTACAACAGGACAGTTCAGAAAGTAGACGATTTCCTTGCCGGCAGGGCAAAAGGGAAAAAGATAATCGGGGCTCATTCCATTGAAGAACTTGTAAAATCGCTCAGGAGACCCCGGAAAGTGATGATCATGGTCAAGGCGGGAAATGCCGTTGATGACATGATCAATACGCTTATTCCATACCTGGAAAAAGGCGACATCATAATTGACGGTGGAAACACCCATTTCCCTGACACAAACAGACGTACGGCATATGTTGAGAGCAAGGGACTTCTATATATAGGCACAGGCGTTTCAGGTGGCGAAGAAGGCGCACTCCTTGGTCCTTCGATAATGCCGGGCGGTTCAAAGGAAGCCTGGCCGGAGGTAAAACCTGTTTTTCAGGCTATTGCCGCAAAGGTAGATGACGGAACCCCTTGCTGCGACTGGGTCGGCGAAAACGGAGCCGGACACTTTGTAAAAATGGTTCATAACGGCATTGAATATGGCGACATGCAGCTGATATGCGAAGCCTACCAGATCATGAGAGACCTCCTTCATATGAGCGCGAAGGAAATGCACAATGTGTTCAGGGAATGGAACGACGGTGAGCTTAACAGTTACCTGATTGAAATTACAAGGGACATCCTCGACTATTATGATAGCGACGGCAAACCTCTTATTGATAAAATTCTCGACACTGCAGGTCAGAAGGGAACTGGAAAATGGACTGCAGTAACAGCCCTCGACCTTGGCATCCCCCTTACCCTGATCGGAGAAGCAGTATTTTCAAGATGCCTCTCAGCAATGAAGGATGAAAGAGTTAAAGCTTCTAAAATACTTACAGGACCCTCGGGAAACTTTAAGGGCGACAGGGAAGCTTTCCTTAAGGACCTGATGGAGGCTGTATATGCTTCAAAACTGGTTTCATATGCCCAGGGTTATGCACTTATGAGGGCCGCAGCCGAAGAGTTCGGGTGGAAGCTAAACTACGGCGGAATCGCACTTATGTGGAGAGGAGGTTGCATCATAAGATCAGTATTCCTCGGTAAGATAAAGGAAGCTTTCGACAATGATCCGTCAATAGCAAACCTTCTTACAGATCCATTCTTCAGGACAAAGATGGACAAAGCCCAGAATGGATGGAGGAATGTTGTTGCCGAAGCTGTGAAAAACGGCATTCCTGTTCCGGCAATATCTTCAGCTCTTGTATATTATGACGGCTACAGATGTGAAAATCTGCCGGCTAACCTCCTTCAGGCACAGCGCGATTACTTTGGAGCTCATACATACGAAAGGACAGACAGGCCCAGGGGAGAATTTTTCCATACTAACTGGACAGGCAGGGGTGGAACAACTGCATCAACAACATATAATGTATAACCGCCCCTAATATTTATTTTATGTCAGCAGCTCGAATAAATGAAACAATAGGAAAATACAGGTGGACAATCTGTGCCCTGGTTTTTTTTGCGACCACTGTCAACTATTTCGACAGGAATGTACTTGGACTTTTAAAGACCACCCTGGCTGAAGCCGGGATCTTCGGACCTGATAAAGCGAACCAGGAGCTCTACTACTCATGGGTTGTGATGAGCTTCCAGATCGCCTACGCCATAGGTATGACACTTGCAGGCAGATTCATCGACTGGATAGGAACAAAAAGAGGTTATGCATTTTCTCTGCTTGGCTGGAGCATCGCAGCAATTGGTCATGCACTTGCATACAATACCTTCACCTTCGGGATATGGCGTGCAGCTCTGGGGTTTACGGAATCGGGCAACTTTCCTGCTGCAAACAAGACAATGGCAGAATGGTTCCCCAAAAAAGAGAGGGCTCTTGCTACAGGATTGTATAACTCAGGCACCAACATTGGTGCAATCCTTACTCCTCTTTTCGTACCATGGATTGCAATACACTGGGGCTGGCAGTTTGCCTTCATTTTTGTCGGGGCTATCGGCCTTATATGGCTTTTCTTCTGGTTCCGAATATATGCCTCACCTGAACAGAAGCTTAAAGCCGGCATACTGAAGCAGGCTGAATATGACTACATACACAGCGACCTTGATGAAAAAGCTGACAAAGAAGCTGAAATGGAACCAGGTGGCAAAGCAAAAGTGCCCTGGACAAAGCTTCTTACCCTCAGACAAACATGGTCGTTCTTTTTCGGAAAATTCCTTACTGATCCCGTATGGTGGTTTTACCTGTTCTGGCTGCCTGCATTTCTGAACGGTGAAAATGCCCGGAAGATCCTTGAATTCAAAACACTTAATCCTACTTATGCAGGCGACGGATCAGGAGTACCCGGAGTAATAAGCTGGACACTTGCTGTTGCTGTTGTATATACAATTTCAACAATAGGATCGATTTTCGGAGGCTGGATCCCCAAAAGATTCATAAACGGTGGCATGGCAACATACAAAGCCCGCAAGCTTTCAATGTTCATTTATGCCCTTTTCCCGCTTTCAGTGCTTCTTGCAAGCTGGCTCGGCAAGTTTAATACCTGGTATGCTGTCCTTGTAATCGGACTGGCATGTGCTGCCCACCAGGCGTGGTCAGCGAATATCTTTACCACTGTATCCGACATGTTCCCGAAAAAAGCCGTCGCTTCAGTTACAGGCATCGGAGGAATGGCCGGTGCAGTAGGCGGAATACTTATTGCCCAGGCAGCAGGGTTGCTTCTGAAACATTATACAGCGATCGGAAAAACAGAACTTGGCTATGGAGTAATGTTCATCTACTGCGGGATCGCTTATCTGCTGGCGTGGATCATAATGCATTTTCTTGTTCCAAGGATGAAACGTGTTGAAAATCTGTAAAGAACACCTATGAAAGAAATCGGTAAATTTTCCTTCGGACTGGGTGACAGATTCGGGCACCAGGGTCATGCCCAGTTAAAAGCTATAATTGAAGCCGGTAAAAAAGGCGTGGAAATAACACCTGTCTGGAATAAATCGAACAGGGAACATAACATAATCGGTACCCATCCTGTGGATGTGAGAATTGAAGCCGATACTGTTACACACAATGCGGGATTCAGAAAACCTTACTTTGTGGATGCCGACCATATCAATCTTGACACTGTCGACAGGTTCATTGCCTGCTCTGATTTCTTTACCGTGGATGTTGCTTCCTATATCGGCAAGCTCTCACCCCGGGCCGAAATTGACAAATTCATCGGTTCGGTTATTAAATATGCAGGTAAGATTGAAATCCCGGGGATTGACAAAGGAATAAAATGTTCAAGAGAGCATCTTGTCGAAATTGCTGAAAAATTTCTTTTCGCTTCAAAGAAGGCAGGAGAGATATACCGTAAGATCTTAGATGTGAAAGGACCGGGCACATTTATCACCGAAGTATCAATGGATGAAGTAGCACAGCCCCAGACTCCTGTGGAACTTTTCTTTATACTTGCCATGTTTGCCAGGGAAAACATCCCTCTCCAGACTATCGCCCCGAAATTCTCCGGAAGGTTCAACAAGGGAGTTGATTATTCCGGTGATCCATTAAAGTTTGCAAGTGAATTTGAAGAGGATCTGCTTGTCATACAGCATGCTGTAAAAGAATTCGGTTTGCCGCGGAATCTTAAGATCAGCATTCATTCAGGATCTGATAAATTCTCTATCTACCCGCATATCGGATCGCTTTTGAAGAAATATGATAAAGGTGTTCATTTAAAGACTGCCGGTACAACATGGCTTGAAGAAGTTATAGGTCTGGCTGAAGCCGGAGGTGAAGCGCTCGAATTCGTAAAGACAATCTATGTTAAGGCGCTTGAAAAGACAGATGAGCTTTGTACTCCATATGCTGATGTAATAGATATAAATACAGGGCTGCTTCCGAAGTCGGGTATTGTGGCTCACTGGAACAGTGAAAAATTCGCATCTTCACTCAGGCATATTCCGGGAAACAAAGACTACAATCCCAATATGAGGCAGCTGATGCATGTTGCATATAAGCTTGCTGCAGAAAGATCGGTGACATGGCTCAGACTTCTCAGGGAGCATGAGGAAGTGGTTGCAGACTGCGTCTTTGAGAACATTTACAAAAGACATATCTGCAGGTTGTTCGGTATAGATTGATTTGAAAATATCAGCAAACCGGGTTTCAAAAAAAAGATTTGTATTATTTTTAATCGCTGAAAACGTAAAAACCACAATTAATTAACAGATAATTATTCAAACAAAAATTATGAAAAAATCACAATCAAGGAGGGACTTCCTCAGAGTGTCGGCCGCCGGCGCGCTGGGAGCATTGGTATTATCGCAGTCAGGCTGCGGAAACAAATCAAACCACGCAAAACAGGCTGCTGCAGAGGCTCCGGTTGATCCGAAATCATTCGGGCTTGGACTTCAGCTTTATACAATAAGGGATGCCATGGCAGCCGACGTTCCCGGATCACTGAAAAAGGTTTCCGACGATGGTTATAAATATGTGGAACTTGCCGATTATGCAGATGGGAAATTCTATGGTTATGCACCGCTTGAATTTAAAAAGATGGTGAATGATCTCGGAATGGAAATATTAAGCAGCCATACACAGGTCGAAGGGGCAGGCGTTACTCTTGAAAGCGCAAAAAAAATGGCAGAAGATCATGCAATTATTGGCGCCAGATACTGTATCCAGCCATGGATAGTTGAAGAAATGCGTACTACGATCGCCAGCTATCAGAGGATGGCCGCAAACTGGAACCAGATAGGTAAAATAATGAAAGAAGCCGGGCTGCAGTTCGGATATCACAACCATAATTTCGAGTTTGCAACTGTCGAAGGCAAAGTACCATATTACGACGTGATGCTGGCAGAACTTGATAAGGACCTGGTTATAATGGAACTTGACATGTTCTGGGCGACAAAGGCAGGGCAAAATCCTGTTGAAATTTTCAAAAAATACCCGGGAAGGTTCCCGCTTTATCATCTTAAGGACGCCTATACAAACCAGCCTCCTTTCTTTGATGTTATCAAGGACGATATCGCACCTGTAGGTGAAGGTGTTATAAACTTCAGGGAAATAATTGCAGCCAAGGATATCGCAGGAATGAAATATATGATCGTCGAACAGGACCAGAGCCGCGATGGTGATATGTTCGCTGATATCAAAAAGAGCATTACGAATCTTACAACAAAGATACTGGTTTAATTATCAGGTCTCGCGGAAAAAGTAGAATTTCCATTTGAAGTAATATTTTAACCGCAAAGAACGCAGGGTTTCTGCAAAGCGCGCAAAGAAAATACTGAAAGACCTGTTTCTATGCAAACTTTGCGTAAAGACTTGAAATCTTTGCGGTTAATTTTTTTTTTAAAAACCCCTGCTTTATTCAAGGGTTTTGAAACCCACCACGATCTGCTGCTGAGTCTGGTGCAGATCAAACACTATCATTTCATTTGTTCCCTTTCTAAGAAAGGAAGCCGGGCAATAAAGCCGTTTTTGCGGACCAATGTTCCAGAAGCGGCCAAGATTATGACCATTTACCCACGCAATTCCTTTCCTGAAGTTCGACATATCGAGATAAGTATCGCCGGGCCCTGTCAGGAAAAAGCTTCCCTTGAAAAACATTCCTTCCTTACCCGGATTCCGGTTCGATGATCTCAGATTGTAAATAAACTTGTCATCCATCGGAAGATTGTAGACTTTCCAGTTCATAAGGGTCATTCCATTGAGTGTAACCCTGTCGGTGATGCCCTTTCTGTCGATAATATTCTGCGCAAAGTTAATCCGTCCCATGCCTTCAACAAGTATCTCAAGCACAGGTTTTTCTACGTTGCTTTCCGGGATGTCTATCGAATTTATTCCTTCCCTCCGGTCAAGGTAGCCTATATATTTTCCGTTAAGGAAGACTGTTGCATAGTCGTGCAGGTCGGTTACCGTAAGTTTTCCTTTTTTATGCCCTATCAGTTCTGTTTTATATAGTATAAAACCATAATCCTGATTATATGCTTCAAAAGATTTTGGCTGAACCGAGCTGACAGGCTCCGGAAGGTTATCCCATAATGAAGTGAAGTTAGAAAGTCCGATCGAAGGAATCTCATAAGATGGAATTGGGTCAGGAACCGGAGGCAATTTTTTTCCTTTGGGAAGATATGAACCCAGAAGCCTCCTTATGGCCATATATTTTGCAGTTGGCTGTCCCTGCTCGG
>JAAYUS010000165.1 GCA_012517605.1 Bacteroidales bacterium
AAGGAAGGGAGGCAGGTCATTTTCTCCGGTCACTGTTGAAGGTGCCGATGGCTATTCATTTCGTCAGGTCTTTGAATCACCGGCCGACGAAGGCTTTTACGGCCTCGGCCAGCACCAGTCTGATGAATTCAACTACAAGGGTTTGAACGAGGTCCTTTACCAGTACAACACGAAAGTTTCAGTCCCTTTCATAATTTCAAGCAGGAACTACGGGATCTTCTGGGACAACTATTCGCTCACAAGGTTTGGCGACCCGCGCGATTATTCACAGATTGACCTTTTCAGGCTTTTTGGCGAAGACGGAAATGAAGGTGGTCTGACTGCAACCTATTATATTGATTCTGATACTTCAAAGGTTTTCGTCAGGAGAAAAGAAAAGTCAATTGATTATGAGAACCTCACAACAATTAAGGATTTTCCGGAGAAATTTCCCTTTTACGGATCAACTGTAACATGGACAGGAACAATAGAACCGCAGGAATCGGGCCTTTTTGGTTTTAAGCTTTATTATGCCGGTTATACAAAGCTGTGGATAGATGATGAGCTTGTTGTGCCCGAGAGATGGAGGACGGCATGGAACCCGAACACCTATAAGTTCCGCAAGAATCTTGAAAAAGGTCGGAGATACAGGATCAGACTGGAATGGAAACCTGACGGCGGTGTCTCATATATCGGACTGAAAGCTTTGAGCCCTTTGCCTCCGGAAGACAAGGGTGCACTGTCGTTTGCTTCTGAGATGGGCGATCAGATGGATTACTATTTTATCTCAGGCAGCAACTTCGACAATGTTATAAGCGGATACAGGACCCTCACGGGTAAAGCTCCGATAATGCCGGAATGGGCTTTGGGATTCTGGCAGAGCAGGGAAAGGTACAAATCGCAGGATGAACTTCTGGGTGCCCTCAGGGAATACAGAAAACGGAATATTCCGATCGACAATATCGTTCTCGACTGGTCATACTGGCCTGTTGATGCCTGGGGATCCCATGAATTTGATCCGGAATTTTTCCCTGATCCTTCCGGTATGGTCGACTCTGTTCATAAGATGAAAGGGCACATCATGATCTCCGTCTGGCCCAAATTCTATTACACTACAGAACATTACAGGGAATTTGACAGCAAAGGCTGGATGTACAGGCAGGCTGTTAAGGACAGCATAAGGGACTGGATCGGGAAAGGGTATATAGGATCTTTTTACGATGCATACAGCGAGGGAGCCCGGAAGCTCTTCTGGGAACAGATGAAGGAGCATCTTTATTCAAAGGGCTTCGATGCCTGGTGGATGGATGCCTCCGAACCCGACATCCTTTCAAATGCAAGCATGGAATACAGAAAACTTCTTTCAACACCTACAGCTCTTGGCCCATCTGCTAAATATTTCAACACCTATGCCCTTGTAAATGCTAGGGCAATTTATGAGGGCCAAAAAAGCGTTGACCCTGATAAACGTGTATTCCTTCTGACAAGATCAGGATTCGCCGGTTTGCAGAGGTATTCAACAGCTACCTGGAGCGGTGATATCGGTACAAGATGGGAGGATATGAAGGCCCAGATACCTGCCGGATTGAATTTCTCAATGTCGGGAATACCATACTGGACCTTTGATATCGGCGGATTTTGTGTTGAGAACCGCTATGCCCGGGCCGCAGAGGGCAGTGCTGACCTCGATGAATGGAAGGAGCTGAACACACGCTGGTTTCAGTTCGGGTCATTCTGTCCTCTTTTCCGGAGCCACGGACAATATCCGTACCGGGAAATATTCAATATTTCACAGCCAGGCACTCCCGCATATGAGAGCATGGTTTACTATGACAAACTGAGATACAGGCTTATGCCGTACATTTACTCTCTCGCAGGACTTACATATTTCAACGACTATACGATTATGCGGGCAATGGTGATGGATTTCGGAAATGATCCGGCTATGAGAAACATCGGCGACCAGTATATGTTCGGACCATCCCTTCTTGTTGCACCGGTGTATAAATACAAGGCCAGAAAAAGAGAAGTAGTATTTCCAAAGTCTGCAAACTGGTATGATCTGTATACAGGGATGCATATAATCGGAGGACAAAAGCTTCAGGCTGAAGCTCCATACGACAGGATGCCTGTGTTTGTCAGGGAAGGATCAATTATACCTGCAGGGCCGGAAATTCAGTATATTGGTGAGAAAAGAACCGATCCTGTCACTTTGTTTGTATATACGGGAAGAAGTTGTTCATTTACTCTTTATGAAGATGAAGGGACAAATTGCAATTATGAAAAAGGCATGTGCAGCACCATAAAATTCAGCTATGACGAATCAAGGGGAGAACTTACAATTGGAGATCGCAACGGTGATTTTAAGGGCATGCTGAACGAACGGACATTTAACATAATTTGGATAACACGCGACAAGCCTCTGGGATTTGATCCCGGAACTGAGCCTGACACTTTTGTAAAATATAACGGACAGCAGATCGTGATAAAAAGAAATTCATAAAAACATTATTGTTACCATGAGAAAATTCACACTTATAATTTCATTGTTTTTTTCCCTGTTCGCTGTTTCAGGGAAAGCCGATGCACAGGTGGCTTCAATAAGGGACTCTCTTGGAGGTGCTCCGGTGCCGGCTGAGATTGAAGACCCGGAATGTTTTGCAATTAACCGGGAACCCGCGCATGCCACTTTAATGCCTTATGCAAACATTAATGAGGCTCTTGCTGCAAAAAGACATGCTTCTACATATTGCAGAAGTCTTAACGGAATGTGGAAATTCAACTGGGTTTCGTGGCCGCAGGCCCGGCCTGTCGATTTTTACAAACCTTCTTACGATGTAACTTCATGGAAGGAGATACCGGTTCCGTCAAACTGGCAGATACTTGGTTACGGAACTCCTTATTACAGGAATCTGGGATACACCTTTAAAAAGGATTTTCCCAGGGTGATGAGCACTCCTCCAAGGAATTATACAGCTTACGAGGAAAGAAACCCGGTCGGAAGCTACAGGAGGGATTTTGATGTTCCTGCCGACTGGAATGGGCGGGAGATATTTTTGACATTCGATGGTGTTGATGCCGGTTTTTTTGTCTGGGTCAATGGCGAAAAGGTTGGTTATAGCGAGAACAGCCGGAACGCTGCTGAATTTGATATCACAAAATATGTTAAGCCGGGCAGAAATATGGTGGCGGTTGAGGTTTACAGATACACAACAGGCAGCTATGTCGAGGATCAGGATATGTGGCGGCTGAGCGGTATTTTCCGAAATGTAACGGTCTGGAGCGCTCCCCGTCAGCATATAAGAGACTTTTTTATTAAGACCGACCTTGACAACAGTTATGTCAATGCAACACTCGACATAACTGCCAGGATTAAGAACTATGACAGCAAGCCAGTCAGGGCATCCGAATTGCAGGTAACACTCTATGATGGCAATACACCCGTTTCCTCATATTCCCTGAATGATGGCGTTCCGGCGCTTAAGCCGGGTGAGGAGATCCCGGTCCGGATGTCTTTCCAGGTAGAGAATCCCGGGAAATGGACAGCTGAAACGCCAAAGCTCTATACGACAGTGCTCACTTTGAAGAGAGGCAAAAAGATTGTCGAGATCCTCTCTGCAAGGACAGGATTCAGGGAGGTTGAGATCAAAGGGAGACAGCTTTTTGCCAACGGAGTTCCTCTCAAACTCAAAGGGGTCAACCGTCACGAGAACTGGCCTGACGTTGGCCATGCGGTAACAGAAGCGCAAATGATACGCGACCTGGAACTTATAAAGCAGGGTAATTGCAACCATGTCCGCACCTGTCACTATTCAGATGACCCGAGGTGGTATGAACTCTGTGACGAATGGGGTATCTGGCTTGTGGCTGAAGCCAATGTTGAATGCCATGGCAATTCAGGCAAATTCGATGAAGAACCACGGATGAAAGCAGCAATAATCGACAGGAACGTGGCAAATGCCGAAAACTTTAAGAATCATCCATCGGTTATTATATGGTCGCTTGGGAATGAAAACGGCAGGGGAGGTACAAATTTCCGTGCCGCCATGGAAGCGGTGAAAAACATCGATAACACCAGACCGGTCCATTATGAGGGTTTTGGTATCGGGAAGAATAACCCGGCTGACCTCGACAGCAGGATGTACACAGCCGTAGATCAGGTCGAGCGCATTGCAAATGATACCTCCTACCACAAGCCTTTTTATATGTGCGAATATGCTCATGCCATGTTCAACTCGATGGGCGCTATCGGAGAGTACAATGATGTGTTTGACAAATATCCGGCACTTCTGGGAGGAGCAATCTGGGAATGGCAGGACCAGGGGATATGGAACAGGCGCAATCCTGATCATGTCATTCTGGCCTATGGAGGAGGATTCGGCGAATTCCCGAATGATAAATATTTCATTCACAAGGGGGTAGTTGCATCCGACAGGTCACTTAAACCTCATTATCCGGAGATGAAGCATGCATATCAATGGGTAGGAATTTCAGAAGACAACCTGGGTGCAGGGACAATCAGGGTGAAAAACAAATATCAGTTCATAAACACAAAAGACTTTGCTGCCGCATGGACCCTTTCAGAGAATGGTACTGTGATTGGTTCAGGAACCCTCCCCGCTTTTGATCTTAAGCCGGGTTCGGAAACCACTGTAAGAGTGCCTTTTGAGATAAATGATCCGGAACCCGGTGCTGAATATTTTCTCAGGATCTCATTCAGTCTCTCAAAAGATGAGATCTGGGCTAAAAAAGGATATGAGATAGCATCTCAGCAGTTCCAGCTTCCCGTCAGGGTGGCTGCTCCTGCTTCCTCGCCTGATACCAGGCCTCTTTCAATGACAAGGACGGATAAGGTTATAAAAATGAAAGGTGATGGATTTGATGCTGTGTTTGACGTTTCCGCAGGCACATTTTCTTCAATCGAACTTAACGGAATCAATATCCTGAAGGCAGGAGGCGGTCCGATGCCTCATTTCTGGAGGGCGGCACACCGCAATGATGATGTTTATGCCGACAGAAGCTGGGCAAATGCCGGACTTAAAGATCTTAAATGGACAGTAAAGGATGTTTCTTCCGAACAGGTTTCACCTTCTGAAGCAAAAGTTGCCGTAAAAATGACAGGAGAAGGGAAAAACGGCTATACTGTCGATTTCAATGCAGTTTACACAATTTCAGGAAGCGGCAACATAACTGCTGAAAACAGTATCAGTTCAAGCAATCCCGACCAGGTTGCAGGCAGGATAGGTGTGAGGCTGTTCCTTGACAAACAGTTTGAAAATGCTGAATACTTCGGACGCGGACCGATGGAAAACTATGCCGACAGAAAGAGAGGATTTGATGTAGGGGTATATAAGAGTACAGTCAGGGAACTGATGACACCCTATGAAAAACCAATGGATGCCGGCAACCATGAGGATGTCAGGTGGCTTAAGATAACCAGGGCCGGAGGAACAGGAATCAAGGCCTTCAGTAACAGTACACTGCTTCAGTTCACGGCTCTTCCTTACAGTGATGAGCAGATGGATCCTGTCGAATACAGGATAGACCTTCCACAGAGCGATGCAACTGTTCTTTGTCTCAGCTACCGTACCCTGGGTGTGGGAACTGCCAGTTGCGGACCAAGGCCTCTGCCGCAATATATGGTTTATACCGCTCCTGCAACCTTCAGTTACACACTCCAGCTGATGCCTTGAGTGTAAGTCTTTATGAATATGGGAAATAGCTGAAAATGATAAAATATTCTTAATTTGAAACCCGAATGTATTGCATACGCAAACTTGTATAAATATAATCTGAGGGTTCCATCATACCATTAAAATCAATAATATATTATGATGAAAAAAACATTCTTGATTTTAGTTTCCTTCCTGGCACTTCTGAGTTGTCAGAAAAAACCTTCGGGCCTTGAGCTTCCTGCTCTGATAGGCGACAATATGGTTCTCCAGCAAAAGACTGAAATACATATATGGGGCAATGCTTTGCCCGGGACCCCGGTTGATGTCTTGGCAAGCTGGGGAGGAAAAGGGAAGTCGGTGACCGGCGATGACAAAGTATGGTCGGTGACGATTCCTTCTCCGGAGGCAGGCGGTCCCTTCACAATTACCGTGGCTGCCCCTGATACGACAATTACGTTGAATAATGTTCTTGTTGGCGAAGTATGGGTGTGTTCTGGCCAGTCGAACATGGAAATGCCGCTTGCAGGATGGCCTCCGAATGACACAATCATGTATTCGGCCAAAACAATAACATCTGCATCTGTACCGGAAATACGTCTCTTCAATGTCCAGCGCAAGGTTTCGGCAGAACCGCTCAAAGATTGTTCGGGGAAATGGGAGGTTTGCTCACCGTCATCTGTTGGCCAGTTCAGTGCAGCAGCTTATTTCTTCGGGAAAAAGCTTCATGATGAACTTAATGTTCCGGTCGGATTAATAGAGTCAGCATGGGGAGGAACACCGGCTGAGGCATGGATGTCGGCAGATATTCTGGAGGAATCAGACGAATTTGTTTCCGAACTGAAGAAGATAAAAGAATCCGTCCCTCTGATAGCTGGTTACCAGTCGTGGCTTAATAACCATAAACAGATTGTCGCCGACGCTTCTGGTGAAAGCCAGTGGAAAAATCTTACATTCAGCGATGATGTTGTTCCGGATAATAATTTCAATGATTCCGGCTGGCCGGTGATGAAACTGCCAGGTCAGTTTGAACAGGTAACAGGTGATTTTGATGGTGTGATCTGGTTCAGGAGAAGCGTCGACCTGCCGGAAGAGATGTCGGGAAAAGAACTTACCCTGTCGCTTGGACCAATAGATGATATGGACCGGACATATTTTAACGGACAGCTTGTCGGTTCACATGAAATTGCCGGATTCTGGCAGGCCGAAAGGAATTATGATATTCCGAAGGATCTTGCAAGACAAGGGAAAAATATGATCGCAGTCCGTGTGCTGGACAATCAGGGAGGCGGAGGCATATGGGGTAAACCGGGATCGATGAAACTTATGGAAAAAGACAATCAGTCAGTGCATATTGATATAGAAGGAGAATGGAAATACCAGCCTGCAGCCGAACTTATCGGAAACAGGTTTTTTGTTTTTGATCCTTCCCGGAAAGACTTCTCCTCCATCGAAAGACCCTCTTCTATTGGGCCGTCGACGCCTTCATCACTTTTCAACGGGATGATCAATCCTCTTTTGAATTATCCCGTGAAAGGTGCCATCTGGTACCAGGGCGAATCCAATGTTGGAAGGGCTGAACAGTATGCAAAGATCTTTCCCCTGCTTATCAGGAACTGGAGGGAGGCCTGGAACAATGATGACCTTTCGTTTTACTTTGTACAGATAGCCCCTTATGTTTACAGCGGAGTCGACTCAACCGAATCAGCCTTCCTGAGGGAGGCGCAGGAAAAAGCTCTTCAGATGCCTAATACAGGTATGGTTGTGACTCTCGATATTGCTACGGTAATGAATATACATCCTCCTTTCAAAAAAGAAGTGGGAGAAAGACTGGCAAATCTTGCATTGTCGAAAAATTACAGCAGGGATATTGCCACGCAGGGACCGGTTTTCAAATCAGCAACTGCTGAAGGGAAAAGCATAAGGGTTCAGTTTGATAATATTGGCAGGGGACTTGTCTCAAAAGGCGCAAAGCTTACTGAATTTGAACTGGCAGGGCAGGACGGGAACTATATGAAGGCTGACGCAAGGATAGCCGGAAATGAAGTCGTCGTTTCTTCTCCTAAGGTCCCGAAACCGGTTTTTGTAAGATATTGCTGGAGAAATGGTTCAACCGCCTCTCTCTTTAACGGCGACGGACTTCCGGCGCTACAGTTCAGGACAAAATAGAAAACATATATAATTAATAAAAACTAAAAACAACTTTTTATGAAAAGAAATCTTCTTGTTTTATCGCTTGCCTTATTGAGTGTTGCTCTTTTTTTCACCGGATGCAAAAAGACTTCTTTGGTGCGAAAGGAAGTATTTGGCAACCATCAGGGAAAGGAAGTCTATCTGATAACACTCACAAACAAATCAGGCAATGTAATCAAACTTACAAACTATGGTGCAAAGATCAACTGGATAGAGGTTCCCGATATGAATGGGAAAAAGGCTAATGTGACATTCGGATATGATACATTTGAGGAAACGGTTAAAGGCGACATGTCATTCGGTTCGACTGTAGGAAGATATGCGAACCGTATTGCCAACGGAAAATTCACTCTCGACGGAGTTGAATACACCCTTCCTCAGAACAATGGCCCTAATTGCCTTCACGGCGGACCAGCAGGATGGCACAGCGTTGTCTGGGATGCGGAAATACTGAAAGGGAAATTTCCGGCAGTAAGGTTCAGGTATCACAGCCCCGACATGGAAATGGGATTCCCCGGAAACGTTGATGCAGAGGTTACCTATACCTGGACTGATAACAATGAGATCATAATGGATTATAAGGCAGTCACCGATAAAAAGACAGTGATCAACCTTACAAACCATGCTTATTTTAACCTTACAGGCGATTTTCTGCTTCCGATAGTAGGCCATGTCCTTACTCTCAGGGCATCTGCCTATACCCCGGTTGATTCAGTAATGATACCAACAGGTGAATTACAACCGGTGGCTGGAACTCCTTTCGATTTCACAAAACCTCATACCATAGCAGAACGTCTTGACGAAGTCAACGACCAGCTCAGGATAGCCAAAGGTTATGACCATAACTATGTCCTCGACAATAAGGAAGAAGTTGATGCAATGGTCTTTGAACCGTCAACGGGAAGAATTCTTGAAGTTATTACAGATCAGCCCGGAATGCAGCTTTATATCGGAAACTTCCTCGACGGAAGCCAGAAAGGTCACGGAGGTGTGGCTTATGATAACAGGACCGGTTTCTGCCTTGAATCGGGACATTTCCCCGACAGCCCCAATCATCCTGAATTTCCGTCAACAGTTTTAAACCCTGGCGATACTTACCAGACACGGACCATTTACAGATTCTCAGTATTAAAATAAAATAACCAAAAAACAAAATCCATGACAACACGACGTGGTTTCATAAGAAATACAGCCCTGGCTGCTGCCGGACTTGCTGTGGTGCCCTCTCTAAGAGCTTCTTCCAAAATTGTTGCACCAAGCGACAGGATCAACGTAGGCGTGATCGGCTGCAACGGACAGGGTTTCAGTGATCTTTCAGCATTTCTTGAAAATCCTGAAGTTGAATGCATTGCACTGTGCGATATCGATGATTCAGTCCTTGCTAGAAGAGCCGGGAATGTGGAAAAGATAAGAGGCAAAAAGCCTGCAAATCTCTATAAGGACTGGAGAAAACTCATTGATAATAAGGATATTGATGTTGTTATTGTTGGAACACCTGATCACTGGCACTGCATCCAGATGGTTGCAGCATGCGAGGCGGGGAAGGATGTTTTTGTCGAAAAACCTATTGGCAGAACCATCGAGGAATGCAATATTATGGTGAAGGCTGCAAAAAAATACAACAGGGTGGTTCAGGTCGGACAATGGCAGAGAAGTGACCCACACTGGCAGGAGGCGGTTGATTTCATCAACTCAGGAAAACTTGGCAAAATAAGGCTTGTCAGGGTATTTTCGTACCAGGGATGGTGTCCGACAATACCTGTTCTTCCTGATGAACCTGTTCCTGAAGGCGTTGATTATGACATGTGGCTTGGTCCTGCTCCCAAAAGAGCATTTAACAGGAACCGTTTCCATTTTACCTTCAGATGGTTCTGGGATTATGCCGGCGGACTTATGACCGACTGGGGAGTCCACCTGCTCGACTATGCACTGTTCGGAATGAATGTCACAACACCAAAATCCATAATGGCTATGGGCGGTAAGTACGGCTATCCCGACGATGCATGCGAAACACCTGACAGCCTTCAGACAATCTATGAATTCGATGGTTTCAACGTTTTGTGGGATCATGCCATAGGAATTGATGACGGCGCCTACGGCCGTAACCATGGTCTTGGATTCGTGGGCGAAAACGGAACACTGGTTGTCGACCGCGGAGGCTGGGAAGTCATCCCTGAAAAGGTTAACGGCAAGTTGAGGATGGAAGCAGTTCCTCTTAAAAAGGGAACCGGCAAAGGCCTGAGCAACCATGTGAAAAATCACCTCGATTGCATAAAGACAAGAAATCCGAAAACAAATGCAAGCATTGAGATCGGAGCACACATTGCCAAATTCTCAGCTCTTGGTAATATAGCATACCGTACAGGCAAAAAGCTTGTATGGGACGGAACTAAATTTACAAACGACACTGAAGCCAACAGCTTCCTGGTTCCGCAGTACCGCACTCCATGGAATCTGCCTGTTGTATAAAACATACTCTTTTTTTATGATGATAAGAAGGCTTTTTCTCTCATTATCAACATTGTTCTGCATCTTTCCTGTAGTCTTTCCACAGGATAAATGTTCACCGGCAAATCTCAGGTGCGAATATCTCGTAAATCCTTCAGGCATTGATTCACAGTCGCCACGACTCTCATGGCTGATAATGGACAGTCGTCAGGGAGCCGTTCAGACATCTTTCAGGGTAGTCGCAGGCACTGATTCTGTTTCAGTATCGAATGGATCGGGAGATTCATGGGATTCAGGAAAAATTGATTCAGACCGGATGCTTGTTGCATATTCAGGAAAGGGGCTTAACCCATTTACCAAATACTACTGGAGTGTTCAGGTCTGGGATAAGGATGGAGTAAAATCTGTCCCTGTCACAGCATCGTTTGAAACCGGAATGATGAAACCTGAAAACTGGAAAGGTTCATGGATCAGCGATGAATACGGGATGGAGAAAAAGGAGGCTCCCTATTTCAGAAAAGAGTTTATCGTCAGCAAAAACATCAGGTCGGCCAGGGCCTATATAGCCGCAGCAGGTTTGTATGAGCTCTCTTTCAACGGCATGAAGACAGGTGATCACCGTCTTGATCCCGGTTATACAAGGTTTGACAGGAGAACTCTTTATGTGACTTATGACATAACAAAAAGCCTTCAGCAGGGGAGGAACGTGGCAGGTGTCCTGCTTGGGAACGGCTGGTATAACCACCAGTCGACAGCCGTATGGTATTTCGACAGGGCGCCGTGGCGCAACCGGCCGGCATTCTGCATGGACATAAGGGTGACATACGAGGATGGTACTGTTGAAACAATTGCAACCGACAATACATGGAGGAGTTCTCTGAGCCCTGTTGTCTTCAACAGCATATATACAGGCGAACATTATGATGCCCGGAAGGAACAGCCGGGATGGGACAAACCCGGTTTTGATGATTCCAAATGGCAACCTGCTGTTTACCGCCCGGCGCCTTCACAGAACATTGTGGCCCAGCAGATGCATCCAATCCGGAATGTTGAAAAGATTCCTGCGCTTACCATCACCAGGATAAATGATTCAGTATTTGTTTTTGACCTCGGAAGGAATATTGCAGGTGTGTCGCAGTTAACTGTCAGGGCTGATGTGGGAACAGTATTCCGTCTTAAACATGCCGAAAGAACAGGAAAAGACGGACGTGCCGATATGTCGAATATCGATGTGCATTACAGGCCGACTGATGACAGCGATCCTTTCCAGACCGATATCTTCATTGCAGGAGGTAACGGTGAGGAGACATTTATGCCCAGGTTTAATTACAAGGGTTTCAGATATGTGGAAGTGACATGCAGCAGGCCTGTGGATCTGTCAGCCGATAACCTGACAGGATGGTTCATGCACAGTGACGTTCCTCCTGTCGGAAACATCGAATCATCAAACCCTGTTCTGAATAAAATATGGTGGGCTGCCAACAACTCGTATCTGTCAAACCTTTTTGGTTATCCTACCGACTGCCCTCAGAGAGAAAAAAACGGATGGACCGGTGATGCCCATATCGCAGTCGAGACAGGCCTGTTCAATTTTGATGCGATAACAGTTTATGAGAAATGGCTCGCCGACCATCGCGATGAACAACAGCCAAACGGAGTCCTTCCCGCTATAATACCAACGAGCGGATGGGGCTATCACTGGGCCAACGGTCCCGACTGGACAAGCACAATTGCAAT
>JAAYUS010000166.1 GCA_012517605.1 Bacteroidales bacterium
AAAACATGAGTATGATGACCGAACACTGCATCTGCGCCAATGTCTGCCAGGTAGTGAAAATCCTTTTTCAGTCCCGGACGGGGCAAATCATAATATTCATTCCCCCCATGGTATAGAACAATAAGATAATCCACTTGCGGCCTTAGGCGCGATATATCATAATAAGCGTCAACAGGGTCATAACCGCAGGCCCCCATCAAGCCTTTGCTTCTGACACTGAATTCATGCTCACAATAATTCAAAAATCCCAGTTTTAATCCTTTTATCTCCCTGATAATCCATTGGGCTTTCCCGTCATGCCTTGAAACAATTCCCAGCGTCTCAATATTGATCTCTTCACAAATTTTGATCGTATCTATAATGCCTTTCTCTCCATAATCAAAAATGTGATTATTTGCGAGGCATACTATATCCACTCCTGCCTGTGGAAGTAAAGCTGCGGCTTCACGGTCAGCTTTAATATGAGGGCCGGTTTTTTCTGTTTTCTGGTCACTAGACGTCAGGGGACACTCAAGATTTGTTATGTGAAGATCTGCACCGGACAATAGATCATTAATTGCACTGAAATGATCCTTATTAGTTTCAGACAATGGCACCAGGGGGGCAAAATCACCGGAAAAAATCAAAGATACCATACTGTACTTTATTTTCGAATATTAAGAAAATATTCACTTAACCTTCCAAACGTAGATTCCAATGAAAAATGGGTTTTTACCAAATCACGGCCATTCCGGACAATTTTTTGACGTAATTCGTGGTCATTTGCCATTAAAACTGAATATTTCACAATATCCTCGTCACTATCAGCAATAAATCCATTCATTCCATGTTCAATATTAATGCTCTTTAAAGCATTGGAAGTTCCTATAACCGGTACTCCTCCTGCCATTAGTTCGACTACCCTGCCCCTGAAACCGCTGCCTGACTCAAGAGGCAGTATGCAGGCGCAGCAACGATAAAAAATGGAGCAAGGATCTTCAATATACCCGGTAATTTTTAAATAGCTATTACCTTCTGCTCTTTTTATTAGCCATCCCGGAGGATTTGAACCCATTATGAACATTGCAGCCTCCGGCAACTTTTCCCTGAGGGATGGAAAAATTGAGTTTAATAGCCTTTTCAATGCCTTTTCATTAAACTGGTTTGAGAGAGAACCGTAAAAAAGAAAATTAATATCATTTTCGTTACTTAACGGAGGAGACTGAAAGAAATGCTGCAGATCCTGTCCGTTGGGTACGTAGAGAGTTTTTTTCTCTGGATATTTTTTAACGAGTATCTCTTTCTGAATAACGGAGTTTACAATAAAACCATCTGCAAATGAAAAAACTCTGTTCTGCAAAGTCATCTCTTTCTGTAAAATAGAGCCTATACCCCTGTACTCTAAATGGTTATAACTACCTGCCTGATATAATTCAAGGTTTTCTTCCACGAGATAATGAGTATCTACGAATTTAACTGCATCACCTGTCAGATATCTTAAAAAACCTGATGCCTGCCAATAATGAGAAATTATAAAGTCATATTTATTCCTGTTAATTTCTTTTGCAATCTGCCTTGCCGTAATACTATTCGATAAACTAAACCACTCCTCAGGATATGAAATGAACTTAAGCAGCCGTGTAAAAAAGAGTTTTTTAAGTAACCTGTAAAAGATTGATCTTGTAACGGTCCGGATTATTATTATTCTTTTACAATAAGGTTTTAGCTTGCTGAATGTTTGTACATCTGCTTTCTTTTTGCCACTAAGAAAGAAGAAATCTATTTCATGATCTTTTGATAGTGCCTTTAATTGATTTATTACCCTCACCTGGTTCATCCCGATGGCAGGACAGAGTGGCCCGGCATTGTAAACCAAAATTCTTTTTGGACCTCTCATATTACCAACTTAGACCTTCAATATCAACACCTTTCAGCTTTTCCGGATTGATTCTTACAAGATCAATCACTGTGCCTTTAAAACAGCTTAATACTTCATAATCAGATTGCTCAGGCTTATGAGTTAAAACTATGATTTCACTATCCCTAACTAGTTCTTTCAGGTCATCAACAAGAAGATTTGTTATATGTGGCAGATGTTCATTTAGGAAACGTTTATTGGCTCCAGTCAAAAAGGCAAGAGATACATTTCTATCATAAATCTTTAACTCATATCCTTTGCCTAGCAGCCTTTCCGTCAGATCAACAGAGGGGCTGTATCTCAGATCATCAGTCCCTTTCTTAAATGCAAGTCCGAATATTCCGATTCGTGTTGCATTTCTTTTATAAACCATTTCAAAAACTCTTTCTTTCTGGACCTCATTTGATCGCCCTATTGCTTCAATAAGCGGTGTCTGAACATACCGGTCATGGGCAATGGTAACCAATCCTTTAAGGTCCTTTGGCAGACAAGAACCGCCGTATGCCATTCCGGGGTTAAAATATGCTTTCGAAATATTCAGCCGGTAGTCCATCTTAAACAATTCCATGACAGAAAATGAATCTATTTCCATTGTCTTGCAGATATTTCCGATCTCATTCGAAAAACTTATTTTAAGAGCATGGAAAGCATTGTTAACGTATTTTATAAATTCAGCTGCCTTAGTATCTGTTCTTACCACAGGGGCATTAATACCTTTGTAAATCTCCTCCATCAGATTAAGGGCTCTATCAGAATCTGAGCCAAGAACCGTTATTGCCGGATTGTAAAAATCCTCCACTGCAGAGCCTTCGCGCAGAAACTCAGGATTTGAGACAATCGCAAAATCTTTGCTTATTAATTTCCCGCTCTCTCCGGTAATAATCTCCCCTACTTTATTGTTGGTACCGGGCATTACTGTACTTCTTATTGCAACCACATAGAAACCATTTTTATCTCTCAGCGCCTCCCCGATCTGCCTGGCTGTTTCAAAAACATATTGCAGGTCAAGCTGACCAGTTGGCAGAGAAGGTGTTCCTACACATATAAAGGCAGCATCGGTATCAAGAACTGCTTTCCGGAAGTCGTTTGTTGCTGATATCTTTCCGGTACGCCACTGATTTCTGATTATTGTGTCAATATCTTTTTCGATTATAGTCGGGACACCGTTATTTATCAATCTTATCTTGTCATCATTCACGTCAACACCTGTCACATAATGACCGTTTTGTGCGAGACAGCCAAGACCGACACATCCGACATAACCCAGACCGAAGACCGCGATTTTCATAAATGTGGTATATTATGCTTTAAAAGGAAAGTGATTGGATGATTGGATGATTGAGTGATTTGTGATTTTAGATTTTTGATTTGAAAGCATTGCAATAAATCTCAAGTCACAATTCACGAATCTCAAATCTCAAATCGGATTTCACCGAATACTGATTACCGATTACTGATCTTAGCTGCATATTCCATTATCTTCTCCTTCAGACCACCGTTCAATGCCTGTGCAACATTCATTCCCGGTTTTTCGTTGGCCTCAACGATCAGCGGGCCTGAATCGGTAATTGCAACATCCCAGCCGATAATAAAATTAAAATACAGGAGTCTGTGTGCCCTGATGCACAGATCGACAGCCTCATTAAGGCAGGGGATTTCAAAATCTTTAAAGACAACTCCCGAGTCAGGATGACTTAGAAGCAATCCGGAGCGCTTATCTGAAGTGCTGGTAATCCCGTGTTCCTTTAAGCAGCCTTTTACAATATCAATCCCGACATATATTGAGCCATGACTCCATGAATCGGTCAACTCCTTGCCTGTGGCAAATCCTTGGAATCCACAAAGGTACTCAGGCTCTTGTCCATTAAAGATTGTGACTATTCTTGTGGTATTTAAAGCTGAGGAATTTATTTTATTAAGTATTTTATGAGAGGAGTATCGTTTCTGCACCACCCATTTTTTATTTTTCAATATTCTCCTGAAAGTTTCCCATTCTTTTATTTCACCGTTAATATCAACTTTGCTATCAACAATTCTGCAAAGGAAAATCCCTTCACCTGCTTCGACAGATACGTTCTTAATAAAAAAAGGATCCGTCATTTCCCTGATTGATTCTATATTTTCATTTCTGCCGTCAGGAAAAATCAGTGAAGAACCGGATATCAGCGCAAAGTTTTGAATACAGGGGATCCCGTTCGCAGTGAAAATGGAATTTGCATAAAACTTATCTTTGGAAATCACATCATAATTCAATCCGTCACAGCTGGCAGTTTGTTTTAGTTTTCTTTCGGTACTGTTTTTAATTTTCAGAAAGCTTTTTCTTCCGATATACTCCTTTTGTCTCGAGCCGGTAAGGTGCAGTCCCATGGCATAATACATATCATTGAACTCACCCTCTCTGAACTGCCATGCCAGGAGATCTCTTAGTATTTGTAACCGTGATTTTTGCTTACCGGAATGATATTGCTTTGTTTTTCCGAATACGTACCGGAATGTGAGATATTGATCGTAAAGGATTTGCTTGAGAGATCTCATGTTTCTAAGAAAACAGTATTCGGTATTCAGTATTCGGTATTCGGTGACTTTTGAGTCGTGATTGTTGATTTGTGAGTCTGGATTTTTGCTTTTATTTTATTCGAGTAAATCTCAAATCACAAATCGGATTTCACTGCTTACTGATTACCGATCACTGAATACCGATTACCGATTACCGATTACCAATAAAATGTCTCAGAGTTAACTTATGATTCCTGATCCCCCATTTTATTGCACTCGCAAGACCGGAAAAATTCGCCCACACATGTCTGAATTTTAATTTCAGCAACTGTCTGAAGGATGAACTCATCAATTGTTTGAAACGGATTTGAAAATACTTTCTGAACTCAACGGCTGACCGGTATTTCATGTGTACTATAAGCGGATTGCGGGCATCGTAATATGCTTTGAACGGTGATGTTTTGCCAATGGTCATACTTTCTTTATGCCAGAGCTTTGCATAAGGAGTATAGATAATTTTGTAACCAAGTTGTTTTGCCCTAACCTGCCAGTCAAAGTCCTCGCCCTGAAAAGCAAATTCGGTGTCATATCCTCCTGTTTTTTCGTATAGTTCCCGTTTTAC
>JAAYUS010000167.1 GCA_012517605.1 Bacteroidales bacterium
AAATGTAAGTAATTAATTTTATGTCCTTTGCACCTTGTTTGCGAACTTTGTGGTTATTCAGTATTTCTGATACAGCCTCCTTTATTAGTTACCCTTTTCAGGGAAATATTAAAATCCTAAACTAATTCTTTATTAATAACCTGGATTCTGCTGCAGCTGCGGTGCTTTGTTCATTTCATCGCGTGCTATCGGCAGCCAGTAATATTTATCGCTGGCCCAGCTTCTTGCATCTGCTTTGGCTGTAAGGTCGAGTTTCCATTCGAAATTACCGTTTGTAAACTCTTTAACCTTCATTTCATAGACATCCTCAACGACATTTCCGAATTCCATCCAGCGCCGCAGGTCGTACCAGCGGTGTCCTTCACCGAAGAACTCAATAGCCCTTTCATGACGCAGGAATGCTCTGGCTTCTGCCTGATCGGTTGTTACCCTGTCGGGAAGACCGGCGCGGTTCCTTACCATGTTAAGAGCATCGAGGCCCGGCTGCAGATCAGCACCTCCGAGTTCAATGCAGGCTTCAGCATAGTTCAACAGTATCTCGGCATAACGGAATTCCACCCAGTGGTTAGTATTGTAATAATACTGCCCTGCTGTTGCCGGATCCATGAATTTCTTAATATAGTACCCGGTTTTTGTGCCATTCCATGCTTCAATAAGGCCTTGCCTCGAGTCAACACCCTGAACCTTCAGTGTGCCATCGGGATTGTAGAAATGGCCTGTCTGCACCTTGTTGTACGGGTCAAAAGCAGCCGCATCGGAAGGACGTGCCTGCCATGGAGCACCATGGTAAAGCACTATTGCATAGAAACGTGGTTCGCGGCCATAATACGGGTTCCTGTAAGGATCGGCCTGAAGTTCGGCAGCGGTTGCTGTGCGAAGATATTGGTCGCCGGGACTGTATTTATCCCATACAAAGGGAGTTCCGTCAGCCATCTCAAAACTTCTTACGGCAGGTTCAGTCGGGTCGTTGTTACCCCAGTTGTGGTAGCCGCATGGGCCAAACCAGATGTTTGCCCTGTTTACATTACCACCTGTGAGAGGATATTGAATAGCCCAGATTGTTTCGCTGTTCCATTTACCCTTCTGGTTAAAGATGTTGAAATATGTATCGGAATACGATTGAATCTGAGCCTGTGTCAGAGGGAGTACAGGATCGGCTGTTGAACCTACAAGTGAGAATGTACCATATTTCCCGTCCATTACATCCTTTGCAGCATCCCTCGCAGCCTGGAGAAGGGCGGTCTGGCTTCCTGCCGGGAACGAAACAAGCGGATTTGAAGCTTCATAGCCTCCGTTGGTGAGCTTGCTGGCGCAGAAAAGAAGAACCCTCGATTTCAATGCAGCAGCTGCAGCAGCAGTAGCTCGTCCCTGCTCCATATTATAATCCTTCAGAATGTTAATAGCCTGATCAATATCAGCAAGGACAAAATCCTTTGTCTGTGCAAGGGTGGATCTTGTGGTGGTTGAGTAATCCTCGTCAAGAGTCCATGGTTCGCTTCTAAGAACGACACCTCCATGTGTCATGAGCAGTGTTGCATATTCGTATGCCCGAAGGAAATATGCTTCACCCTTAAGCCTGGTTTTTAGAAGGTTGTCAGGTGCAGTAGTAGTTGGCACTGCATCAATATTTGCAAGAATATTATTAATATTCTGAATATTGCTGTAGAGATGCGGCCACCTCAAAAATCCTGCATAACCGGTATTAGCAAAATAACCCAACTGGTCAGGGCTGAGAGTCCCTTTAAGGTTACCATAGTTTGAAGGTCTGTGTATGCAAAGCGTCTGGTCAGTAGCCGATGACAGAAGATCTTCGCGCATGCCCAGGACACCATTATTGTCACTGGTCATTGTGGTTGAATTCTGAATGCCTCCAAGTCTGTCGTAACATTTGCCAAGATAAGCTTTGACAACATTTATATCGGAAAAAACAACCTCCTGGTTAAAGGAATCAACTGATTGCTGATCCAGAACATCGGTGCACGACGTTGCCACCAAAACCGGCAGCGCCAATGCAATTATATAACTAAGTATTTTTTTCATATTATATTCTTTAAAGTTTTTCAATCAGTTAAAACGTGATATTGGCACCGACTGCAAATGTCTTCATGTTCGGATAATATGCACCCCATGCAGATTCGGGATCGAACTTCCTGGTAGCTGTATAAAGCAGGGCAAGGTTGTTGCCTGAGAAATATACACTGGCTCTTGAGATACCTAGACTCTTATATAATGTCGACGGTATAGTGTATGTAAGCACCAGGTTTTTCAGCCTGCAATAAGCTGTATTGTCGTACCAGTAATCGCTCATATTAACTGCATGGCCCCAATAGTAGTCATTCCTGTTGAACGCCCTCGGAATATTGGTGTGTATATTTTCTGGCGTCCACCTGTTGTCGTAGGTCCACTGGAAATAGTTACCTGCTTCTCCCCTTCTTTCATCATAATGATTGAATCTCAGGTATTCACCCTGGCCCTGCAATTGAACCGACAAGTTGAAGTTTTTGTACGTCACATCAATATTTAGACCATAGAATACTTCAGGAGCATCTGTCTTGTCATATAAAATCATGTCGTCGCTATTGATCTTTCCGTCACCAGAGACATCTTCAAATATCAGGTCGCCCGGTTTTGCATTTGACCAGTGAGGATAAGCATCAACAGCGGCCTGGTCGGCAAATACTCCAATGCAGTTGTACATCAGGGTTGCACCATACGGATGTCCGGTGCGTACCTGCCAGTCAACAACTCTTGCAGGTTCATCGTAGAAGACAACCTTGTTGCGGCTGAAGCTGTAGTTGCCCGTAACATCGAGCCTGAGGTCAGAAGTGATGTTTTTATGAACTCCTGCTTCAATCTCAAAACCATGGTTATCAACTCTTGCAATATTCTCCTGTGGAAGTGTCAGACCAGTGAAATTAGGCACTGAGGCATCCCTTGCTGTAAGAATATGATCCCTTTTATTGAAGAAATAATCGAAGTTAAGAGTGATGAGATCCTTGAACCATTTTGAATCGAATCCTATGTTACGGGTTGTCTGCGTTTCCCATGTAATATTCGGGTTGGCAACAGAAGGAGGTCCAACGACAGTTTCAATTGATGAACCGGTACCGAATACCATACCAGGGCCAAGGCCGAATTTGTTCATATACTGGAAAGGATCGCCCGGGTCCATACCCATGACACCATATGATCCCCTGAGTTTGAAATAGTTGATGAACGGAATGTTGTCCTTCCAGAAGCCTTCCTCTGAAGCCCTCCATCCAACCAGAACACCCGGGAAATTACCCCAGCGTTTGCTTGTCGGGAATTTAAGAGAACCATCACGGCGGAATACGAACTCTGCAAGGTATTTGCCTTTGAAGTCGTATGTAGCCCTTCCGATCCATGACTTACGTGCATATATTGTTGCATAACCTGTAGTATTCTTGTCCTGGTCAGCACCGGCATTCATTGTCTGGATAAGGTCGGAAATATAATATTGCCTGAAACCGTAAAGCTGGTTATAATCGCTCTGATATTGCTCATAACCCAAATAAAGCATTAAGTTATGACTTCCGAATGTTTTCTGGTACATTGCATTAACAACGGATGTCTGGTTTATTGTCCTGTCATACCTCTCATTGTTCTGAGGCGATGAAAGACCTCTCAGAGTGGGAGTCAGAGGCATGCTGGTTATGAATCCCTGTGAATTACGGACAGCCTGATCCCAGTTGGGGTAATAGAGCACCCATGGCTTGTAGAATGCTTTCTGGTAATAATTGGTCAAGTCATAGCTGAAAGATCCTGTGAACGAAAGCCCTTTTACGAAAGGAACTGTTATCGTGGTATTAAATGTGCTCAGTAACCTGTATGTTTTCTGATCATTCTTTCCGGCAGCAAATGTTGAAGTTGCAACAGGGTTATCACCGTACTCGATGTCGGGTCCGTATTCACCGGTTGGCCAGAATGACCATCTTGTGGGAAGAAGACGTGTTGACTGTCCCACAATTGCATCAGCCCCTTTGTATGGATAAACGCGGTTAACAAGGAAGCCGGCCAGGTCAACGCCTGTTTTCAGCCAGTCGGTAACCGGCATCTCAATTTTTGCACGGATATTATACTGCTTGTATTTTGTGGATGAGGCTTTGTACATGGCATCATCTCCTCTCAGACCTGCAGATACAAAGTAGTTCATTCCCTTGTTTCCGCCGTCAATTGTGATCGTATGCTTGTATGAGCCGCTCCATTTCTTAATAAGGTCCCCGTACCAGTCGGTGTTGGGATGTTCCCATGGATCTTCACCTGATGCAAATAGTTCAATATCCCTGTCGCTGTAAGTACGGGCCTTCCCGTTCTG
>JAAYUS010000168.1 GCA_012517605.1 Bacteroidales bacterium
AAATCGAACGGCACCACCCTGAACACAAATTCTATCCAGAAAGGGATAGACTTCATAAGTGAGAACGGCGGGGGAAGACTGGTTTTTTATGTAGGAAGATATCTTACAGGGACCATTTACCTTAAATCGAATGTCACGATACAGCTTGAGGAAGGCGCCATACTCGTCGGATCAGACAATCCTCTCGATTATGAGATGAACAAGAACTGGACCGCACTGATATTCGCCCTTGATCAGCAGAACATCGGCATTACAGGCAAGGGAGTGATCGACGGCCGGGGATTTGAGGTGGCTACAAACCTTGTTGATCTCATTCATAAAGGAGTTGTCAGCGATCCTCTTAAATATGACCGCCCGCGTGAGACAATACGCCCTCAGAATATTTATTTCAGGGGCTGCAGGAATGTGATAATTCGAGGGATCCTTCTGAAAAATCCCGGAAGCTGGAACCAGCAATATGATCAGTGCAGAAATGTGGTTATTGACGGCATAAGCGTCGACAGCAAATCGTACTGGAACAACGACGGAGTTGACATTGTAGACTGCGACAGCGTAAGTGTCACAAATTCATATTTCGATGCCGCCGACGACGGAATCTGCCTAAAATCACATTCAGCCGATTTCCTGTGCCAGAATGTGTTCATTCACAACAACACCGTGCGGACAAGCGCAAATGGAATAAAATTCGGTACAGCATCACTTGGCGGATTCAGGAATATCCGTATCATAAACAACCTTGTATATGATACTTACAGGTCGGCAATAACATTTGCTGCTGTCGATGGCGGAATTGTTGAAGACGTTACTGTAGACAGCCTCAGATCGATAAATACCGGAAATGTGATATTTCTGAGAATCGGAGAACGGAGGGCAGGTGAAAAAGGCAGTATGAAAAACATCTCAATATCGAATGTCTATGCAGAGGTGCCCTCAACAAAACCCGATGCGGGATACAACTATGAAGGACCTGTAGAAGACCTGCCGAGGAATATAAGTCCTTCATCAATAGTTGGTATGCCGGATGTAAAGATCGAGAATGTATTGCTGAAGAATATAGAGATCCGCTATCCCGGAGGAGGAGATCCTTCATACGCAAAAGTCGGCCTTGACGAGCTTGACAAAGTCCCTGAGATGGCTTCAAGCTATCCGGAATTCTCAATGTTCAAAGAGCTTCCTGCATGGGGATTTTATATCAGGCATGCCAAAGGCATCACTTTCGAAAATGTAAGTCTGTCATGTTCAAAAAAAGACTACCGCACTTCAATTGTAATGGATGATGTTGAAAATGCAACGCTTCAGAATCTGCAGGTAACAGAGCCCGGGCCTAAAAAAGAACCTGTATTTTCGTACAGGTCAAAGGGGATAGTTGTAAGAAAGAAATGATTTCCTTTTTTAAAAGCTTCTTTATCTTTGAAATATTAAAAATCCGGGGATGAAAAACAAGTCGTTCAAAAAAAGGCACCTAATAATTCCTGGCATAATACTCTTTATTGCAATAATTCTTTTTGCCGCTCCCCGTATTGCAAAAACTTACTTCATTAAGCACGCGCCCGAACTTATAGGCCGTAATGTCGACATCGGCAAGATCAGGATCAATTATTTTACCGGGACCCTCCGGATAACCGACATGAAGCTCTATGAAGCTGATGGTTCCACTCCATTCGTGAGCTTCCGCCAGTTGAAGGTCAACCTCGATTACCTGCCCCTGCTTAGCAATGAGTTTGTGGTCAGGTATATATCTCTTGACGATCCGTTTGTCCAGGTGCTGCAGGACGGCAGTAAATTCAACTTCTCAGATCTCATAGCTTCTGATTCGACGGTTACTGAAAAAGACACAATACCCGAAGAACCAACAAAATATATAATAAACAACATCCGGATCTCAAGGGGATTCGTGAAATACACCGATGTTCCGCTTAATCACACGATTTCGCTCGACAGCCTTGATCTTCAGATACCGGGGTTTACCTGGAACAGCGATACTGCAAATCTTGACGTTGGCTTTAATTTCGTTGAAGGCGGCGGGATCAGGTCAGGTTTCTCAGTGAACCAGGCCGACAGCACCTACTCCATTGATCTTAAAATTGACAGCCTGAATCTTGAGATCATCGAGCCCTATGTTGCAGGCAACCTTAATATCTCTGACATGAAAGGCTATTATTCCGGCGATCTCATGATAAAGGGCAGCATAACCAGCGTCATGCAGTTATTTGTAAAAGGGGAAAATCATATTTCAGGCTTTCAACTCAACGATACACTGAACCGGACAATACTTTCATTCAGTAACCTTGACATCGGTCTCGATACGTTCGATCTTTCACGGAATATATTAAGGATCAACAACGTAAAGCTTAAAAATCCACAGGTACTTTTTGAACTGACAGATTCCGTCAACAATTGGACAACCCTGATGAAATCTTCAGCTGGCGAGCAGGCTGATTCGCTTGCACAGCCTTTGGATACTACAGCTTCAGGAACTGAATTCTCATACAACATCCCCCACGTTGAAATAACAGGGGGGACAGTATTGTTAAGTGACAGAAATCTCAAATATCCTTTCGATTACAGGATCGACAGCCTGAAACTGGATCTTTCAGAAATGCCGGAACACAAGGACAGGATAGCTTTAAAGTTGTCGGCATTGCTGAACAGTACAGGGACGATAAGCACTGAAGGGACCATCAATATGGCAGATCCTTCAAACGACCTTGACATTTCCCTTGAAATTAAGCAATTCAGGATGTCCGATGTTGATGCCTATTTCAAACACTACTTTGGATTTCCTGTTAAGGGTGGCCTGATGAATTTTTCAACTACAAACACGCTCCGTCCACGTTCGCTTGAAAGCACAAATCATGTCTATTTCAGAAGATTTAGCCTTGACAAGAAATTACCTGAAAAGACAGATTATAATGTGCCTTTGAGGCTGGCAATAGGGGTCCTTTCCGACAAGGATGGGATAATTGACCTAAAAGCTCCTGTCAAAATGAAAGGAGACGAGGTTAAGATTATCAACCTCGGCAGGATAATATTCCGTGTAATAGGGAACCTGTTCGTCAAGGCAGCCCTTTCCCCTTTCAACCTGATATCCCAACTGCAGGGAGTTGATGAAGAATCATTAAAACAGATCAGGCTTGGCCTGACAAATGAAAGTCCCGACGAAAAAGGACTCAGGTCAATTGATATTTTGACAGACATCCTGAATAAGAAGCCTCTTATCAACCTCGATCTTATCTATTGTATTAACCGTGAAAAGGCAATTGATTCACTTGGCTACATTTATACAAGAAATGATTTCCTAAAGTCGACAGGAGCAAGTGTATCTGATGACAAAGAAATTCCTGATTCCACTCTTGTCAGGTTTGTCCTTGGAAGAAATCCGGCTGATTCATCTCTTGTCTCAGGAAATGCCGGAGCTCTTTTTGTAAAATATGCAGGAACTGAGAAGCTGAATGTCAGACTTGATTCCCTTAAAAAACGGCAAACAGGATTTATAAACAATTATCTTGGCGTTGATAGGGCATTGCCGTCGAACAGATTCAGGATTATTGAAACAACTCCCGATTCCATCAGGCCCGCTTCCGCCACTCCTTCATTCAGGATATATCTGACGGAAGGCGGCCAGTAACAAACTTTAACATATTCTGAAATCCCTGAATTAATTGAATATATATCTTTACAATTAAACCTGTCCGACATGAAAAGAAATATTCGGCCGATCTTTATTGCGGCAATATCTATGATGGCAAGCCTGTTTATTGCCGCGCCTGCCTTTGCAGCAAAAATAAATCTCAGAAATAACTGGTCCATACAATCCTCAAAAGAGGTAAAGGTTAGCGGAAACATTCTGTCAACTGCATCGTGGAAACCTGAACGTTGGTATCCTGCAACAGTTCCGTCAACTGTATTCGGGACACTGGTGGAAAACAAAGTATATCCCGATCCTTATTTCGGGACAAACATCCTGAATGTCCCGGGATATATTTCGAGAAGGGGTGGGGAGATCCCCGACGACAGTCCTTTCAAATCATCGTGGTGGTACAGAACTACTTTTACATTGCCGGCTGATTTTAAAGGTCAGAACACCTGGATAAAATTTCACAGTATAAACTATAAGGCAAATATATGGCTGAACGGTAATCTGGTGGCCGATACCACTACTATTGAAGGAGCTTACAGGTTATATAATTTCAACATCACCAGATTTGCGCAGCCAGGTAAGGAGAACTGCCTGGCGGTCGAGATATTTCCGCCGAAAGGTACCGACCTGACAATTACATGGGTCGA
>JAAYUS010000169.1 GCA_012517605.1 Bacteroidales bacterium
AGCGACGTAATGATCCATTCTTCCCGCGGAGAAGGAATCTCAAATGCCATTCTGGAAGGGATGTATGCGGGTCTGCCTGTTATTGCAACAAATGTTGGCGGAATACCGGAAACCGTTTATCCGGCTTCTTCAATGCTTTTCCCCTATAAAGACCATGAGGCTCTTTATCAGTGCCTTCTTAAATCACGGGAGCTTAAATCTTCATTTGACCCTGATTCAGAGGATTACAAAAAACATCTTGCGAAGTTCTCTGTCGAGGCAATGGTTCAAAGATTTGAGGAAATTATAGAAATTGTTACCAAGGAAAGAAATTAACCGCGAAGGCGCAAAGACGCTAAGGTCGCGAAGAAATGGCTTTGCGTCTTCGCGTCTTGGCGGTGAAAAAACATGAATATATACCCTAAATTCAGATCCTTTTTATCAGACAAGAACAAAGGAGCCCTAACCAGATTCCTTATTGAAACCGGACTTAAACCAAGGGTTAACCACCAGGCAGATTCGCCGTTTAAGAGAGGAATTGTGGTATTCTCCGCTGATTTCGAAATGGCCTGGGCTTTCAGGTTTTCAAAAACCAAGCACAAGGAAGCTATTAAGAAAGGACTAGAGGAGAGAGAGAATATACCTGTTCTACTGGATTTATTTAAAAGGTTTAATATTCCGGTAACCTGGGCCACAGTAGGGCATTTGTTCCTGAGTGAATGTAAAAAGGGATCAAACGGTTTGCCTCATTCTGAAATGCCTCGTCCGGAGTTTTTCGAAAACAGGAATTGGAGCTTCAATTCAGGCGACTGGTACCAGCACGATCCCTGTTCTGATTATAAAACAGACCCTGCCTGGTATGCTTCTGACCTGATTGATTTAATACTCGCATCAGATGTAAATCATGAAATCGGATGTCATACTTTTTCACATCTGGATTTCTCATATAATAACTGCCCGAAGCTGCTTGCCGATGCAGAGCTGGATATCTGCATAAAGCTGGCTGCAGGAAAGGGTATCACCCTGAGAAGTATGGTTTTCCCGGGCGGTACTCATGGAAATTTCGAAAGCCTTAAAGAAAAAGGAATCGAATGTTATCGTAAACCGATGAAATACCATATCGGATTACCATATATCGATCCGTTCGGATTGGTGGCAATACCGAGTTCTCTTGGATTGGATAAGGATCCATACGGCTGGTCAAAGGAGTTTCATTTGAAAATGATTCGCAATTACCTGGATAAAGCAGCAAAATACAAACTGGTCTGCCATTTCTGGTTCCATCCTTCAATGGATCTTTGGTACCTTGAGAATGTAATGCCTGAAGTATTGAAGTTAGTTGCAAATTACAGGGACCCTTCCAAAATTTATGTTAAAACCATGGGACAGGTGGCTGAAGAATTTAAAAAATTAACCGCGGAGACGCAGAGACGCGAAGATCGCAAAGCTAATGCTTAGCGTCTTTGCGTCTTAGCGGTGGGAAAATATGATTGAATTCATCCTGGAAATATCATTTAATAAGAAAATTGCAAATCTTGCAGAATTATTTATCAGAAAACCAGCAATTGAGTTGCATTTTCAAGATCCGTATTATGAATTCATCGCCTGGGGTGATCCTGTATATGATACTGATTTTGAAGAAAGACTTCTAATAGATCCGGATCCGGAATTTATTTTAAACAATCTCTTTGGACATTATTATTATGTTCTGCTGAATAAAATTAATTCAGAAATAATTATTGGGAATTCCATGTTCTCAATTCTGCCTTTATATTATCATCATGATAGTGATAGAATAGTCTTTTCAGAAGATGCTTATAATCTGGGTAAACATCTTAATCAGAATAGAATCTCTCATAGATTCATAATTGAAACAGTTCTGTTTAATTATCCTCTCTTTAACACGAGTATTCTTGAAGACATTAGGCTTCTCCCGTCAAACTCTTATTTAAAGATATCAGGATCAGAAATAAATATCATAAAACACACAAATATTGAGGAATATTTCTCAATTTCTCCTAAACCCTGGAGGAAGTCGCTCAGCGAAGTGAGGGATATTTTTCTTGAAACCTCAAAAAAATATCTCCCCGATGAAAAATATGCCCATGCTCTTACAGGTGGCTTTGACGGCCGTACATTAGTATCAGCAGGACTCTATCATAAAAAAGATTTCTTATGTTACAGTTTTGGATCTGTGAGTTCAAAGGATGTTCGAATTGCGTCTCAGCTTGCTTTGAGAGCTGGGATTCCTTTTATAAATATTGAGCTTGATGAAAAATATGTAAATGAAAACAGTCTTGATTGTGGCAGGGAATTTATCTTAGGCTCATCGGGGTCGGCAACCTTTGCACGGGCTCATTATCTTTACGCAGCTAAAAGACTGTCAAGTGATTATAAATATATTATTACAGGTAACTTCGGAAGCGAGATATTCCGTGCTGCGCATAACGCCGGACCGGTAATCTCTCAAAACCTTTATACTCTGTTTAATTCCAATAACCCGAACGAAGGTATAAAGACAATTGAAAACAGTGAAGAATTCAGGTGCCTGAACCTTTCAGATGATAAAAGTTCATGGAAGGCTTTAAAAGAAGATATCCTGAAATTGCCCTGTTATAATCAGTCATATAACAGGCTTACAAAAAATCAGAGATTTTATGTTTTCGTTTTTGAAGAGATATTCAGGAAGTATTTCGGGGCTGAAATGGTTAATCAGTTTAGATATATTAAAAACAGGACTCCCTTTCTGGATATTGAATTTTTAAAAGCAATATTTAAAACTGAACTGGCTGGGATACACTCGGATTTTTTTGAGCATAACCCGTTTAAAAGATATAAAGGACAGGTTCTGTACGCCAATATTATCAGAAAAGCATATCCCGAATTTGGCAAAATGATGACTGACAAAGGTTATCGACCAAATGATCTTATTAATCCTCTTGGTAAATTGAATATAGCACGAGGATACTTTAAGAAGGTTATCAGAAAACCTCAATCTGAGTTTGATCCGTATTCTGTTGGCAGGGCATGGGAGTATAATAAAGACTTCTGGCTTAAAATTCCTATTTCGTCTGATTTATTTGATTTAAGAAAAAGAGAGGGTACCCCTAAGGAGATTTTATTTAAGATTTTGAGTTTATCTTATATTATTGATTCTTTACCGCGAAGACACGAAGACGCGAAGATCGCAGAGTGAAACATTGCGTCTTAGCGTCTTAGCGGTGAAAATAAAATTTGAATGTTAAAATCTGAATACGAACGACTGTCACACGAAATTCTGGACTCTTCATTAAGTGTTCATAAAGAAATGGGTCCGGGCTTATTGGAATCAGTTTATCAGTATTGCCTTGTTCATGAATTGAGGTCAAGAAATGTATTTGTCCAGGAGCAGGTTTCTGTTCCATTATTTTATAAAAATCAGATTCTTGATAAAGATTTCAGGTTAGACTTACTTGTGGCTGAAGAAATAATTATTGAAATCAAGGCTGTTGAAGTCATCCTGCCGGTCCATGAAGCTCAGATTATTTCTTATCTTAAGTTAGCAGATAAGCGGCTTGGGTTTTTAATAAACTTCAATGTTCCCCTTCTGAAATCCGGATTCAGGCGTTTTGTCAATAATTACTAATCAAAAACATAGCGTCTTAGCGCCTTCGCGGTGAAAAAAATCAAAGCAATTATATTACGTAACGAACTTGAGTATGATCACATCCTGTGGGTTAAAGCAGGTGATAATTACAGGGGTGAACTTGAGTATAGGGTTGTTAATCTCACATCAAACTCCTGGCTGGAAGAAATTCAGAAAGAACCGGCAGATATTCTTTTGGCAAAGCCCGGAGGTCTGACTTCTCGATTCAAACAACTTTATGATGAAAGAACCTATATTCTCTCTTATATATTGGGGTACAAAATATATCCATCACCTCTTGAGATTTTTATTTATGAGAATAAACGCTTCCTTTCATTCTGGCTGAAAGCAAATAACATTCCTCATCCGGAAACCAGGGTATTTTATAACAGTTTGGAGGCAGTCGAATTTATTGAGAAAACAAAATATCCTCTTGTTGCCAAAGCTAACATTGGCGCCTCTGGTAGTGGAGTTATTATTCTGCATAACAGATCAGAGGCCAGGAATTACATTAATGATACATTCTCAGGTAAAGGAGCCCACAGGAGAAGTGGTCCCAACCTGGACAAGGGAGGACTGATCCGGAGAGGATTTCATTATGTTTTGCATCCTGCGGATATCCGCAAGAAACTGGATATTTATAAGACTGTAAGATCTGATGTGCAGTCTGGCTTTGTTATTTTCCAGGAATACATTGAGCATGAATTTGAATGGAGAGCAGTTCGGATTGGCGACAGCTTTTTTGCCCATAAGAAACTTAAGAAAGGGGAGAAGGCAAGCGGTGCTCTGCTCAAGGTTTATGATAATCCTCCTCTGGCTTTACTGGACTTTGTTAAGGAAATAACAGACAGACATGGATTTTAC
>JAAYUS010000170.1 GCA_012517605.1 Bacteroidales bacterium
AACGAAAAGGCCTGGTCCCGAATATTTCGGGACCAAACCTACAACCCAATATACAGGTATAACTTATTTAAGTTCAACTTCAGCTCCTGCGTCTACTAATTGACCTTTAATTGCTTCTGCTTCATCTTTTGATACACCTTCCTTAACAGGACCCGGGGCAGCGTCGACGAGAGCCTTAGCTTCCTTAAGTCCGAGACCGGTAATATCCTTAACCAGTTTCACTATCTGTAATTTCTGACCGCCTGCTGATTTCAGAATAACATCAAATGATGTTTTTTCCACTTCCTTGGGTGCTTCAGCGCCTGCTGCCGGGCCTGCAACGGCCACAGCTGCAGCTGCGGGTTCGATACCATACTCCTCTTTAAGTATTTTTGCCAGTTCGTTTACCTCTTTAACAGACAGGTTTACCAGTTCTTCTGCAAATTTCTTAAGATCTGCCATTTTTATAGAATTTTTAAATTGATTATACTTTTATTGTTATTCTTTTTTTGACAGTGTTTCAAGAACACCATGTAATTTATTTCCGCCTGACTGTAAGGCTGATACAACATTCTTGGCAGGTGATTGAAGCAGGAGTATGATATCACCGATAAGTTCTTCTCTTGTTTTCACTGATACAAGAGCATCGAGCATATTTTCTCCCACGAACACTGATTCCTGAACGTATGCACCTTTTAATACAGGCTTATCATGTGCTTTACGGAACTCCTTAATAAGTTTTGCAGGAGCATTTCCGGTTTGAGTGAACATGATGGACGTAGTACCATTGAGGATTGGATAGAGTTCCTCAAAGTTACCTTCCGACATCTCGAGTGCTTTTCTGAGAAGAGTATTCTTTACGACGATCAGTTTAATGTCGTTTTCGAAACATTTTCTTCTGAGGGCACTTGTATCGGCGGCATTCAGCTGAGCGGTATCAGTCAGATAAAAGTGGCTGTACTCTTTTAGTTTCTCAGCAAGGCTGTTTATGATAGCATTTTTTTCTTCCCGTCTCATAATTCTTTTTCGAGTTTTACTTTACAAATTAATCATCAAGACCCTTCGGATCGATCTTTATACCCGGGCTCATTGTGCTGGAAAGGAAGAGGCTACGGATGTAGGTTCCTTTTGCAGCGGCGGGTTTAAGTTTGTTTACCATCTGGATAAACTCCCTTGCATTCTCGACGATCTGTTGTGCCTCGAAAGAGACTTTTCCTATTGAGGCATGAATGATTCCGCTTTTATCAACCTTGAAATCAATCTTACCCTGCTTCACTTCTTTAACAGCCTTGCCAATTTCCATGGTAACAGTACCACTTTTTGGGTTCGGCATCAGTCCTCTCGGACCGAGGATACGACCTAACTGACCCACTTTACCCATTACGGACGGCATGGTTATGATAACGTCGACATCTGTCCAACCACCCTTGATTTTTTCGATATAATCATCAAGGCCAACATAGTCAGCTCCTGCGCTTTTTGCTTCGGCTTCCTTGTCGGGAGTGCATAGAACAAGCACGCGTGTCTGTTTACCTGTTCCGTGAGGAAGGGAAACAACACCGCGGACCATCTGGTTGGATTTCCTCGGATCGATACCTAACCTTACATCCAGGTCGATGGAAGCATCAAATTTTGTCGTGGTAATATCTTTTACCAGCGATGATGCCTCTGTCAACGTATAAAGCCTGGTTCTGTCGATTTTTTCGGCAGCAAGCTTCTGGTTCTTGGTAAGTTTAGTCATTTTTTCTTCGAATTAATTATTTACCGGGATCGCCTTTAACGGTTATTCCCATACTTCTTGCAGTTCCAGCTACCATCTTCACGGCCGACTCGAGTGTAAAACAGTTCAAGTCTTCCATCTTATCCTTAGCAATTGTTTTTACCTGATCCCATGTAATAGAGGCTACTTTTTCCCTGTTGGGTTCCTTGGAACCTTTTTTGGCTTTTGCAACCTCAAGGAGCTGAACAGCAACCGGGGGAGTTTTTGTGACAAACTCAAATGATTTGTCAGCATAAACAGTGATTATAACCGGTATAACTTTTCCCGCTTTGTCCTGGGTTCTGGCATTAAATTGCTTACAGAAATCCATTATGTTCACACCTTTTGAACCAAGTGCAGGTCCGACGGGTGGTGATGGATTAGCTGCTCCGCCACGTATCTGTAACTTGATTAGTCCAGCAACTTCTTTTGCCATAATTTAAAATTTGC